>JAAZHX010000235.1 GCA_012510495.1 Smithella sp.
ACCGTCGCGCCGGATAAAAACCTGATTGCCGTAGCCGATCCCTACGCGGCGTTCGGCAAGCTGCTCACGGTCTTTTATCCCGTCGATCACGGCCCCGCGGGTATAAGCCCTGATGCCTTCATCGAAGAAGGGGCTTTCGTCTCCCCGGAAGCAACCGTCATGCCCCGGGCGTTCATCGGCCGCGGCGCCCGCGTTGAAAAAGGCGCGGTGATTTATCCCGGCGTGTTTATCGGCCGCGACGCTTCGGTCGGAGAAGATTCCGTCCTGTACGCCAACGTCTCCGTTTACGCCCGTTCGATTATCGGCCGGCGGGTCATTCTGCATTCCGGGGTGGTCATCGGCGGAGACGGCTTCGGGTTTTCCGCGCCGGGGTCGCGGAACCAGAAAATCCCCCAGGTCGGCATCGTTCAAATCGACGACGACGTGGAGCTGGGCGCCAACACCACCGTGGACCGCGCCACGCTGGGCAAGACCTGGATTCAGCGCAACGTGAAAATCGACAACCTCGTGCAGGTCGCGCACAATGTCGTCATCGGCGAAAATTCAGCCATCGCCGCCCAGACCGGCATCTCCGGCTCGACCAAAATCGGGAAAAGCGTCATCATCGGCGGACAGGTCGGCATCGTCGGCCATATCACCATCGGAGACTCCGTCATGATCGGCGCTTCCTCGGGCATCCACAAGAGCATTCCCGCGGGCATGGTCGGCGGGGGCACGCCGTTTCTGCCGTTCCGGGAATGGCTGAAGGTTGAAACCAGCAAGGCCAAGCTTCCCGAAATCCGCGTCAAAATGGAAAAACTGATGCGGCGCGTGGAAGAGCTTGAAGCCGTCATTCATAAAAATACCGAAGGTGAACCATGAAAATCCATCCCACCGCCATTGTCTCGCCCGACGCCCAACTGGAGGAAGGCGTGGAGATCGGCCCCTACAGCATCATCGGCGGCGACGTGATCATCGGCAAAAATACCGTGATCGGCCCGCACACCGTCATCGACGACTACACCCGCATCGGCGAAGGCTGCCGCATCTTTCAATTCTGCTCGATCGGCGCGCCGCCCCAGGACCTGAAATTCGGCGGCGAAAAGACGCGGGTGGTCATCGGCAACTTCAACACCATCCGCGAATTCGTCACGATCCACCGCTCGACGACCGCCGATATCGGCGTGACGATCCTCGGCGATCACAACCTGATCATGGCGTACTGCCACGTCGCGCACAACTGCAAGCTGGGAAGCCACATCATCATGTCCAACGTCGCCACGCTGGCCGGCCACATTCACGTGGAAGACTACGCCATCATCAGCGGTCTGACCGGAGTCCACCAGTTCACGCGCATCGGGGCGCATTCGTTTATCGGCGGCGCTTCCGGCGTGGCCAGGGATGTCCCCCCCTACACACTGGCCAACGGGAACCACGCCAAACTGTTCGGCCTGAATCTGATCGGCCTGCAACGGCGCAATTTTTCCGATGAGACCATCAAAGCGCTCAAGGACGCCTACAAGATTGTTTTCCGCTCCGATCTGCTTTTGGAGACCGCCCTGGAGAAAGCGCAAAAAGAGGTGGAAGACCTGCCGGAGGTCCGGCATTTTCTCACTTTCATCAAAAACTCGGAAAGAGGCGTCTGCCGCTGAAAGATAAAACATGACCCAGGATAAAAAATTACGCATCGGTGTGGTCGGAATCGGCTATCTCGGCGGTTATCACCTGCAGAAATACGCCCGGATCGGGTCCTGCGTCATTGCCGCCGTGTCCGACAGCCAAATCGAAAAGGCCCAGAAGGCGGCCGATCTTTACGGGTGTCCGGCCTTTGCGGACCATCAGGAAATGCTGGATTGCGTGGACGCGGTCAGCATCGCCGTGCCGACGGGAGATCATTATGCCGTCGCCCGGGATTTCCTGGCGGCCGGCGTGGACACGCTCATCGAAAAGCCGCTGTGCGCGGCGCTTTGGGAAGCAGACGAGCTGCTGGCCCTGGCGCGGGGAAACCGCCTGATCCTGCAGGTCGGATTTGTCGAGCGGTTCAATCCCGCCGTGATGGCCCTCGAGCAGGTAATTACCCGACCCGCTTTTATTGAAGTGCATCGCCTGCATCCTTTTTTCGAGCGCGGCACCGACGTGGACGTCATTCTGGATCTGATGATTCACGACCTGGATCTGATCCTGAAATTCGTGGACGCGCCGGTCACGCGCGTGGAGGCGGTCGGCGTGCCCATTCTTTCGGACAAGATCGACATCTCCAACGTCCGCCTGTCGTTTGCCACCGGCTGCATCGCCAATATCACGGCCAGCCGCATCAGCGCCAAGACCATGCAGAAAATCCGGTTTTTCGGTCCGGAAGGCTACCACTCCGTGGACTGCCGGAAAAGAGAGGTCCTGTCGTTTTCCAAAACAGCGGGCGCGGACGGCAAACCGCAAATTGTCCAGAACGCCATCGAGTTGGGCAGCCATGACCCCCTCGAGGAAGAAATCCGCTCGTTTGTCGAAGCCGTGCGGGGCCGCTCGCAGCCGCGGGTATCCGGAGAGGACGGCCGCAAGTCGCTCGCGCTGGCCATCGATATTCTGCAGAAAATGAAAACTCATGAGGGCCTGCGGACATGATCCCGATGGTTAATTTAAAAAGACCGTGCGCCCGTCCGCAAAAAGCGATCGACCAGGCGCCGGAACGCGCGCCGGAGCTGACCGCGGAGGAAATCGGGCGGATCGCCGGAGTCATTCATCATGTCGGTTGAACGTGGCGGCAGAAAGGCAATCATGAACGGAACCGGCGGCCACGCTCCCAGGGTGATGATCATCGCCGGAGAAGCATCCGGCGATCTGCACGGCGCCCTGCTCGTCCGCGAAATGCTGGCCGTCAATCCGTCGCTGCAATTTTTCGGCATCGGCGGCAATCGCATGCGGGAAGCGGGAGTAAAACTGCTGGCACACGCGGCGGACATTGCGGTGGTCGGCGTGTCGGAAGTGTTTTCGAAAGCCGCCGCCCTTATTCGCGTCATCGCCAAAATGCGCAAATCCCTGGACCGGTTAAAACCGGACCTGGTCATCCTGATCGATTTTCCCGATTTCAACCTCAACATCGCGGCCCGCGCCGCCCGAAAAAGAGGCATCCGGATCTTTTACTACATCAGCCCGCAGGTGTGGGCCTGGCGGGAGGGGCGCGTTCGACAGATCAAAAAACGGGTGGATGAAATGGCCGTGATTCTGCCGTTTGAGGTGGATTTTTACGCCGCGCACGGGTTCGACGTCCATTACGTCGGGCATCCCCTGCGCGACATTGTGAAAACGACGTTCACGGCGTCGCAGGCCCGGGCTCACTTCGGCCTTGCGGAAGACAAAACAACCATCGGCCTGCTGCCCGGGAGCCGGAATTCGGAAATCCAAAAACTTCTGCCGGAGATGGTCGAGGCGGCGCGGATCATTTCCCAAAATATCCCCGGGACGCAGTACATTCTGCCCTTGGCGGATACCCTTGAGAAGAAAACCGTCGCCGGCTTTCTGAACGATTCCGGCCTCGATATTCAAATCGTCGTTTCCCGGACCTACGACGTCCTGGCCTGTTGCGATCTGGCCATCGTGACCTCCGGAACGGCGACACTGGAAACCGGCCTGATGGGCGTGCCGATGGTCATCGTTTACAAGGTCTCCCTCTTTTCGGAGCTGATCGGCCGGATGATCATCCGGCAGCAGCACATCGGACTGGTCAACATTCTGGCCGGCAAAACCGTCGCCCCGGAATTGATTCAGCGCGACGCCCGCGGTCCGCGCATCGCGTCCGAGGCGCTGGCCATTTTACAAAACCGGGAAAAACGGCAACAGATCATTCGGGATCTGGGCGACATCCGCGCCAGACTCGGCGAACCAGGCGCTGCGGGAAGGGCTGCGCAAATCGCCTGCGATATGATATAGGATGAACCATGGAAACGTTTCAAAGATTGTTTACGATGGCCCGGCGCTATTACGCACGCTTTATTTTTGCCGCGATCTGCATGATTGTCGCCGGGGGCCTGCAATCCGCCCTGCCCTTGATCGCCAAACCGGCCATCGATGAAATTTTCATGAGCAAAAACATCGCCGCCCTGAAGTGGATCCCCCTTGCCGTCATCGCGATCTTTTTGTTCAAGGGGCTGGCCAATTACGGACAAACGATTCTGATGAGCTCCATCGGCCTGCGCATCGTTACGGATCTGCGCAACAAACTCTATGAGCGGATTCAGGAGCAGTCTTTGTCCTTTTTCGCCGAGCATCCCACGGGATTACTCATGGCGCGGATCACCAACGACGTGCAATCCGTTCAAACCGCGTCGTCGGAGGCCATCACGGCGCTGGTCAAGGACACCTTCATGCTGATTTGCCTCGTCGGCGTCATTTTCTACACGGACTGGAAGCTCGCGCTGATCGCCATGGTGGTTTTCCCGCTGACGATTTACCCGATTTCCCGCTTCGGCAAAAAAATGAGAAAAGTGACCACCTCCTCGCAGGTCACCATGGGAACGCTGAACTCGTTCTTGCAGGAAACTATTTCCGGAACGCGCATCGTCAAGGCCTTCTGCATGGAAAAATACGAGAACGTGCGGTTTGCCGCCGAAAACGAGCGGCTGTTCAAATTCAGCATGAAGGCCGTTTCCGTAAACGCCATTTCCAGCCCGCTGATGGATTTTCTGGGCGGCCTGGGCATCGCCGCCGTGATTTTTTACGGCGGCTACAACGTCGTGCAGGGCAACTCCACCCCCGGCACGTTTTTCTCCTTTATCGCTGCGATGCTGATGCTCTATGAACCGATCAAGCGCCTCACCAATATCAACAACACGATCAACCAGGGCATTGCCGGCGCCGACCGGATCTTCAGCATCATCGACCTGTCCCCGGACATCAAGGACAAGCCCGGCGCCGTCGCCCTGCCGCCGGTTTCCCGGGGAATCGACATTGAAAATGTCACATTCTGCTACGAAACGACGCCGGTGC
>JAAZHX010000282.1 GCA_012510495.1 Smithella sp.
CAATATCTGGCCGATCCGCGCCCGGAGAACATGCCGGTGCTGGGCGACCTGCATCAAGTGCTGCTGGCACAGGAGGAACGGGAGGCAAAGCACATTGCCACGGCATTGGAAATCTACGTTTCCGGCTCCCTAAATATTTTCAATCACCGTACCAACGTGGACATCCGAAACCGCCTTGTCTGCTACGACATCAAGGAGCTGGGCAAACAGCTTAAAAAGCTGGGGATGCTCATCGTGCAGGATCAGGTGTGGAACCGCGTCACCGTCAACCGCGCCGTGGGCAAGGCCACCCGCTACTATATGGATGAGTTCCACCTGCTTCTGAAAGAGGAACAGACGGCGGCGTACAGCGTTGAAATCTGGAAGCGTTTCAGGAAGTGGGGCGGGATACCCACCGGCATCACCCAAAACGTCAAAGACCTGCTCGCCAGCCGGGAAATCGAGAACATCTTTGAAAACAGCGACTTCATCTACATGCTCAACCAGGCGTCCGGCGACCGGCAGATACTCGCCAAGCAGCTCAATATCTCCCCGCACCAGCTTTCGTATGTGACCCACTCCGGCGAGGGCGAAGGGCTGCTGTTCTACGGCAACATCATCCTGCCCTTTGCCGATAAGTTCCCAAAGGATACGGAGCTGTATAAAATCATGACGACCAAGCCCGGCGAAGCAAAGGGGTGATCGCATGAGCGCCAAACGGCAAAAAGGCAATGCCTACCGCCTGCGCTTTACCGACGAGGAACGCGCCGACCCGGAGCTTGCGCCCCACATCCGCAAAGCGGATAAGGCGGCGGATAGGCTGGAAAAGGCGCAGGCGCAAATCCCCAAGAAAAAGGTTCTCAAGAAAGAGCGCGTTTTTGACGAGGCGAAGGCCAAACCAAAAACGCGCTTATATTTTGAGGAAATCGACAAGCCCAGGCCGCCCTCCAAGCTCACCCATGCGGTTCTTTCGGCCCCGGCGCTGGAGGCCCACCGGCAGATCAGCAAGGTGGAGGGCGAAAACGTCGGCGTGCAGGCCGCCCACAAATCCGAGCAGGCGGCTGAAACCGGCGTCCGCGCGGTACGCTCCATTCATCACAACCACAAGCTGAAACCCTATCGCACCGCCGCCACGCTGGAGAAAAAGGCGGATCGGGCCAACATCAACGCCCTGTATCAAAAGACGGTGCGGGATAATCCGCACCTGTCCTCCAACCCGCTTTCCCGCTGGCAGCAAAAGCAGGCCATCAAGCGCCAGTACGCCGTTGCGAAAAAGGCGCGGCAGACAGCCGGTACGACGAAAAAGACAGCGGAACGGGCCGCGAAAACCGCGAAGAAAACCGCCGAAGCTACGCAAAAGACGGCGGCGTTCGTCGTGCGCAACTGGAAGCCCATCCTGATTATCCTGGGCATCGGTGTGGTAATCATGCTCATTATGACCGCCATAGGCTCCTGTTCCGTCATGCTGCAAGGCGGTATGAACATGATCGTCGGCACTTCCTACACCGCCGAGGACGAGGACATATTGGCTGCGGAAGCGTACTACGTCGGGCTGGAAAGCGGGCTGCGGCAGAAGATCAGCAAAATCGAAACCACCCATCCCGGCTACGATGAGTATCGCTATAATCTGGCCGAGATCGGGCACGACCCCTTTGAGCTGATGTCCTATCTCACCGCCTTGTACGAGGATTTCACGATTGCAAAGGCGAGGCCCGCGCTGGATGCTCTGCTTGACCGGCAGTATACCCTGACCGTTACCC
>JAAZHX010000101.1 GCA_012510495.1 Smithella sp.
AAAAATTCACGCCGCCCTCTATCAGAAAGCGCTGGATCATCTGGACGGTTCACAGGAAACATACAGCTATTATGTTTGTCCGGTCTGCGGTTATACCGTGGAAAACGAAGCGCCGGAAACCTGTCCGGTCTGCGGCGCCAAGGGAAAGATGTTTAAGAAAGTAGATTAATCATAATAAAACGAGGAGGTTTATCATGGCCAACAGAAACGAAGTTTACAAATGTAATGTATGCGGCAATATCGTAGAAATACTTCACGCGGGCGTGGGAAAGCTTGTGTGTTGCGATCAGCCCATGAAACTCATGACGGAAAACACGACGGATGCAGCCAAGGAAAAACATGTCCCCGTGGCGGAAAAAGTGGCCGGCGGTTTCAAGGTGACCGTTGGCAGCGTGGCGCATCCCATGGAAGAAAAGCACTACATTGAATGGATTGAAGTTATCGCAGACGGCAAAATTTACCGCCAGTATTTAGCGCCCGGCCAGGCGCCCGAGGCGGTTTTCCCCATCGAAGCAATCAGCATTACAGCGCGCGAATACTGCAATCTTCACGGCTTGTGGAAAGCATAAGTTAACGCTGCATCATTATCTTAAAAGGAGAACACATGGTTAAACTATACCGATGCATAATATGCGGCGACGCGTATATCGGCGCCAGTCCTCCGGCGAACTGCCCGTTCTGCGGCGCTCACATGGAATATATTATGGAGGCAAAAGATGCGGTCGTGAATTTTGATGTGCCTCTGAGCGCAAAAGATCGGGCCAATGCCGAACATGCGCTCAAGGTGGAAATTAGCAACGCGACATTTTATTCATGCGCCGCAGGCAAAACGGATGATCCCGAAGGAAAGGTTTTGTTCAAGGCGCTGGGCAAAATTGAAGCGGAACATGCCTCCATTTGGAAAAAGATTCTCAAACTGGCATCCCTTCCTCCGGGAAACGAGACCTGCCATACGGAGAATGTTGGAAATCTGAAAGAGTCCCACGCAAGGGAAACACGGGCTATCGAATTCTACAGAAAGTCAGCCGCCGAAGCGGATCATCCGCGGATCCGGCAGCTTTTTGAAGCGCTGGTGGAAATCGAAACAGATCACCTGTTTTTGTCCGAAGAAAGACTGCATTAGAACAAAGGCTGCGTGCAGATCGCGGTCGTATTTCCGCGGTCTGCGCGTCACCCCCTTACTGAACAAATCCGGATACATTTCTTAAAGCATAATCATGTCCGCATCGGATTGATTGATGACTATTTTCTCCAATAAAATCAACGAAGATGAATTATCTTGACAGCCGAAAACCTTGTTTCTATACTGACAACTGAAGCATAAGGGTCGATTCCGGCCGTCCGGGCCGTAATCATATTATTCCTGATGTAACCCTAAAAAGGAGAAAACAATGCGCTGGAGGGGCGAAAGACAAAGTGACAACGTGGAAGACCGCCGAGGAATGTCGATTTCCCGCGGCGCAAAGGTCGGCGGCATCGGCGGACTCGGTCTGGTGGCCATCGTGGTCATCAGCATGTTCATGGGCGTTGATCCGAGTTCAATATTGCAGGTCGTTGAGCAGAATACGCAGTCTTCTTCAATTTCTGTTGAACAAAGCGCAACCACAGCCGCCAATGACAATGCGCGCAATTTTGTCGCGGTGGTGCTGGCGGAAACGGAGGATGTCTGGAACGATGTTTTTCAGCAGGCGGGACGCACCTATGAAGAACCGAAACTTGTATTGTTTTCCGAGGCCGTTGAATCCGCATGCGGCATGGCCGGATCGGCCACAGGACCTTTTTATTGTCCGGCCGATCACAAGGTTTACCTCGACCTGGCATTTTTCGAAGAGCTGCATTCACGTTTCGGCGCATCCGGTGATTTCGCCCAGGCGTACGTCATCGCCCATGAAATAGGCCATCATGTTCAGACCCAGTTGGGCATTATCCAGAAAGTGCATGAGCTCCAGTCGCGCACAAGCAAATCCGAAGCG
>JAAZHX010000314.1 GCA_012510495.1 Smithella sp.
AATCAGACAGGGGCGCCGAAACAACGCCTTCATTGTCCGGTAAGGCATGTTTCAGCCACCAAGTGGGGCACACGGCAATGTTTGAATATGGACAGATTGACAGAAAACCTTGCAGATATGGCATAAGCGCCAAGCGCTCCGGGAGTTTTAATAACTCCCGGAGCGCTTGGCTTACCGATTACCGGATTGAGGAGTTGCTAAACTAAAAGTGCGAAAGGTTGTTGACGCTACCTTGCTCATCTACTTAACTTAATCTCCTCTTGTTCATTAACGTTCAGGCACTCTGCCGAGCCTCTTGCTGCAGCTTCAAGAATCGCTCCTGGGTCAGGAGTACTAAAGACAGGCAGCCTGCGATAAAAACCAATCCCGCAAAGATATAGTAAGCATAATCGAAAGAATTTGTGTGCTGAAGGACGTACCCGACTAGGATGGGCGCAATTATTCCGGCCAGTGAGCTCCACGCCAGTATTATTCCGATAACCTTTGGCGCATCACTCCGTTTGAAGATTTCCATGGGAACAGTATAAATGATGCCGTAAGATCCGAAGCAAAAGAAACATGCAAGAGAAAAACCCCACAGGCAGCCATTCAGAGAAGAGGCTTTTACCCCGAAGATGGTAAAAGGCACAGCTATAAACAAGGTGACTGCCAGCCAAAGAGTTCTGTACTTACCAAAATGGTCGGATAGCCAACCCATAACGAAAAGTCCCAAAGTGGCGGCAACCATAGGAATAGCGGCGTTGACACCAGACGCCATGAGATTGGAACCACGTGCTTTACTGAAATATGTGGGAAGCCAATTGAGGTTGCCCCACAGATACATGGCCGCGGCAAAGTACAGAATGCTCAGAATCCACACCCAGGGGTTCGTCATCAATTCTTTCATTGTGGAACCTGGGTCATCGACAATATCATCGGCGCCATGATGAAGCCGCTGGGCGTCTTTGATTCCTTTCAGCTCTTCCGGAGTTATAGAGGGGTGCTCTTCCGGACGATTTCTTATGACTACCCATGTCACCATTGCGACAACAATTCCCAGAACGGCAAAGGCATAAAAGACGCTCCGCCAGCCATAGCTGTTTACAATGGCCGCGCTAACCACGTTTCCGATCATGAGGCCCACGGGAATGGCAGCAAGCCATAGAGCTTGTGCAATCCCTCTTTCCCGGGGCTGCATCCAGATATTGACTAAATTGGCGTTGGCGGAAAACATGGGACCCTCGCACATACCAAATATGATGCGAACAACAATTAAACTTGCAAAAGACCAGGTGATACCGGTCATAAATGTTGCAATTGACCACAAAACTATGATGCTCACCAGCAATAATCGGGAAGAGAACTTCTGTACGAGGAAGCCCGCCGGAAAACTGAGCAGCATATAACCGATGGTAAATCCCGCCATTACAACTCCGAGTTGAGTCGGCGATAACCCAAGTTCTTGCATAATTAATGGCGCCGCCACAGCAAGGTTTACACGATCAAAAAACGCAACGAGCACAATGACAAACAACCATGTGAGCATCACAAAACGTAATCTGTTTTTAAACATATCCCCTCCTTTGCTTCATTCAATCATGACCTGCTAAATGAGATTATTCTTCGATGGGCATCTATCAGCACCGTCCCCCTGCAAGTCCGTTATGCGCTCAGAGAAAACATACTCTATAGTCTGATCACTTGTCCGATTTAAGCGCCCGCGCGCATTATATATGCAGCCTGATTTTCAAACCCACCGGGAAATACCTTCCCGGTGGGTTTTTATGGTTCTAAAATACTTGTACCTGACTATAAACCAAGAGCTCAAATACCTATATACCGGTAACAATCAAAGACGGTTCGTGTCCGGGTATGACATATCCCGGCTTCCACTGCGACACAATGGCTTTGATCTTGTTGAGACCGGCATAAAAGGAGAACAAATCATAAATAACAGCGTGGGGCACACCCCCGCCCAGTGATGTCGGCACAGCCGGTATGGGATGAGATACGCCCTGCATATCAACAATCTCTGCCATTCCCGGGATTATCATAAAGTTTAACAGCGCGATATCACCCAACATTGCAACGATTCCTTTTTGGGTGTTCACCGCAATTACCTGATTACCAAGAGAGTGACCACCCGGTACTTTATAGGCCATGATGCCGTCTTCGAGCTGAAAATCACCATCCAGCATGATCTTATTCACGCCAGGTTTTTTAAAGAAGTCTATGATGCTCAAGTCATAGTCGCCCCTGGCAAGTTGTTGCGGAATCGGATGGAGCATATTCCACCATTCATCCTTCTGAAAAATAAAACGGGCATTGGGAAACAAATGACAATTTCCCGCATGATCATTGTGCAGATGCGTAAGAATGACGGTATCGATATCCTCTGGTGCCAGTTTCTCTTTTTCCAACGCTTTTTGCACCAGTTTCGCTCCGCCTTCGGCAGGCAGAGCGCCCCAAGCCTTACCGTCAACTATAAAACCATCGTTAATGCCTGTATCTACAAGGATATTTCGTCCATCGGCCTGGAGCAGGAACCCGAGATAAGGTGCGGCTAGTGTAAAAGCCATATCCCCCAGTGGGGGCATTCCAGCAGGCCACATCATAGCAAGCGGAGCCTGTATGTTTCCGTAATAGAGAACCTTAATCGTCCATTTTTTCATTTTCTATCTCCTTTAATTATCAGCATAATATTTAGAAAGATTGATGCACGATTCAACCGCCCGCGCCCGTTTTAGCTTTGGGAATTATCGGAAGGCAATCCTCCCCATCGCCCGGACAATCGATAATACAGTACAGCTCAACAGGTTTATCCCCTTTGACGGTGCCGCGATGCGGTTCATTGGAATAAAAATAAGCCGTGTCACCGGGCCCCACTTCAAAAATTTCTCCCTTTTCATCGCCGGCCTGAAAAACCATGGTTCCGGAAATGACGCATGGCGACTGAATATATTCATGGCTGTGAAAAGGAACTAACTCCAGAGGAATGCCCGGTTGAAGGGTATACTTCCTCAATGCATATGAGTGACGGTATCGATCATCACCCACTTCTTTGCTGATAATCCATTGAATTACCATGAAGTTATCAGGTGCACCGAATGGCTTTCCGACATCGATTTTCTCTACATCCTTAATTCTTCTTACAATCATTGCTCTTACCTCCTTTAATCAAGTTTACGTTTATATGAAAATGTCCGCAAATGGCCGGATATTTTCATCTTTCGTTGTGTCCGAAACGGGCATGATGGTTAGTTAAACACAGACACCGCCTCGGGTACACCTTTGCCTGTCCAGCAAAGGTGTGTTTTTCTCCTCCAGCTATGTTTCCCGAATAACGCGCCGACTTTTTAACGAGGTATTTTGCAACGAACATGCCATTCGATACAACAAATATATCTTGTTGATTTATTTGAATTAATAAACGATCTGTTTTCAAACTGGTGCGTTGTGTCTATATTTCTCTTTCTTTATGCCCTGTTTTGCACTATTGTGTATCGGACAAACTGAGACACCATGACCTAAAGGAGGACGCAACCATGTCGTCAAAACTTGTTCTAAAAGACGATCTTCTCAATCACTTCCCGGAAATCCTTGATCATGTTTCTGATGCTGTTTTCATTTTTGACCACGAAGCCCGTATCTTATGGTTGAACAAGGGCGTTTGCGACACTTTGAATATTCCGCGGGATGTGTTCATCGGAAAAACCCAGCAACAACTCGTAGACGAAGGGCATATCCGGGGTAGCGTTGTCTATTCCGCAATCAGGCAACGAAAGGAAGTCTCCGGCATTGTGAATACGCGGGCGGGCATAGAGGCTATGACCCGTTGTAGTCCCATCTTCGATAGTCAAGGCAATCTTGTTTTTGTCGTCTGCACATCGACCGATATTAAAGAACTCAATGATTTAAGAGTGACTCTCGAAAAAGAACAGCGCCAAAGCAAAAATTATCTCCGGGAGCTGGAATATCTGCGGAAGATACTTCTGTTGAATGAAGATTTTATCTTCGACAGCACTCAGATGAAAAGTCTGCTGGAAGATATCATGAAGCTTGCCCCGTTTGATTACACAGTTCTGATTACTGGGGAATCAGGTGTCGGCAAAGAGGTCATTGCGAAGACCATCCACACCAACAGCACCCGCAAGAATGAGCCTTTCATCCCCGTATGTATTCCGGCAATTCCCCCGAATCTCCTCGAATCCGAACTATTCGGTTATGAAGGCGGGACATTTACCGGTTCTCTGCGTGAAGGCAAAACCGGACTTCTCGAAATAGCCCAGGGCGGCACCCTCTTTCTCGACGAGATCGGAGATATTCCTCTGGATATTCAAGTGAAGATACTCCGTGCTATTGAAACAAATGAGATCCGAAAAGTAGGCAGCACAAAAACCGTTAAACTCAACTTACGGATCATCGCCGCGACAAATAAACCTCTTGATCAACTGATAAAAAACAGGACTTTCCGTAAAGATCTTTATTATCGACTCAGCGTTGTGCCGATTCATATAAAACCGCTGCGTGATCGTCCCGAAGATATTCTGCCCCTCTGCCACCGCTTTCTTCAGGAAATAAATAAAAAATACACACTGAACAAAACAATTTCCAAAGAAGCATTGGACGTTATGAAGCAGTACTCCTGGCCGGGAAATATCCGGGAGCTGAAACATTCCGTGGAAAGATTGACGGCCCTTTCCAATGGCGACCTGATCATTCCCGATGACGTCAAGAAGATATTCAAATACCCTTCTGTCGGAGACCCGGAAAATCAACCTGCTGTTACCGAGTCACCAATTAAAGAATTTGAAGCAATGGAAAAGGATAAAATCCTTAATGCATTAAAGCAGGCAAACGGTAACAAAAAGAAGGCCGCAGAATTGCTGGGAATGACCAGGACCAAATTCTACAGGCGTCTGGAAAGATATTCTTGAGCCGTTATGTCTATAAACGATTTCACTCTTGTCCAAATCAGGACTCAACATGCGCTTTTATTTTAGCACCTGATTTGGACAAGAGTGACCGAGCGCCTATCGGTTCGGCCAGCTGTCTGCGGCAGCCCCGGAACACCAAGCCCATTAAACCTTAGAGCTTCACCGCCACCTGTTCACAACGGACATGAACGGGTGAAAGGTTATTTTTGATAAGGCTGTATTGCTTCTCTCCGTTGTTGAACGCATCGAGCATGTTTGCCATGGCTTTCAGACATTTGTCGTTGTTTTGATAAACCAGTTCCACGATCGTGCGTGACGGGAAGATCATGTGAATGATGTTTCCCTGATTCGACGAAAATACGTTGAGGTGAGTAGGCCGGGGGGATTTCACCCCCAGCCCCTCCGAGAACCGGACGTGAACCTCTCAGCTCATCCGGCTCCTACCACTCAGCCTCAGGGAAGTCGTAAGGCTTTGCTGATTTCAAAGGTTCCTCCTGAACTCCAGTTGACCCGTGAAACCTTGCCGAGTGGCCAAGTCCCTTCGCTCCACCTCCACTACGGAGGTTTCTCCGCTACTACGAACTTGTCCGCCCCTGTGCCGCGCATCGATACTGTCGGCCTCGCGGGTTCTCCGCTTGTGCCTTTCTCTTATACATCGCGGCGACAGGTTCCCGCAGTTCAACATGAGAGCCCGGATCAAGCTCACGCCACCTCTATGCCGGGCGCCGCCTGGACAGTCAACAGGCATCCTCCAGACTTATCCCGGAGCAACATCACCTCCCCGGTTCTGACGCCGCATCTGTACTTTCGACACGTGCGCGGTGGTTCACTTGTGTTCGTCTTCTTGATCCACACCTGATGCATTTCTTTGCACCTTTTCCGTAACGCTCACGACGATGACTCTTAACCAACGCCGCTTACGGTGGTTTGCAACCTGCGCCTGCACGCCGATTGCGGGGGGCCTCCCCCCATCTCTCACGCCGCTTGCTGCGGCACACTGATGTCCGCTTGCCCAAAGTTGATCAGTCCTCCGTTTGCTAACTGATCCGCTGTTCGCCTCTCTAAACCACGTCAAACCTTCTTCAAAGCGGCAATAAAACGGTATTTTCGTATCATTAGACGAAAAGAAAAAGGGCCTGCGGAATGAAAGAATATCGCAAGCCCTTGATTTCAATTGGTACCTGGGGCGGGAATTGAACCCGCACAGCCTTAAAGACCGAGGGATTTTAAGTCCCTTGCGTCTACCAGTTCCGCCACCCAGGCCTGTGGTGATTTCGTCAAGAAACCTCGCGGCATATATTATTTTTGTCTGGATGTGTCAAGGATTTGCTCTTTTGCTGCCCTGCCGAACGGGTATGCGCGAAAGACATTGGGAATAGATTCCCGCCTTCGCGAGAAATAACAGCAGCAATGGTATCTTTTCCCGTCAGAATGTCTTTGCATCGTTTCCGCGAGGGATTTTTGTTTCTTGTGGCCTGTCCTTGTTTTATGATAAACACCCGTTTGTTTTGAAAGGATATCTTCATGCATGACATCGACCTGATCATTTCCGGCGGGAAAGCGCTCCTGATCGACGAGGCCAATACCTGTCAGGACGACGCCGGGATTGCCGTTCACGATTCTTTCATCATCGACATCGGCCGCCGGGAAGACATTCTCAAGCGGTATGCCGCAAAAAAAATCATTGACGCCGAAGGTTCCCTGGTGCTGCCCGGCTTTGTCAACACGCATACGCACGCCGCGATGACCTGTTTCCGCGGAATCGCGGATGACCTGGAGCTGATGGACTGGCTGAACAATTTCATTTTTCCGGCGGAGGCGAAAAACGTCAATCCGCATCTGGCTTACTGGGGCTCGCTTTTGGCATGCGCGGAAATGATCAAATCCGGCACGACAACATTTTGCGACATGTACATCTTTGAAGAGGAAACGGCCCGGGCGGCCAAAGAGGCGGGCGTCCGCTGCCTGGTCGGTGAGGTCCTTTTCGACTTCCCCTCGCCCAGTTGCAAGACGCCTGAGGAAGGCCTCACCTGCACGCGGCGACTTGCCGAAAAGTGGCACAACGATCCCCTGGTCAAGATTATCGTCGAACCGCATTCACTTTACACCTGTTCGCGCCCGTTGCTGCAGAAGGCCAAAATCATCGCCGATGAATTCGGTCTGATGCTGGGGATTCATCTTCTGGAAAATCAGCAGGAGCATGACCAGCTTCTGGAGAAACACGGAAAAAGCGCGGTGGCCTTCCTGGACGACATCGGGTATCTCAACGAAAAGCTGCTGGCCTTTCACTGCGTCTATTTAACCCTCAACGACATCCAGCGGTTCGCGCAACACGGCTGCAAGGTTTCGCACAATCCCGCCAGCAACATGAAACTGGGCAACGGAATCCCCCCCCTCAAGGACATGCTGGAAGCCGGCATTACCGTGGGGCTGGGAACGGACGGCTGCGCCAGCAACAACACGCTCGACATGATCCGGGAAATGTCCACGGCGGCTCTGCTGCACAAGGTCGCCACGCTGGATCCGACCGTCATGGACGCCAAAACCACGATGCGCATGGCCACGATCAACGGCGCAAAAGCCATCGGCATGGGGCACCTGGTCGGTTCCCTGGAAGCCGGGAAAAAGGCGGATATCATTCTGATCGGACTGAACAAGCCCCATTTGACGCCGCTGTACAACGCCTATTCCCACATGGTTTACGCGGCGGGCGGCGCGGATGTCGATACGGTCATCATCAACGGCAAAGTGGTTATGGAAAACCGCCGTCTGCTGACGATTGCGGAAACGGATGTTATGAAGGAAGTCCGCAGGATTGCGGTGAGCATCAAAAAAAGCATGGGCATGTAAAAGAAAGGACGCGCTATGTTTCGCAAAATTCGCAAGCATGGATGGATGGGGATATTGCCGTTTCTGGCTGCCGGCCTGTTGTGCTTGCCTTCGGTATCCCCAGCCGCGGTGAGGGAAGTAACTCTTTTTCCCGATTCGGCAAGGGTTGAAGAAACCGTCAAAATCGATCCGCAGTCCGCGGGCGCAACTATAAATCAGGTGATTCTGGTTTTGCCATCGCAGGCAGACCCGGAATCCCTGACGGTTTCTCCATCTTCGGCCGGACGCGTCAAGATTGACGATATCCGGATCAAATCCATCGCGCGCGTTGACGAAAACCGAATCGCCCAACTGCGCGCCCAGTTAAAAAAAGCCCAAAACGAAAAGAAGGAGCTGCAGGCCAGGCTCAAAGCGCTGGATATCCAGATTCAGTTCTGGCAGGCGCAGACCAAGGCAAAAACCAAAACGGTGAGCGAAGCGGCCACGCTGGCGTCGGCCATCGGCAGAAACAGCCTCAGAATATTTTCCGAAAAGAACGCCGGGGAAACGGATATGGAAAATATCGACAAGCAAATCAAGGAGATTCAGGAAAATCTGGATCGGGCCGCCGGCAAAAGCGAAAAAGCGTGGGAAGCGACAGTCACTCTGTCCGGGACCCCGCCCCGCGACGCACTGTTGATCTACAGTTACACGCTGGGCGGCTGCGGCTGGCAGCCCCTCTACCGCATGGAGGCTCTGCCCTCCTCCGCGAGTGTTTTGTTTTCCTGGGACGCGGAGATATGGCAGTCCACGGGAGAAGAATGGAAAATGGCCCAGATTTATCTGGCCACGCTGCAGCCGGTCCGGACGATTGCGCCGCCGGAGCTGCCCCCCTGGATTATTAAGCCGAAAGCGCCTGTGATCTATAAGTCCATGCAGCGGGAAACAGCCGCGCAGGCCAGGCTCAGCATGGAAGAAACCAATGATCTGATGGCGGCGGGGGCGTCCGCGCCTGTCGAAACGGTCCGTACAACCTATTCCGTCTGGTCGCTGGGAAAAAAGACGGTGGCGCCCGGGGACCGTCAGCGTTTGAAAATCAAGGAAGAAACCTGGCCGGCGCAGTTCCTTTTTCTGGCGCGCCCCAGCCTCTCCCCTCAGGCCTATCTGCAGGCGCATATCCAACTGCCGGGACCGGCGGAAATCCCTTCCGGGGAAGCGACGTTCGCCATTGACGGCGCGATCATCGGCAAGCGTCCCTTCGCTCTCGCCGGCTCGGAGGCGGACATTTATTTCGGCAACAGCCCTTTCGTCACGGTCAGCTCTCTGACTGTTGCCGATCAATCCGGCGGCGCAAAGTTCTTTTCCAACAAACAGACGCGCCGATGGCAGTGGCGCCTGGAAGCGAAAAACACCGGAAACACGCCGGTCAAACTGCGCATCGAAGAGCCGATCCCTCAGGCGCGCGATGAAAGAATCAAGCTGACGTTCAAACAGCAGCCCGAGCCTTCGGAAAAAAGCGAGGCAGCCTTTGTCTGGCTGGTCGAGCTGCCCGCGTTGCAGAAAAAGAACATTGAAACCGGCGTCGAACTGGAAGCGCCCCAAGACATGGCTCTCGATTTCGGCTGGCGGCGCTGACGGCCGGTGACGACGGGGAATCATGCTGCCTTCAGACCATCCCCATAACCGGCTGATCCGCCTGGTGGAGCGCCATGCGCGCGACATCATGATTGCCGATTACCATCGCCTGCTGCAATCGCTGCAAACCGCAAATGCCCCTCCGGACGGACGCCCGGAGAGGAGAGCGGAGGCCACCTCCCGGCTGCAAAGCCGGATTGACGCCTCGCGCCGCCGCGTGCAGAAGCGGCGACAGTCCGTTCCCGCTCTGAATTTTCCTACCGAACTGCCCATCTGTGCCAAACGCCAGGCCATTGTCCATGCAATCCGGAATTCTCAGGTGGTCATCATTACCGGTGAAACCGGATCGGGCAAGACAACGCAGATCCCCAAGATGTGCCTGGAGGCGGGGCTGGGCCTGCGGGGTGTCATCGGACTGACGCAGCCCCGGAGGATTGCCGCCGTCAGCATCGCGGCACGCATCGCATCCGAGCTCGGCCAGGACTGCGGCGGGGCCGTGGCGTATAAAATCCGCTTTGAAGAAAAAACATCGGCGGAGCCCCTGATCCGGGTCATGACGGACGGCATCCTGCTGACGGAAACCCCCGGAGATCGGAACCTGCTGGCCTACGATGCGATCATCGTCGATGAGGCGCACGAACGCAGCCTCAACATCGATTTCATTTTGGGGTATTTGCGAAGCCTGCTGCAGAGAAGAAAAGACCTGAAGGTGATCATCACGTCCGCCACGATCGACACCGCCAAATTCGCGCAGGCCTTCGACGGAGCGCCGGTTGTCGAAGTCTCGGGCCGGATGTATCCGGTGGAGGTTCGCTACCGGCCACTCGATCCGGCCAAAGAGGAAAAGGGCGAAATGACTTATGTCGATGAAGCCGTGGCCTGTGTGGAGGATCTGCAGCGTCAGGGGCGCTTTGAAGACGTTCTGATTTTTCTGCCCACGGAGCAGGACATCCGCGAAGCCTGCGAACGCCTCGCCAAACGCTGTTCGGGTCTTGTTTTGCCCCTGTTTGCGAGGCTTTCCTCCGGACAGCAGAAACTGGTTTTTCAGCCCTCGTCCCGTCAGAAAATCATTGTCGCAACCAATATCGCGGAGACGTCTCTGACGATTCCCGGCATCAAGTACGTCATTGATTCGGGGCTCGCGCGCATGCTGGAATACAACCCCCGCAGTCAGACCACCGGCCTGCCGGTCAAGCCCGTTTCCCAAAGCAGCGCAAAACAGAGAAAAGGACGCTGCGGCCGCGTTCAGAACGGGATCTGCATCCGCCTTTATTCCCCGGAAGATTTTGCAAACAGGCCGCTTTATACGGTGCCGGAAATTCTGCGCTCTAATCTGGCCGGCGTGGTGCTGCGCATGCTGTCTTTGAATCTGGGACTGATTGCCTCTTTTCCCTTTATCGACCGTCCGCATCCGAAAAGCATCCGCGACGCCATCGAAACTCTGCGCGATCTGGGCGCAATCAGCCGCGAAGAAAACGCGGCAGACAGCGAGCAGTACCAACTGACGCCGGTCGGCCGGGCCATGGCGCAGTTTCCGCTGGACCCCCGGGTGTCGCGGATGATCCTCGAGGCCAAAAAACACGACTGCCTTGATGAAATCGCCGTGATTGCCGCGGCGCTGAGCATTCAGGACCCCCGTGAAAGGCCCTATGACAAGATCGATCAGGCGGCCGCCGCGCATGCCCGCTTTGCCCATCCGGAATCGGACTTCCTCACGTATCTGCAGATCTGGAACCGGTATTCGGACCATTTCGATCAGATGAAATCCCAGAGCCAGTGGCGTAAATTCTGCCGCGATCATTTTCTTTCCTACCGGAGGATGAAGGAATGGCGGGATGTTTACGCGCAGATCATGGACATTATCGGCGACAAAGCGGCATCACCTCCACGCAGAAAGCCCGCCCGGATGGAAATCGACCAGACGATTTCCGACAAAATACATCGCTCGATTCTGAGCGGCTATCTTTCCAACATCGCGCAGAAAAAAGAAAAGAATTTTTATACGGCTGCCAAAAGCCGCGAGGTGATGCTTTATCCGGGTTCGGGCCTTTTCAACCGGGGCGGCCCCTGGATCGTCGCCGCCGAAATCAGCCTGACCTCCAGGGTTTTTGCCCGCAACGCGGCCAATATCCAAAGCGACTGGCTCGAAGAGCTGGGCGGGAATCACTGCCGCTGCCTGCACTGGGCGGCGCACTGGGAAAAAAGTCGCGGACAAGTCGTCGCTTCCGAAAAAGTCGTTTTATTCGGATTGACCATTGTGGAGCAAAGAAGCGTCGCGTATGAACGGATCAACCCGGAGGAAGCCAAAAAAATATTCATCCGCGAAGCGCTGGTTTCGGGCGAAACGGGGCGCAAACTTCCCTTTGTGGAGCACAACCTGGCACTGTGGAAAAAAGTCAAAACGATGGAAGACAAGCTTCGCAAACGCGGCATCGCCGCGGATGAAGAAGCCGTCGCCGAACTTTATGAACAGAGACTGCCGCTTCTTTCCGACATCCGGTCCCTGCAAAAATGGATCAAAGACAGAGGCGACGACGATTTTCTGCGCTTCCGGGAGGAAGAGCTGATCGCCGACGACCCTGACTCGGAGGAGTTGAAGCAATATCCGGATTCGATCCGGCTTGGCAATGCCGTTTTGTCCTGCCGCTACCGGTTTGAACCGGGTCGCGCAGCCGACGGCGTGACCGTCCGCGTGCCGTTGGGGCTTGTTGCCAGGACCGCCTCGGAAAATATCGAAAAGCATCTGCCGTCTCTGCGTCAGGAGAAGGTTTTACATTGGCTCAAGTCCCTGCCCAAAAACATCCGTCAGAAACTGCCCCCGCCCATCCAGGTTGCCGGACAGTTCGGCAAAAAGACCGGCGGCGAAGACCGGGAGTTGCCTGCGGCATTGAGCAGGTTTTTATTCGAGGAATATCATTTGACGGTGCCTGCCGGGTTCTGGACGCCGGAAAAACTGCCGCCGCATTTACAGATCCGCTTCAGCGTTGTTGACGATCACGGCGGCGAAATCCGCAGCAGCCGCGACATCGGAGAACTGCGGCAGGAGCTGACCGAACAGGTCCGCCGCACGTCTCTGGAGAGTTGCCGCCGGCAATGGGAAAAGGAGAACCTCACCGGCTGGGACTTCGGGCGGCTTCCCGAAGACATTGAACTTGCCGGCAAACACGGCGTGACCGGCTGCGCCTATCCCGCGCTGCAGACTGAAGGGGAAGCGGTTCATCTGCGGATTTTTGCCGACTCCCGGGAAGCCGCCGCTCATCATGCCGCCGGGGTTTCCGCCCTTTACGGCATCCATTTTGCAGACAGGCTCAAACAACTCAAAAAAAACCTGGCGTTCGGGGGTGAACTCAAAGAGCAGGCGGCCCTGCTGGGCAGCGTCCGTCAGGTGGAACGATCCTTACTCGAGCGGGTAAAAAAAGATCTTTTCCAGCGATCCTGGCGAAACCCCGAAGAGTTCATGAAGCATGCCGAAGCCGTCCGGCCCCGGGTTCTTTCCTACGGCCAGGAGGTGATCGCGGCTGCCGCGCCGGTTCTCCGGAGCTTTGCCGAAACCCACGAAGGACTGCGAAAACTGGCGCTCCAAAACCGTTCCCATCCGGCCGTGGCAAAATTCCTGCAGACGACGCGGATGGAGATGCGCAGCCTGGTCCCCGAAGATTTTATGCTGCGCTACGACTTTGACCGTCTGCGCCATCTGCCCCGCTATCTGAAAGCTCTCCTGCTGCGTGCAGAACGGGGAAGCCTGAATCTGTCCTCCACGGAATCGAAACTGCAGGAAGCAGCCATTTACGCTGCAAAACTTCAGAAAATCCGGGACGCGGCGGGCGCTGACCCATCAGAGGAAAAGCGGAACAAAACGGAAGAGTTGCGCTGGATGATCGAAGAATACAAGGTTTCTCTTTTCGCGCAGGAGCTGAAAACCCCCTACCCTGTTTCACCCAAACGGCTGAATCAACTGATTGAGGAAATCGGAAATATCCTGTGAAGAAAATGCGAGGACTTTAACTCCGGCATTCCCGGATGGCCGCGGCGAAGCCTTTCATGGAATTCCGGATGGTCGCGTCATCGACGCAAAAGGCGATGCGGAAGTAGCCCGGCGCGCCGAAGCCGCTTCCGGGAACCACCAGAATATTTTTCTGCACGAGCCTCTGCGCGAACGCCACGTCATCGGGAACCGGACTTTTCACGAACAGATAAAAAGCGCCCTGCGGTTTGATGAACTTGTATCCCGCCCGGGCCAGGCCGTCGCAAAGCAAATCCCTTTTCTTCTGATAGATCTTCACGTCCACGGTGATGTGCTGAAGATTGGCCACGATGCGCTGCATCAGAGCCGGGGCGTTCACGAATCCCATGATCCGCGTGCACAAAATCAGCGCCCGGATCAGGTCATCCGCCTCGTGAACCTTTGGATTCACGGCGATGTAGCCGATTCTTTCGCCCGGCAACGACAAGGTTTTGGAATAGGAATAGGCGACAATACTGTCGGCATACGCCGTCAGCACGGAAGGCAGCTTGATGCCGTCATAAAGGATTTCCGCGTAGGCTTCGTCCGAAAGAAGATAGATGGCCCGGTTGTATTTTTTTTCCTTTTCTTTGAGCAGCCGGACCAGGCCGGCGATATTCGTCTTGCTGTATACCCGGCCGGTCGGATTGTTGGGCGAATTGAGAATGATCGCCTTGGTCCGTCGGGTGATCGCCCGGCCGATGGCCTCCGGATCCAAAGAAAAATCGGGACGCGTGGCCGCAGTTTTCACCACGCCGTCGTAGTTTTCGATGTAGAAAGGATATTCCACGAAAAAAGGTTCGAGAATGACGACTTCGTCGCCGGGGTTCAGGATCGACTTCAGGATCACATTGAGAGCGCCGCCCGCCCCGCAGGACATGACAATGTGATCGGCCTGCATTTTCAAGCCGGTTGCCCGCCTGATCTTACAGGCGACCGCCTGTCGGGTTTCCGGGTAGCCGGCGTTGGGGGTGTAGCCGTGCTTGAGCAGAATTTCCTGACGGGCAACACGCACCAGCTCTTTCTTGAATTCGCGGGGATGATCGACATTGGGATTGCCCAGGCTGAAGTCATACACCTTGTCGTGCCCGTGCCTGCTTTTCAGAAGGTTTCCTTCTTCAAACATTTTCCGGATCAGGGACGACTGCGATATGGACGCCTTGATTTTCTTTGAAATGGCCATGATTCCTTCTCCCGGGCGGCGTCCCGAAAACCGCGCCGCTTGGTTAAACGTTTTTCTTCAGATATTCCGATACTTCGCGAAAATCATGAAACGCGCGATAGGGAACGGCGCTTTCCTGTCGGCACTTCTTCAAAAGTTCGCCCTTGGCAAAAATCAGATCCGCGTATTGGGACGGGCAGATGTCGGAACGGCCGTCACCGACATAGATGATTTTTTCATACATCAGGCGATGCTCATGAAGAATTCTGCTCTTGCACGTCCCGCAGCGGCCGCACAGGACATTGGCTCGTGGAAAGTCAAACCTCAGGGTATCCTGCTCGCCGAAAACGACGTTATTGGAATAAAATTCGATCTCCCCCAGCCGGTGCTTGTCCAGGATCGCCCGGATATAAAAATCAAGCCCGTCGGAAACGATTTTGACATCCACTCCCTTTTTTGCGGCAAGGCGATAAAACCGGACAAAAAAAGGATCGATGGCGGAGCATTTCAAAACATAAGCGCGCAGACGCCCGGCATCGACCCGGACCAACGGCGCAATTTTTTCATACGCCTCCCGCGATCCCATGTTGCCTTTGACAACCTCGCGGTCAATGGTCTCCCGGCATTTTTGGGCAAACCGCCCCAAAACCCCGTCTCCTACATCCACCCGGGAAATCGTGCCGTCAAAATCACTGAGGACCAGAACCTTTTTTTGCTGAAAGAACATGGCAAGTGTTTTTTCCGCAACCGACTTTCTATCGTTTGCGGCGCCTCAGCAGAACATAGACACCCAGCACAATCAAAATCACCGGCAAAATGTACTGGGAGTACCTGTATAAATCAAACCCGTAGAGTTCGATGATGAGAAAAATGACGCCGACCGTGGCGATAAACCAGCCTTCAACGGCCCGAATACTGTAAAACAGCGTGGTCACTCCGATGACGACAAGCAGAATCGGCCAGGTCTGACCAAAACTGTAGGAAGTGGTTTTGCTGATAAAGATCAAAACTCCCAGGGTGATTAAAATAAGTCCGCCGGTTAGAATGTTTCGCTTTTCGTTTGTCATATTTTCCCTCCTTCAATTCAGCGTATATGGGAAGCGCCGGTGAATCGCCCCCGGCGTTCGCTTACGATTTTTCCATAAGCTTCATGAAAGGCTTAAACAGATCGATCGGGATCGGAAACAGGGTGGTGGAATTATTTTCCGCCGCGATCTGGTTTAAGGTCTGCAGATAGCGAAGCTGCAGCGACATGGGCTGCGTTTCCATCAGAGCGGCCGCCTCGATCAGCTTCTGCGCGGCCTGGAACTCTCCTTCCGCGCTGATGATCTTCGCCCGTCTTTCGCGTTCGGCTTCGGCCTGCTTGGCCATCGCGCGTTTCATCTCTTCGGGCAGGTCAATGTGCTTCACTTCCACAAGCGAAACCTTGATGCCCCAGGGATCCGTGCTCCGGTCCAGGATTTCCTGGATGTGCAGATTGATTTTCTCGCGCTCGGAAAGAATTTCGTCGAGTTCCACCTGGCCGCAAACGCTTCTGAGCGTCGTCTGCGCAAGCTGGGACGTGGCAAAAAGATAATTCTCCACATTTACGACGGCGGCGTTGGCGTCCAGCACGCGGAAATAAACCACCGCGTTAACTTTGATGGAAACGTTGTCCTTGGTAATGACATCCTGCGGCGGAACATCCATGGTAATGGTGCGCATGTCGATCCGGATAATTTTATCAATGCCGGGAATGATAACAATCAGCCCCGGTCCCTTGATATTGCGCAGTCTGCCCAGCCGGAAAAGGACCGCCCGTTCATATTCATTGAGAATTTTGATCGCGGAAGCCAAAAACATGACCACCAGCACAATCACTACCAACAGGGGCAGCGGTAAAGTACCCAACATAATCTTTCCTCCCTTTGTATCGATGCTTTAATTATCTTCTTTGATTTCTTCAACCACCAGCTTCAGGCCGTCAACCTTGAGGATCCTGACCCTGGCGCCCTTGGGAATTTCCCGATCGCTCATCGCCGTCCAGTATTCACCCTGGAAAAAAACCTTGCCTTCGCCGTGGATGTCCGTCGCGGCTTTCCCCCGACCATCGATCATGGCTTCCGTTCCTGAGTAGTGCTTTCTCATCTGTGCTTTTACCGCGAGCAAAATGACCACGATAAAAAACCCGGACGCCAACAGCACGGCCGGAAGCAGAATCTGCAGGGAAATTCTCAACGCGGGTTCCGGGGAATCAAAAAGCAAGAAGGACCCCAGTGCGAGCGAAATGACTCCTCCCACCGTCAGCATGCCGTGACTCATGATTTTAATCTCCGCAATAAATAAAATGACGCTGAATAGGATCAGCAGGATTCCCGTGTAACTTACCGGCAGCGTGGACAAGGCAAAAAACGCCAGCAGCAGGGAGATGCCTCCAATGACACCGGGCAGGATTGCGCCCGGGGTGGAAAACTCAAAGTACAGCCCCGCCAAACCGATCAGCAAAAGCAGATACGCGATATTCGGATTGGAGATCGCCGCCAGAATCCCCTGCCGTGTGCCCATCTTTTTTGTGTCCAGGACCGCATCGACGGTGGATATTTTTCTTTTGACGCCGGCGACGGTTACGGTTTTCTGGTCGATCGCGGACAGCAGCTTTTCGATGTCCGCGGCCACGATATCAATGACGTTCAGCTTCAGGGCTTCGTCGGCGGTGATGGACTCGCTTTTGCGAACCGCTTTCTCCACCCATTCTTCGCTTCGCCCCCGCGTTTTGGCTATGCTGCGGGCGTAGGCCGCTGCGTCGTTTTCCATTTTTTGGGCCATGGTCTTGTCCATCTCGCCGCTGCCTCCGATGCCGATCGCTACCGGGTGAGCGGCGCCGATGTTGGTTCCGGGCGCCATGGCGGCGACGTGCGCGGCCTGCGCGATGATCACGCCCGCCGACGCGGCGCGCGCCCCGGACGGATAGACGTAAACGATGACGGGCAGCGGCGCGTTAAGGATGCTTTTGGCGATGTCCCGCATCGCGGTGTCCAGTCCTCCGGGCGTATCCAACAGAATGATCAGCCCTTCCGCCTTCGCGGCCGTCGCTTCCTCCAGGCTCTGGGCGACGTATTTCGCCGAAGGGGAGGTAATCACGCCGTTGAGTTCGATCACATGAAACAGGGGGCCGGCATCCTTGGCGAAAACGGCGCCCACCGCCGTGATCCAAAGGAAAATCAGAAAAAGAATACCCGTTTTTTTCAGCATGCTGACGCCTCTTTTCTCATGACGGTTCGCCAAAGCCAATCTCCTTCATGACCTGCTGGATATCTTCCCAGACCTGTTTCTTGGCCGACGGGTTCCGCAAGAGATAGGCCGGATGATAGGTCGGCATGAGCTTTATTCCTTCGTAGCTCTGAAAGCGCCCGCGCAGCGCGGAAATCGGAGTTTCCGTCCGCAGGAGAGCCTTTGCCGCGATACTCCCCAGCGCGCAGATGATCTGCGGAGCAATCAGGCTGAGCTGCCGCTTCAGGAAAGGCTCGCACAGACGAATTTCCTCCGGCAGCGGGGTGCGGTTGCCCGGCGGACGGCATTTGAGGATATTGCAGATATACACTTCCTTTCGCGTCAGCCCCATCGCAGTAATGATATTGGTTAAAAGTTGCCCCGCCTTGCCGACAAAGGGCCGGCCCTGTTCATCTTCGTCCGCGCCCGGCGCTTCGCCCACAAAAACCACCTGCGCCGACAAGCTCCCGGCGCCGAATACGACATTCTTTCTCGTTTGCGCCAGCGGACACTGACGGCAGTTCGCCGCTTCCAAGGAAAGGGAGTGAAACGCCTCACCGCGCTCCCTGTCGTCCGGCTTGTTTTTCCCGGCCGGCCGGGGTCTCTGGCAATCCACCGTGACGTACTGACGGCCGGCGTCCAGCAGCTGCCCCCGGACGGATTTCACCAGGGATAGGAGTTCATTGTGGATCGCGTCGGATGAAGGAGGAGGAAAGGGCTTCGTCATTTTTTTCCGGCGGGCCCTTTCTTCATCTTGAGCGAGAGAATATGATCCAAAATCCGGTGCGCCGCTTCCTGTTTGGTCATTTTCTCCAGAGCGGCGCAACCGCCGAACCGGTCAAGGATCGTGATGATGTTGGTGTCTGCCTCAAAACCGGCACCCTTGTCGCACAGATTGTTAGCGACGATCATGTCCATGTTTTTGCGGGTCATTTTCCGGCGGGCGTTATCCAGCAGGTCCTGTGTTTCCATGGCAAATCCCACCAGGATGCCTCTTTTCTTTTTCGCGCCGATCGCGGCAATGATGTCGGGATTGCACACAAGCTCGACGCCGGCCAGTCCCCGGTCTTTCTTGATTTTCTCGGCAGCCGTAACCCGGGGCCGGTAATCGGCCACCGCTGCGGCTTTGATGATGACCGATGCTTTGGAACAAGCGTCCATGACGGCCCGGTGCATTTCCTGCGCGGTGCGCACAAAAATGACGGTTTCAACTTTCGGGGGAGCGATTTTTGTCGGCCCGCTGATAAGCGTCACCTTCGCGCCTCTCTGATGGGCGGCCTTGGCCAGCGCGTAGCCCATTTTGCCAGATGAATAATTGGTGATGTATCGCACCGGATCCAGCGGCTCCTGCGTCGGTCCGGCGGTCACCAGCACTTTGTGTCCTGTAAAATCCTGGACGGTTAAAAGCGCTTCCAGCTCGTCCAGAATTTCCGGGATTTCCGGCAGGCGTCCGGCACCCGTGACGTTGCAGGCCAGTTCGCCCACATCGCTTTGCATCACGCGGTAGCCGGTCCCGGCGAGTTTCCGAAGGTTTTCCCGCAAGAAGGGATTGGCCAGCATTTTGTCGTTCATGGCCGGGCAGATCAGCGTCGGCTTGTTCTCAGCCATCAGGGTGGTGGTCAGAAGGTCATCCGCGATGCCGGAGGCGATTTTGCCGATCAAGTTTCCCGTGGCCGGCGCAATGACAAACGCATCCGCCCAGTCCGCAAGCGCGATATGGGCCATGTCGTATGGCTGCGCGGCATCAAACATATCGGTGGCAACAGGGTTCCGGGAAAGGGTCCGAAGCGTCAGCGGCGTAATGAATTCCGTCGCGTTCCGCGTCATGATGACTTTGACCTCTGCGCCCGCTTTGACAAAGACGCGAATCAGCTCCGCTGATTTGTAGGCGGCAATGCCGCCGGTGATTCCCAGAACAATTTTCTTATTTTTCAGCATGCGTCTTTCACTTCGCTGTTTTTCGAGAATATAACAGCGTTTCTCTGCAAAAACAAGGCATAAGTCCCTGTGTGCGCGGGAAAAGGATATTTTCCTTGCAAACCGCCGCAAAAGCCATTATGAAAACCGCCAGTTCAATATCAGCATTCCATCAAGGAGATTCAGCAATGAAAACAACGGGGGGTATTGCGGCGGTTGTCATCGTCCTTGCGGCGGGGGCATTGGGCTGGCTTTATTTTGAGGGCCGGCTGGATCGGGAAAAACCCGTGATTCAACTGGATTCGGATATTTCGGCCATCGGCAGGAAAAAGGACATCGGCATCACCTTTGCCGACGAGCGAAGCGGCCTGTCGGGCCTGAAGGTGGAAATTGTTCAGGACAACAAACCGCATCTTCTGGCCGAGGAAACATTTCCATCCCGAAGCACCAGGCAAAAGGTTCTTCGCCTTTCGGTGGAGCCCCTTACTCTCCAGATGAACAACGGACCGGCCGTCGTTCGTATCACGGCCCGGGACGCTTCTTTTTTTAAAAATGAAACCGTCGTCTCCGAACAGGTCCGGATTGACACGGTGCCGCCGCAAGTTTACGTGCTCTGCCCCGTCAACTACATCAACCAGGGAGGCGCCGGATTCATCCCGTACCGGACGTCCAAGCCGGCCGCGCTGTCCGGCGTCTTCGTGGACGAACGGTTTTACCCGGGATACAATATCGTGATCGGCGGCAAGCCCACGTCGGTGGCCTTCTTCGCCCTCGAAACGGGCGCGGCCGCGGCAACCAAAATCGTCATCTTCGCCCGGGACAACGCCGGCAACGAAACCCGAACTTCCATGCCCTTTACCATCAAGCCGAAGAAATTCCGCGCGGACAAAGTAAATTTGAGCGGAACCTTTCTCCAGCAAATCATGCCCGAATTCCAAGCGACGATCCCACAGTTGCAGGGGAAAACGCCCGCTGAGGCTTTCGGCTATGTGAACACCACTCTTCGGGAGGAAAACGCAAAAACCATACTCTCCGTCTGCCGCAAGTCCATCAATAAAAGATTATGGGAAGGAGCGTTTCATCGGATGCGCAACGCCGCGTCCATGGCCTTGTTCGGCGATCAGCGCACCTATCTGGTGGACGGCAAACCGTTCGGCAGCTCCGTGCACCTCGGCGTGGATCTCGCCTCGACGGCACACGCCCCCATCGAAGCCGCCAACCATGGAATTGTTGTTTTTGCAGGTCCGCTGGGCATTTACGGCAACGCCGTGATCATCGATCATGGTTTGGGGCTGTTCAGCCTCTACGGACACCTTTCCGCGATTGAAACAACCGTCGGCAAAAACGTCAAAAAAGAGGAAAAAATCGGCGCCTCCGGACTGAGCGGACTGGCCGGCGGCGATCATCTGCATTTCAGCATTCTGATCGACGGCCAGTTCGTCAACCCGCAGGAATGGTGGGACCCCCACTGGATCGAGGACAATGTGATGAAAAAGATGGCGATCTGAAAAACGCGCCGTCTTACCCCGCGCTTGCCGGTGATGAGCCGTGCGCCGCGGGTGATTTCAGCTTTTGTTGATGTCGCGGTGGGTGGTGTGAACGATGAACTTCTGCTTCTGGAAAAACAGGCTGAACTGATTGGCCATAACGACGGACCGGTGCTTGCCGCCGGTGCACCCGAACGCGATATTCAGCCGCACCTTTCCTTCTTTTTCATAAAGAGGAATGACGAAGTTCAGCATGTCGGACGCTTTGCCGATGAAGGTTTTGCATTCCTCATTGTTCAAGACGTACTTTTCCACGTCCCGGTGATGGCCGGTCATGTTTTTTAACTTTTCCTCATAAAAGGGATTGGGTAAAAATCTCACGTCGATCGCCAGGTCCGCATCGGCCGGCAGACCGTACCGGTAGCCGAAAGACATGACGCTGATCATCATTTTTTTCCGGGTGGAGGAAGGCAGAAACTGCTTTTGCACGGTGTCTTTGAGTTGATGCACATTGGATGTCGTGGTGTCGATGACCGTATCGGCCATCTGCCGCAGTGTGGCCAGTTTTTTTATTTCCGCCTGAATGCCTTCCATGATGGAACGCTTTTCGGACAGCGGATGACTGCGCCTCGTCTCGCTGAAACGGCGCAGTAAAGACTCTTCCCCGGCTTCCAGAAACAGAATTTTTATCCGGTATCCCTTTTCCTTCAGGCGTTCAAAGATGCGCTGATACTTTTCCAGAAAGCTTTTCTGCCGCAAATCCATGACCAGCGCCACCTGTTTGATCTGCGGAGAAGACTCGAGTGTGATGGAGAGGAACTTCGGCAGCAGCACGACCGGAAGGTTGTCCACGCAAAAGAAGCCGATGTCTTCCAGCGCCCGGAGCGCGGTGCTTTTTCCGGAACCGGACAATCCCGTGATGATCACCACCTGGAGATTCTTCAATTATCCGACCTCTCTCAATTTTTGTATGGCTCTCTCTATCAGGTTCTGGCGCAAATATCCAGTCCGGGGAACGCCCACCCGGACCAGCGGCAGACTTTGCTCCAGAATCCGGGTTTCGACAGGCCGGGAGATTTCCTCCCGGGCAGTTCGGAAGACATCGATAATGAAGGCCAGCTCCGCCTTTTTCCGCATCCGCGAACCGGGCAGTATCCGTTCACCGGCGGCAATGCCGGTGGCCTTGGTATGGATATATTTTTGAATGCCCGGGTGTCCGGAAATCATCAGCCGCCCCTGAGCGTTTTTTTTGATCACGGCCACATCGTCGGCAATCCAACCGTATCCCTTGCGGGCGGCCTCCAGCGCGGCGGTCGTTTTACCGATTCCGCTGGGTCCGGTAAGGAGGATGCCTCGGCCCTCGCACGACAGAACGACGCCGTGCAGGGTCACACATCGATGAATTTTCTCGCGGAGGATCGACCGGATTCGGCTGGCCAGCAGGTTTTCATGAAGCGGGGAAGCGACCGCGGGAAGACGATGGCCCTGCATCTGTTTTTTGAGCAAAACGGGCAGAGTCGCGCTTTGCGCGAAAACGAGCAACGCCGGGCGGCGTCCGGCCATTCGGGAAAAATAATCGGCGCGGGACGGCGCGGGAAGCGCCAGGAGTTTTCTGGTCGTCGCGGGCGGGAAAAGCAGAATCGCGGCTTCCCGCTCAGGCGCCGCGGCGAGACTCCGCAAGCATTGAGGGAAATGCCCGGGAAAAAAGATCTTGTGACTCCGCGGCGCGGGAATTTTCCCAAAGCCCAGATAAGGCAGACGGTCCTGAAACAATTGGCCGGTGGTCGTCTCCCGATGCCGCGAGGCCCTGTTACAGGGGACAGGATGCGTCCTGCTCAACGATGGCTTTGTACAAATCCTTTTTGGTTTTCGCATCAATAAGCGTTTTACGGAAGTTGGACGTTTTTAACATCTTGGAAATTCTGGCCAGGGCCTTCAAATGCTGCCCTGTGGAATGCTCCGGCGCCAAAAGCAGAAAAAAAAGCTGGACCGGCTTTCCGTCGATGGCGTTAAAGGCAATGCCCCGGCGGCTTCGTCCGAAGGCGATGACCATGTCCTTCAGCTCGGAAACCTTTCCGTGAGGAATGGCCACGCCGTCGCCGATGCCCGTCGAACCCAGTTTTTCCCGCTGTTGTAACACATCGATCGCCTTGGCCCGGTCAATCTTCAGGCCGCTCTCAATCAGGATATTGATCAATTCCGCAAGCACACCTTCCTTGGTGTCGGACAAAAGGTTTTCGCTGAGAAATTCCATTTTAAAAATTTGATCCAGTTGCATACGTTACACCTGAGTGTGAAATCCGGGACGCTGCCCTGATGTCTCATACTTCCATCATCCTGATGGGGCAAGGCATTTTTGTATCGCAGGTCCAAGACCGGCCTTCCGTCAATTAGCTGTTTGTTTCAATATGGGCGAACTGGCCGTCTTCCAGACGGTGCACCAGACTCACTTTTTCCGAAGCCGTGTCCCGGTAGATCAGAAAACGCGCCTTGCCGTTTTCCAATTCGAACACCGCTTCCTCCAGCGACATGGGCTTTAAAATGATTTTACGGGTTTCAACCACTTTGGAGGAGGCATCCTCCTCCTCCGGACCTTCCAGGGTTTTGATACCGGCGTGACGGATGCTTTTAGGCTTGTGCTGTCTGATTTTTTCTTTCTGCTTTTTAAGCTGTTTTTCAACTTTCACAATGCAACTATCCACCGCCAGGCGCATGTCCTTGGATTCTTCCTTTGCGTTCACATTCCACCCGTTGGCAGTCAGATTAATTTCCACAACATTGCGAAACTTTTCCGTGGAAAGGATCATATGGACTTCGGCAGGCACGTCGAGATACTTTTTCAATCTGGCAATCTTTTCTTCCGCATAGGCTTTTTGCCAATTCTCACCTTCACCCGTTCTGAAAGTTACCGAAATATTCATACTTTTTCCTCCCTCATCAATAGTAGGCCGCCCAGAACATCCGAAACACGCCTTCTGGGCCGGCAACAAAGGTTTGTCGTATAGTGGCGACGAAACCAAATGTCAACCGGAATTTTACCGATGCTTTTGATGATATCCATACTTCCAACGGTCTTGCCTCAAAAATACTTTTTCCGTTTGGACGACGGCAAAATACCCGTCATTTCACGATATTTGGCAACCGTTCTTCTGGCGATATCGATATTTCTGGCCTTCAACCGTTTCGCAATTTCACTGTCACTGAAGGGTTTTTTCGGGTCTTCCCTGCTGATGATCTGCCGAATCTCCTCCTTGACGCTTTTGGAGGCAATATTTTCCCCGGAAGTTCTTTGAATGGAGCTGCCGAAGAAATATTTCATTTCAAAAATGCCGCGATGAGAATGCATGTACTTGTTCGTGACCACCCGGCTGATCGTCGATTCGTGCATTTCCACATCATCGGCGATATTCCGCAGCACCAGCGGCTTCAAATAATCAATGCCTTTGTCAAAAAATTCCTTTTGATGCTTCACAATGCTTTCAGCAACCTTATAAATGGTTTTCTGCCGCTGCTGAATGCTTTTAATCAGCCAGGTCGCCGACTGCACCTTTTCCCGGATGTACTTCCTGCCGCTTTCCTTTTCCGCGGAGTCCTGTCCTCCGACACCGCCCATAATTTCACGGTAAAAATTGCTGATCCGCAAACGCGGCAAGCCGTCATCGTTGAGAACGATCTTGTACTCCTCTCCCGATTTAACCACATACACATCGGGAATAATGGATTGGGCTTTTTCTTGCGAATAAACGGCGCCCGGTTTGGGATCCATTTTGCTGATCAGCAACACGGCCACTTCCACTTCCTTCAGGGGGACTTTCAGCCTGCGGGCAATCTGAAGATAATTTTTCAGTTCCAGTTCCTTGAGATGTTCCCGGATAATGGTTTCGACGAGCGGGTTTTCTCCGGCAAACATTCCGGCTTGAATCAGCAGGCATTCCTGAAGATTGCGGGCGGCCACGCCGGCGGGATCAAATTCCTGCACCTTTTTTAAAACGCTTTTCACATGATCTTCACCGACGTTTTCCAGCCGGGCAATCTCCGCCACGGTGGCGCGCAAATAGCCGTTGGAATCCAGATTGCCGACGATCTGCTGCCCGATGCGCACCTCCTCTTCGGTAAACGGAGAGAGTTTCATTTGCCACATGAGATGCCCGGTGAGGGAAGCGCTTTCCGTCAGGACGTTGTCCAGCGTCGGGGCGTCGCCTTCGGCCCGGTTATACGAAACGCCCACCGGACCGTAGTCTTCCAGATAATTATTCCAGTCGAATTCTTCCCTTCCGTCCCCCTCGCCGGTCAGTTCGGCGGTATGCTCCGGAATCTTGCCTTCTTCCTTTTCGATGGACTGAACGTCCTCTTCGACGTCCTCGTGTATCTCCTCGGCAACGGCCTCGTCCGGTGGCACCTCTTCCAGCAGGGGATTTTCCTCCATCTCCTGATTGATGGAATTGACCAGCTCCTGACGCGAAAGAATCAAGAGCTTGATCGCCTGCTGCAGCTGCGGCGTCATGATCAGCTGTTGGGACAGTTTCAGATTTTGTCGTAATTCAAAAGCCATCTTCCAACATCGCACATCCGTTTGGCGCTACAAACTGAAATCTTCGCCGAAATAAAATTTTCTGGCCAGTTCACTCCGGGCGATGACATCCGGCCGGCCCTGAACCAGGATTGCGCCCTCATTGATGATATAAGCCCGGTCGCAGCAAGCCAGTGTTTCCCGGACATTATGATCGGAAATGACGATTCCAATCCCTTTATTTTTCAACTTTTCGATAATCTTCTGGATGTCGGCCACCGCCAGCGGATCAATGCCCGCAAACGGCTCGTCCAGCAGGATGTATTTCGGCTGCGTCACCAGCGCGCGGGTGATCTCCACCCTTCTTCTTTCGCCGCCTGACAAGGAATAAGCGTGATTTTTCGCAAGCGCCGTCAGATCCAGCTCGCCCAGAAGCTCCGCGAGCCTTTGCCGCCGGTCTTCTTCGCTGATGTCCAGGGTCTCCAGAATCGCCAGAATATTTTCCTCAACCGTGAGTTTACGGAAAATCGACGGCTCCTGCGGAAGATAATTCAGCCCCTTGCGCGCCCGCTTGTACATGGGATAGGCGCTGATCTCCTCGTCATCCAAAAAGATTTCGCCGCCGTCGGGTTTGACCAGCCCGACAATCATATAAAATGTCGTCGTTTTTCCGGCGCCGTTCGGCCCCAGGAGTCCAACTACTTCCCCCGGTGAAATCGCCAGGTCAATGCAGTTGACTACCTTTCTTTTACTGTAAATTTTGACCAGTCCTCTGGCCGATAAAAAACTCATCTTTCATCCCGGGGCGCCCGTCCGGCGCCCGTCCGATTATTTTTTCTTCTGCGAGTGGATGATCGCCGTAACCCTTCCCGAATTTTCCTCGGCGCACTGCTCCACTTTCCCCCGGTTCTCGTCCACCTGAATGATGACCCTGCAACCCTTAATCACGCTTTTTCTCTGCTGCAGAACGGGATTTCCCGTCATGACAAACCGGGCGTCGTCCTGATAATAAACCGCTTCATTACCCGTGGCCAGCACATCTTTTTGCGTAATCACCACATGGCCCTCAGCCACAATCTTTTCCAGGTCTCCCGTCTGCTCCGTCTCCGGATCGATTTTTTTCTCCTTCGGCCCGCCGGAGGCCTTATAGTAAATCGACAAGCGGTCCGCCTGGATCCGGACATCCCCCTGCTGCGCCACGGTATTGCCGGAAAACACCACCATCCTGGTGGTCTGAAACGCTTCCATTTTATCGGAAACAATCTCAATCGGCTCGTTTTTGCGCAGCGGGTTTTTCGAGCCGGCACCGGTCTGCGCGACAGCCTGAATATTCAGGGCCAGCAAAAGGCCCAGCGCCATCAGACCTGTTTTTGCAATCAACATGAAGGGACCCCCTCAGTAAATTTTCGCTTTGACGCCGGATGCAAGCGCAAGTTCTTCATTGTCCATCAGGATAGAAAGGCCGACGCCCTGAATTTTCATCCGATTCGTTTCCATCAGCACAGGGGCGTCCGTATAAATTTCTTTCCGGACGTCGCTGTACCGCACGTACTCGGTGGAAAATTTTTCTCCTGTATCGGCCGTGGCCGCCACATGCCCCCGGATCTCGACGTCTTTGGTGTCGGTCCGCATCTCACCCTTGTCGCCCGTCATCACAAAGGTCTTGCCTTTCCGGGTGATCAGTTTCATCTGAACCTGATCAAACAGAGCCAGATTCCGCTTTTTCTGATACTGGGCGGTTTTTGCCTTTACTTCCCAGCGAAGATCGTCCTTGCCGACTTCCGTATAAAAGAAATCCTCAATGCAAACATCTGCTTCATCGGGCAGGATCCTGACCATATTCTCTTTTTTGCCGCCCGGCGCCCGCAGGTAGACGAAAAAAACCGCTCCCGCCAGCACAAAAATTATCAGCGCAATCGCCGTAATTTTTGCTTTCTTTGAAAACCCCATGGCGTTTGTATATCATCCGACCTCTTCCGTGTAAAGCTATTCGAGCGGAGCAAAGTCGTAGCGTCGGGCAATTTTCGGCCAAAAGCCTTGCGCATCAAGCAGCATCTCGCAGATTTCCCTCACCGCGCCCTGTCCGCCGCGGCAAACCGCAACATAATCGACATGCTTCTTCACCTCATCAACCGCGTCCGCCACCGCCGTGGAAAAGCCGACCATCTTCAGGACGGGAATATCCACAATATCGTCACCAACATAAGCGATCTGTTCCGGCGTCAGGCTGTTTTTTTCGAGAATCCGCGTAAAAACCTCCTTTTTGTCGAGCGCCCCCTGATACACTTCTGAAATTTTCAAATCACGCGCCCGATGGTCCACCACCAAAGAAGTCCGGCCGGTGAGAATTGCAACCCGTATGCCGTGGCGCTGAAGCATCACCAGTCCGTGGCCGTCGCGGACGCAGAAGTTTTTCAATTCCCGCCCATCACTGTCCATGATAATCCGGCCGTCCGTCATCACTCCGTCAACGTCCAGAATCAGCATCTTTATCTTTTTCAGCTTTTCCCGTATCTTCTTTTTCATTCTTCACTCATCACTTTTTTATCATCCATTATCCACCATCCACCAATCTCTTGGTAATTTCATCTATCCTCTGCAACGTCGTCAACAGATCTTCCAGCGAATGAAGATACAGTGAATTGGCGCCGTCGCAAAGAGCTTGTTCCGGATCGGGATGGACTTCCATGAAAATGCCGTCCACACCCGCCGCTACGGCCGCCCTCGCCAGGTAGGGCACCATGTCGCGCTGGCCGCCGGACGAGGTTCCCATACCGCCCGGCAACTGCACCGAATGCGTGGCATCAAAAATGACCGGATATCCCATCGCCCTCACGATCGGCAGAGCACGAACATCGAAAACCAGATTGTTGTAACCGAAAGATGCGCCGCGTTCGGTGATCAGAATATTTTCATTGCCGACTGACTGTATCTTCCCGATGATGTTGGCCACGTCCCAGGGCGCAAGGAACTGCCCTTTTTTCACATTCACGATTTTCGCCTTTTTCGCAACCTCCACGACAAAATCCGTCTGTCGGCACAGAAACGCGGGCACCTGCATCACATCCAGCACGCCGGCCGCTTCGTCAATTTCTTCAAAGCGGTGGACATCGGAAAGAACCGGCACACCGATTTTTTCCCGAACTTTTTTCAATATTTCCAGGCCCGCGCGGGCGCCCGGCCCCCGGTAGGCGGCAACCGACGTCCGGTTGGCTTTATCGTAAGACGCTTTAAAAACGAAAGGAATCTTCAATCTGGCCGTCAGGTTTTTCAGATACTCGGCCATTTCCATTGCCGAGGTTTCATTTTCCAGCACACAGGGGCCGGCTATCAGGATAAATCCCGCCCCGCCGCCGATGGTGTAAGAATTGAGCTTCACCTGTTTCATGACTCACTCCCCCTGTCGTCTTTTTCGCGCAAAAGTAGAATGCGCAACCTCGGAATCCGGGATGCCACCCGCGTTTCCGGATTGATCTCGTAAGCGCTCCTATAAGCTTTCAGCGCTTCAGGGTAAAGCCTTTTTTTCTCATAGGCAATGCCCAGATTGGCGTAGATCTCGTCATCCTCGCGTTCGTATTTCAGAGCCTGCAAATAATTTTCAATGGCCTGGTCCGGGTTTCCGGAAGCCAGCCAGGCATACCCCAGAGCGGCCCAGGAAGATGCTTTTTTAGGCTCCAGCTTCAATATTTTCTGATAATTCCTGATGGCCCGGTCGTATTTTTTTTCTCTCAGGTAATGGCCGGCAAGAATGCTCAGTATTTTTTTGTTCTGAGGCGATATTTTTTCGTAGGCGCGGACGGCGTCCTTTTCCCTCCCCAACTTCGTGTAGGTATACGCCAGATTGTAATACAGGGTCTGATCTTTTGCCTCCAGCCGGAGAGCCTTTTCGTACTCTTCAGCCGATGCGGCGTATTGCTTCAGTTCACCACGGGCAAATCCCAGCCTGGCAAACACAGACGCCTGCCGCGGATGAATCCGCGACAGTCTTTCGTAATAACGGACGGCCTGGTCATACTGCTTGCTTTGAAAGGTCAGATCCGCCAGACGTGCGAGCGCGTCAGCATCATCCGGATTGCTTTTCAGAACCCGGGTGTATTCCCGAATGGCTTCAGGCGTCCTTTGTCTTTTTTCGTAGGCGGCGGCAAGATTGAAGCGGATCACCGGTTCGTCGGGCGACAGGGCCGCGGCCTTCTGCAGATGCTCCATTTCCTCCTTTGCTTTGCCCTGCGCGGCATACGCCGTGGCCAGATTGGCATGCGTTGCCGCGTCTTTCGGATGGATGGCCAGGACACGCGTATAGCTCTCGATCGCCTGCGCGTATTGCCCGCTCCTCAACTGCATATCGCCCATCGCCAGCCAGGCCGGGGCAGCGTCGGACGTATGGCTGATGACGAAGCGGTACTGTTCCGCCGCCGCATCGTTCCGGCGGGTCTTCTCGAAGGCCTGGGCCAACAAAAGCCGCACCGGATAATTTTCCGGATCCATTTTGACGGCCCGGGCGTAGCTTTCCACCGCCTGCGCCCACAGGTTTTTACGCCCGTAGGCGGCGCCGAGCATGGCCTGGGCTTCCGCGTCCTGTGCCTGAACCCCCGTCAACCGGGACAAAAGATCGATGGCGCGGTCGTCCTGGCCGAGCTCGCCGCTTAAGCGGGCCAACTCCTTCATCGCCAGGACATCGCCGGGGCTGATCCGCAAAATCTCTTCATACATTTTCGCGGCTTCCCCGATGCGGTTTTGCTGAAGGTAAATGCCGGCGAGAATTTTGCGCACCCCGGCGTCTTCACGGTTCCGGGCAGCCGCCTTCTTCAGGTATTCTTCCTGTTCGCCAGATTTGCCGCTACTCTTCGCGAACCTCAGCCAGTCCTGGGGCGTAATAACTATCCGGACCGGCACAACGCCGATTTTGTCCCGCGCGGCATAGACAACAATTTGATAAACGCCGGCGGCTTGCGCCCCTTCGGAAACCACACCGCCTTGCAGGAGCTTGTCCGCCAGATCAATCCCGCGGAACAGCACGCCGAGGGCATTGCCTTTACTGTCCGCCCCCTCCATGACCACCGTCACGGATTTTCCCCTTACATCATCGCTGGCCACGGATTTGATCACGAATTCATCGCGATAGGTAACGTTGAGGGTTTCGCCTGCTTTGACACGAGAATCGCTCGCGTTTTTTTCCATCTCCAGATAATAAAAATGCGGCACGGCCCCCAGAACATAGTAAGCAAAAACATTGATCCCTCTTTGAAAACAAAAGCCGGCGTTCCGGATGGCCTGGGGGTAAAACACCGGCAGCAAAAATAAAATCAGCGCCGCTGCTGCCGCCGCTGCAATGGCCGGAATTTTTTTGCCGGCTCCGATTTTATGCTCAGTTGGTTTCCGCAATCGTTCAGCCTCTTGGATGATATTTCCGGTGAATCTCTTTCAGGCGTTCCCGGGTGACATGCGTGTAAATCTGCGTCGTCGAAATGTCCGAATGGCCCAGCATCACCTGCACCGCACGCAAATCCGCCCCTCCCTCCAGCAAATGGGAAGCAAAGGAATGACGAAAGGTATGCGGATGCACGTTTTTTTGCAAGCCTGCTTTTTGCGCGTAACGCACGATGATTTTCCAGAGTCCCTGGCGCGTAAAGGCCCGGCCGAAGCGGTTCAGAAACAAAACCTCCGTCGTTTTGGAACGGATGAGCTTCGGCCTGGCATCATCCACGTAACGCCGCACAAAATCATAGGCCGTTTTGCCTACAGGTACCACCCGCTCCTTGGCGCCCTTCCCCATGACCGCCAGAAAGCCAACCTGCCAGTTGATGCTGTTCATGGAAAGGCCGATGAGCTCCGACACGCGAAGTCCCGTCGCGTAAAGCAGCTCCAGCATCGCCCGGTCCCGCAGACCCGACGGGGTCGAATCGTCCGGCGCCGACAGGATTCGACGCATCTCATCCTGGGTTGCCGTATCGGGCAGACGCATCCAGACTTTGGCCAGTTCGATATGGGCCAGCGGCGATTCTTCCAGGACCCTTTCCTGCAACAGGAAGTTATAAAAACCGCGAAGCGCCGCCAGGGCTCTGTTCATCGAATTGGATGAAAGCCCCTCCGACTTGATCTGGACAAGAAAATCTACAACTGTTTGAGGGGTAACCAACTTCCCATCAGATAGCCCTCTTTGTTCGAGAAAGGCATAATAGCGTTTCAAGTCGCGTCCATACGCCTCCAGCGTATTGCCGGACGCTCCTTTCTCGATCAGCAAATAACGATGATACCTGTTGAATAATTCCCGCATGGCATTTTTCTACGCAAAACGGACGCCGATGTAAAGTTTTTTTGTTGACATCCCGCGCAATCTTGTAGAAAGAAACAACATCGATGTTCCAGGGAGGGAGCAGATGAAAAAAATCGTCATCGCCAGCGATCACGGCGCGGTTGATCTGAAAGAGAGGATCATTGCCTTTTTGCAAAAGAGAAATTTCTCAATCACCGATCTTGGAACGCACGGCGACGAATCCGTCGATTATCCGGACATGGCCGCGGCCGCCTGCCATGAATTCCTCAAAGGCGGCTATGAATTCGGCATCCTGCTTTGCGGCACGGGCATCGGCGTTTCAATTGCCGCCAACAAAATCACCGGCATCCGCTGTGCTCTTGTATGCGATGTGTTCAGCGCCGAGATGGCGAAGGCCCACAATAACGCCAACTTCATCGCCTTTGGCGGAAGAATACGCTACGCCGTGCCGGTCGAGGAAATGATCGGGAAATTTCTGGACGCCACGTTTGAAGGCGGCCGTCATGAACGAAGAATCGCCAAAATGACCGCCCTGGAAAACTGTCGCTGACCCGGAGCGGCGGGCGCTTATTTTGCGGTGATTCTGAACGTCCTTTCCAGCGGGGCGGAGCTCTCCGGCCCGTAAAACGCCTCTCTTTTTGATGTTTTGCAAAGAGTCTTCCGCCCCGGCCGCAAAGCAAACTCCTGCCGCGAGAAACAGTATCGCGAACAGACATACAATCTTTTTCATTTTTGTCCTCCATCCTCAATTTAAGATATTCATTCTTCCTTCAGATGAGCGAACCTGAGCAGGTGCTCCGTGTAATTCTTCCGGTGAAGGAGAAGCACCCGGGCCAGATACCTTATGTTTTCTTCGATGCTTTTGATGTAGAGATCCTCGTCAATGCTCCAGCGTTTTCTGAAACGACAGCGGGAAAACCGCAGCGTATTGCCTAATTCTCCCGCGAACCGTTCCAGGGTCATCTTGTAAAATCCCTGCGTCCGGTCCATCAGATCCAGCGGGTCGGCAAAGGTCGTGATGCCGGCCTCTACATATTTGTCGAAGAGATCCGGCAGCTTTTCCAGATAACAGCGATCGGTCATCTGGCCCAGCAGGTCCGCCGTTCCGAGGATCTTCCCCAGAAGTTCAACTGTCGCGCCGGCAAACCGGATGGATTCCACCTGCGTATTGAGTCCCGTGCACAGCAAAATGTCCCGAAACGAAGACCAGAAGGATATCTAAGAAAAACTGCAGGCCAATGTGAATGATCTGATTATTCCTTATTTGAAAAAGATGAAGCAGGCAAACCTGTGAGGGCCGCTGCAAAAATTACCTGAATATGCTGGAGCACAATCTCCGGGAGATCCTGTCCCCTTTCATGAAAAACATTCACGCCGCGCACGCGGACCTGACGCCCCGGGAAATTCAGATCATGAACCTGATCAAAACAGGGAAAAACAACAGGAAAATTGCCGCGATGCTGAACACCTCGTTCAAAACGGTGGAGACACACCGGAATCATATCCGGAAAAAACTCAACCTGGTCAATTCCCGGATCAATCTCCGGTCCTGTCTGCTTTCAATGTCGTAACCGCCCGCATCCGTCTTCCGGCGGGGAAAAACCGGGGATCATTTGCGTGGATAATTTTCGTTGCGATACAAGCCGCGATATGACAAAATGATTTCGCCATTTGCAATGGGGCACATGCCGAAACAATTCGGGGGAAAAGGCAAATGCGGGTTTATTTCTGGGGCACAAGAGGCTCTTTGCCCGCCTCGATCACCTCCGGGGCAATCGAGGCAAAAATCGTAAAGGCCATCCGGGCCTTCCGCGCCCGTCCGCCGGAGACGGACGAGGGCGTTGAGGGTTTCGTCCGCAACGAACTCCCCTTTCCCGTCCGGGCAAGCTACGGTGGAAACACGGCCTGTGTCGAGCTGCGAGGCGCGGACGAATATGTTCTTTGCGACGCGGGAACGGGGCTTCGGGATTTTGGCAACGCTTACATGAAGGCGAAGGCGGGCAGACAGCAAAACCTGCCGGGGGTCTTTCACCTGCTGATGTCGCACCCGCAGATGACGAAGCGCTGGACCGGTTTCTGGAAGACACCCGCGCTTATCTCAAAATCCTCGACGGATCGTCCCGTCTGAAGATTGATCTGGCCTACGACGGACTGGACATTAGCCTTTAGCCGGGAAAACCATTTTCCGGTATCGGCTCAAGCGCAGGGGGAACAAGCATGGCGGATCACCCCGATCCCAAAAAAATCCGTGAGGTTTTCCGCAATGTCCGCAATCACCGGGAGATGGAACGGATTATCCGCCGCTGCTCCACCAACCCGGCGGATATCCGGCAGACGGCCCTGTCCGGGGTGGATCTGACCTCGTGCCGGAATGTGATGGAGCTGGGCTGCGCCTTCGGCTCCTTCACCGCCGCGCTCAAAGACCGTCTCCATGCGCAGGCGCGTATTACCGGGTTGGACATCATTCCCGAATACGAGACCTTTTTTCTGGAGGCCTGCGATAAAGCCGGCTACCCGGGGCGCTTTTCCAGCGACGGCGTCCACCAGATTGCCGACTGCCCGCCTTCCAGCGTGGATATGATGCTCTGCAGTTTCGCCCTTTACTTTTTTGTGGATATCCTCCCGGACATCGCCCGCGTTCTGAAACCGGACGGCCGTTTTATCGTCATTACACACGCATCCGGAAACATGGGGGAACTGATCGGGGCCATCCGGAACATTCTGAAAGCCCACGGGGTCCTAGAACCGGACGACATCCTGCCTATTGAGCAAATCCTGAAGGCATTTACCGCGGAAAACGGCGCGGCGCTTCTGACCCCGCATTTCGTCGGCATCCGGAAAATCGATTTTCCCAACACGCTGGTTTTCCCCCCGCGGGACATTGGAGCGTTTGTTGATTATTACCGTTTCAAGCGCCCGCTGTTTTTGACGGGGACGCCGCCTGCCGTCGACATCGTCATCCCCGAATTGACCAAACTGCTTGCCGGCATGGCAGCCCGTTCCCGAAAAATCTCCATGTGCAAGGACGATGCGATTTTCATTTGCTCACAACCCCGTTGCCGGGAGAAATCGTCATGAAGCAACGACGGAAATTCTGCGTTTACTGCGGCGGCCCGATCGTAAAGAAAAAAGAAGATTTGGTCTGGCGGGATTTCTGCGCCGGGTGCCGTTGCTTTTTTTACGACAACCCCCTGCCGGTGGTCTCGGCGATTGTGGACGTATCCAGGCAAATCCTGCTGGTGAAGCGCGACAGGGCGCCGTTTAAAGGTCGCTGGTGCCTGCCGACCGGTTTTGCGGAAGCCGGAGAAAACATCGAGCAAGCCGTTCTTCGCGAACTGCGCGAAGAGACAGGGGTCCGGGGCCGGATCAGCAGGCTTTTGGACGTCGATTCCTATAAAAGCCGGTTTTACGGCGACCTGATCTTTCTGACGTTTGTCGTGGAAAAAACCGCCGGAAAAGTCGCGGCGGGTGACGACAGCGCCCAGGCGAAGTTCTTCGCCATCGACCGCATCCCGCCGCTCGCTTTCCGCTCGAACCGGCGCGCCGTGTCGGCTTACATCAAAAGCAAAAAAGACTACTGGGCGGTTCTGGACGCCATCAAACCGCATGGAGAAAAATCCTCCCACTCCGCGAAGCAAGCCAATTCCCTCACCAGGCGCCTGATCGGCAACCTTTCGAAAAACCGGGAAATCATGATCCGTCAGTGGATCGACGACGTGTCCGCCAATCCGTCCACGGAAGAATACCACCGCTATGAACCGGCTGTTCTGTACGGCATCTGCGACAGAATCATCTCGCAGATTACACGCTGGCTGGGAGACGCTTACGCCATCGAACACATCAAGAATTTCTACATCAAGCTGGGGCGGGAGCGAAAAAAGGCCGGAACGCTCATCAGCAGCGCGCTGAGCGCCTTGAGTCTGATCCGGAAGCACATCTGGGACGTCGCGCTGGCCCAGGGGGCGCTGCAGAAACACCTCGGACTTTACACCACGTTCGAGCTGCAGCGGCGCATGACCGTGTTTTTCGATCTGGCCGCTTTTTACATCACGCGGGGGTATGAATCGTCCAGAGCGGCGCCACATACGACGCAAATGTCGCGCCGGGATTCATTAAAAACAGGAAAGCGCAATGCCATTTAATCTTATTGACGCAAATCATCAGCCATGATAGAAAGGCACACGTTTTTATTAAAACAATGCGCGCAGTAAAAATAGCTTGATTTGTGTAAACCATTTTGCGGATTGATGAGGAGCTGCCTTTGAAACTGAGTGAAGTGAAAGATATTCTGGAGGCGGAAGTCATTGTCGGTGAAGACATTCTTGACCTTGAAGTGCATACCGCTTTCGGTGCCGATCTGATGAGCGATGTGCTGGCGTTTGCCAAAGCGGGCAGCCTGCTCTTGACCGGCCTGACCAACACCCAGGTTATCCGGACCGCCAACGTACTGGACATTGCCGCCATTATTCTGGTGCGGGGCAAGAAGCCGTCATCGGAAACAATCACCTTGGCCAGCGAGCTGAAAATTCCCATCCTGACCACGAAATACATCCTGTTTGAAACGGCTGGGCGTCTTTACATGAAAGGCATCGTCGGCTGCCTGCCAAAAGTTGAAAACACCAGTGGACGAACCTAAACCTAATCTCTATTCGGAAAGTTTTCAAATCGAAGGCGGCAATTTCAATTCGGCAGGCGTTGTTTCGACGCGCATTAAATCCATTCTGAAAAAACTGGGCATTCCCGGAGACATTGTCCGAAAAGCGGCCATCGTTTCGTACGAAGCGGAAATCAATGTCGTGTCCTATGCCAAAAAAGCCGTTGTGAATCTGACCGTCGTGCCCGGCAAGGTGCGTATCGAGGTCGTCGATGAAGGTCAGGGCATTCCCAATATTGATCTGGCGATGCAGGAAGGCTATTCCACCGCCGATCAGAAAATCCGGGAAATGGGCTTCGGCGCGGGGATGGGGCTGTGCAACATTAGAAACTACTCCGACGATTTCCATATCGAGTCGAAGGTCGGAAAGGGTACGCGTCTGAAGATGACCATTCAGACGCCATAACGGAAGAGTTGAGGGTTCGTGTATGAATGTTGAAGCAATTGTCGCGGCTTTGGGACTGGAGGTCAGGTGCGGCAGGGAGGGCCTGGGCAGAAAAGTTACCGGCGGCTATACCGGAGACCTCTTAAGCGATGTCATGGGCAACTCCAAAGAGGGCTATATCTGGATCACCCGCCAAGTGCATCAGAACATTGTCGCCGTCGCCAGCCTCAAGGAACACGCGGGCATTATCCTGATCAACGCCTGTGAGCCGACCGGGGAAACGCTGGAAAAAGCCGAAGCGGAAAAGATACCCATTCTGGTGTCCGATCTGCCCGCCTTTGAGCTCTCGGGCAGGATTTATAATTTATTGGCATCCCGCGGCTGATTGCCGATGACCCCCTTCCCGGGCAGGACCGATGCTGAAAGTTTTTAACTGCGATCTTCATATCCACACGTGCCTGTCACCCTGCGCCGAGCTGGATATGCATCCGAAGGCTCTGGTGGAGAGGGCCCTCGAGCAGCGCCTCGACATCATCGCCGTGAGCGACCACAACGCTTCCGCGAATGTCCCGTATGTCATGGCGGCAGCCGCGGGAAAAAACATCTGCGTGATCCCCGCCATGGAAATCACAACCAGCGAGGAAGTACACCTGCTGGCGCTCTTCGGACCTCTGGCCGGTCTCCAGCGGTTGCAGGAGATAGTCGACCGGCATCTGTTCGGAGTAAACGATGAAGACCGTTTCGGCGTGCAGGCCATCGTCAATGAGCGGGGCGAAGTGGAAGGATTTAATCATCAGCTTCTCATCGGAGCGACGGATTTGCCCATTGATTCCCTCGTGGACACGATTCATCAGCTGGGCGGTCTTGCCATCCCCGCCCACATTGACCGCGAAAGCTTCAGCGTGTTAAGCCAGCTCGGATTTATCGACCAAAGCTCCCGTTTTGACGCGCTGGAAATCTCCAAACGCATGGGCATCAGGAAGGGCCGCCTCCGGTATCCCGAGCTTGCCCGGTACGCTTTCCTGACCTCTTCCGACGCCCACTTTATCCGGGACATCGGAACGGCAACCACCCCGATCCTTCTGAAAGAGCCGACCTTCGACGAAATTCGAATGGCCGTCTCCGGACAAAACGGCCGTCAAATCCTGGAGGAGTGATGCTGACACTGGCCGATCATATTCTGGACATCGCTGAAAATTCCGTGCGCGCGGGCGCAAAATCGATTTCAATTTTCATCGAGGAAGATTCTCCTGACGATCTGCTGACCCTTAAAATCACGGACGACGGCCACGGCATGGCCAAAGACGTCCTGCAAAAATCCCTGAACCCCTTTTACACGACCAAAACAGTCCGGCGTGTGGGTCTGGGTCTGCCTCTGCTGAGGGACGCCGCTCAGCGCTCCGGCGGCACATTTCAATTGAAATCTGAGAAAAACCGCGGAACTACGGTAAAGGCCGTGTTTGGCCTGCATCATTTGGACCGGCAACCTCTGGGTGCTATAATTAACACAATAATAATTCTCATTATTTCTAATTCTGATATTGATTTTTTTTATAAACACAGGCATAATGACCGGCAGTTTGAGATGGATACTCGTAAAATCCGCAAAGAAATTGAGGATATACCGATTAACCATCCTGAAATTATAAAATATATCCGGGGTGCAATGGAAGAAGGGTTGCAGGAGTTAAAACCGGAAGCCTAGCGCACCGCGAAGATTTGAGGAGGACGTACATGAAAGCCGAAGATGCAGAGTTGTTGAAAGAGTTCACACCGGAGCAGATAGCCAAGCTCGACAGCATCATTGAAAAGCACAAAGGAAAGGCGGGCGGCCTGATTCCCGTTCTCGAAGAAGCGCAGATTTGCCTGGAATACCTGCCGATGCCTGTGCAGAAAAGAATTGCCGCCGGGTTGAATCTGCCGCTGAGCCGCGTCTATGGCGTGGTCACCTTTTATTCGTTCTTCACCATGACCCCGCGCGGCAAGCACACGGTTCGCGTCTGTCTGGGCACAGCCTGCTACGTTCGCGGAGGCAAGGCGCTTACGGAGGCGCTCCAGAAACAGTTTGGAATCAATGAAGGGGAAACAACAAAAGACCGGTTGTTCACACTGGAATCCGTTCGCTGTCTCGGCGCCTGCGGCCTGGGTCCGGTCATTGTCGTAGATGAAGATGTTCACGGGCGTATCAAGCCCGCCAAGATCAAAGAGATATTGAGTCAATACAATTAATTACCGATCAAAAGAGAACGGAGGACACGCCCATGGCGAAAATAACGATCGATGATTTGAAAAAAATCAAGGAAAAAGTACACAAGGAAATGACCTTGCGTGACGGCGACCGCCGCGTCAAAGTCACTGTTCATATGGGAACCTGCGGCATCGCTTCCGGCGCGAAAGAAGTGATGGACACGCTGCTGGAAGAAATTGAAGCCGCCAAAGTGCACGACGTGATGGTCACCACCTCCGGCTGTATGGGCCTGTGCAGCCGCGAACCGCTGGTGACCGTCGAAACTCTGAATGCCGAACCGATCAAATACGAATATGTCAATCCCAACAAAATGAGGCAGATTTTCAAGCGCCATATCCTGGCAGGGGAAGTTCAAACGCCCTTTGTGCTGGCCAAAGGCGCTGAAGTTCTAAAATAAACAGTTCATCATGCCTGAGGCCGGGATGCGAACCGCGGCCTGATGATTAAGGAGGATATTGGATTCATGAAAGTATTTCGTTCACACATACTGGTTTGCGGTGGAACAGGCTGCCAGGCTTCCGGCAGTCTAGGCGTTAAAAATGCCCTTTTGGAAGAATTGGTCAAAAGAAACCTGGCGGAAGAAATTAAAGTGGTCGAAACCGGCTGCAACGGCTTCTGTGCGCTGGGTCCCATAATGGTGGTTTACCCGGAAGGCGTTATCTATATCAGCCTGAAGCCTGCCGACATCCCCGAGATGGTCGAAGAACACCTGATCAAAGGCCGCATTGTCGATCGGCTGCTTTACCGTGAACCGGGTACGGACAAAGCCATCCCCACCATGCAGGACATCCCCTTTTTCGCCCTCCAGGAACTGCGGGCATTGAGAAACCGCGGATTGATCGATCCCGAAAAAATCGAAGAATACATCGCCCGTGACGGTTATGCCGGCATGGCCAAGGCGCTCACCGAAATGACGCCGGAACAGATCGTCCAGGAAATGCTGGATTCCGGTTTGCGGGGCCGCGGCGGCGCGGGCTTCCCCACCGGCCTGAAATGGAAGTTTGCCGCCGGTTCCCACAGCGACATCAAATACGTTTTATGTAACGCCGACGAGGGCGACCCCGGAGCGTTCATGGACCGCAGCGTTCTGGAGGCGGACCCGCACACCGTTCTGGAAGGCATGGTTATCGCGGCCAAAGCGATCGGCTCGCATCACGGCTACATTTACTGCCGCGCGGAATATCCGCTGGCCATCCACCGGCTGAATGTCGCCATCGCGCAGGCCAAAGAAGCAGGTCTGCTGGGCCGGGACATCCTCGGCACGGGGTTTGATTTCGACCTCGAAATTTACCAGGGCGCCGGCGCTTTTGTCTGCGGGGAAGAAACGGCTCTCATGACCTCGATCGAAGGCAACCGCGGCATGCCCCGGCCCCGTCCTCCCTTCCCGGCTGTGGCCGGGCTGTGGCAGAAGCCCAGCATTTTGAACAACGTGGAAACGTTTGCCAACGTCGGTCAGATCATCCTGCGCGGCGCCAAGTGGCATGCGTCGGTCGGGACCGAGAAAAGCAAGGGCACGAAAGTATTCGCGCTCACCGGCGACGTCAACAACGTGGGCCTGGTGGAAGTCCCGATGGGCACCACACTGGGCACCATTGTTTATGACATCGGCGGCGGCATTCCTCAAGGCAAGAAATTCAAGGCGGCACAGCTGGGCGGCCCGTCCGGCGGGTGCATTCCGATTCAGCATCTCAACGCCTCCGTCGATTACGAAAAAGTCGCGGAACTGGGCGCCATTATGGGGTCCGGCGGCCTGATTATCATGAACGAAGACAAGTGCGCCGTCGATATGGCGCGGTTCTTCATGGACTTCTGCCAGGATGAATCCTGCGGCAAATGCACCCCCTGCCGCGAGGGCACCAAACGCATGCTGGAGATCCTGACCAACATCACACAGGACAAAGGTAAACCGGGCGACATCGAATTGCTCGAGGAAATGGCCGTCGTCATTAAAAACGCGGCGCTTTGCGGCCTGGGACAGACGGCGCCCAACCCCGTGTTGAGCACCATCCGCTACTTCCGCAAGGAATACGAAGAGCATATTTTTGAGCACCGTTGTCGTGCAACCGTTTGCTCGGCCTTGTTCAAATCCCCCTGCCAGCACACCTGCCCGGTCGAAATGGACATCCCGTCCTACATCGCGCTGGTGCGCGAAGGCCGGTTTGAGGACGCTTACAGGATCCTGCTCCAGACCAACCCCTTCCCGTCGGTCTGCGGCCGCGTCTGCGACCACAAGTGCCAGTCCAAATGTCGCCGCGGCAACATGGATGAACCGCTGGCCATCAAGTTCCTGAAGCGTTTTATCACCGATAACGCACCGCGTCCGAAAACCGAACCGGTTCCCGTCACCCGCAGGGAAAAAATCGCCGTTATCGGCGCCGGTCCTGCCGGCCTCACGGCCGCCCGCGGCCTCGCGCTGCGCGGCTATAAGGTTACCGTTTTCGAAGAGCTCCCGTATGCGGGCGGCATGCTCCGCTGGGGCATCCCGGCCTACCGCCTGCCCCGCAACATTCTGCAGGGGGAAATTGACGATATCGCCTCACTGGGCGTGGAGATCCGCCTGAACACCCGCGTGGGAAAAGACATCGCCTTTTCGCAGCTGGAAAAGGATTTCGATTACCTCTATCTCGCCACCGGCGCGCACAAAAGCCAGAAAATGCGCGTGGAAGGCGAAGACCTGGCCAATGTTTTCGGCGGTGTGGAATTCCTGCGCGACTTCAACCATAACGAAGACAAATGGCTCAAAGGCGAAAAGACGCTGGGCAAGAAAGTGGCGGTCATCGGTGGCGGAAACTCGGCCATCGACGCGGCCCGCGTGGCGCTGCGTCTCGGTTCGGAAGTCACCATCCTGTACCGCCGGCTGAGACAGGATATGCCCGCCGCGGAAGAGGAAATCAAGGCGGCGGAAGAAGAAGGCATCAAGATCGAATACCTGATCGCTCCGCTGAAAATCGACGGCGTCAAGGGTAAAGTCAGCTCCATCACCTGCCAGCGGATGAAACTGGGCGATTTTGACAATAGCGGCCGCAAGAAACCAGTGCCGGTCGAAGGCTCCGAATTTACGCTGGCTGTTGACGCGATCGTGGCCGCCATCGGTCAGGTTCCGGATATGAGCTTCATCGACAAAAAGACCGGCGTCGAAATCGACAAGTGGAATTGTTACACGGTTGACAAGGGCTTCAAATCCCGGACGACGAACCCCCGCTACTTTGCGGGCGGCGACGCCCAAACAGGACCCGACACCGTCATCGCCGCCATCGCCGCCGGGCATCAGGCTGCGGATGATATCGACGCGGCCATTCGCCAGGCCAACGCTGAACCGGCCTACGAGAAACCCGCCCTCGAAAAAATCGACGTGCCTCTGGTGATTGACGATGAAACCATCGAAACGCCGCAGGTACCGATGCCCGAAATGCACCATGCCACGCGCAAGATGAGTTTCGCGGAAGTGGAACTGGGATTCGGCAGGGAAGACGCCATCAAGGAAGCGTGCCGCTGCCTGCGCTGCGACGTGTCGGTTTAAAATTTTTCAATCAGCGCTTCCACAAACAAAGGGCGATTCCCGATTTTCGGGGGAATCGCCCTTTTCTTTTCGTGTGGTTGAATGCCGATGGGTCACAGAGAACCCATGGCCATCAGGTCTTTGATATCGATATGCCCCGATTCGTCAACGGATAAGCCCTCCCGGATCAGCCCCAGTACATGCGGTTTTTCTTCCGGAAACCGGTAGCCTTCGTATGATTGAGAGAAAAGCAGCCCTCCCTGCCGGTTGGTCCAGGCGTTCATGTTGTGATCAAAGCAGACGCGCGACGTGACGTTCAGGTTTTCGATCATCACCCGCAATTCTTCCAGCCGTTCGTGAGGCGATGAAATATTCAGCCGCCCCTGCTCGACCTCCTCATACAATTCCGTCCCCCGACGGGGCACCAGAGGACGCGACCGGATGTAATGCGGATTGACGGCATTCAGCACGCGCGCCGTATTTTCCGCGTGCTGAAGCCAGCGCTCCCTGCCGCCCAGATCAGGCATCCAGTACTCGGAAAGCTGAAAGCCGGCGGCCATCGCTTTTTTGCCGCCCTCGATCTGCTCCTCGCTGGTCACGCCTTTGCGGATGATTTTCAAAATTTCATCATCGCCCGTTTCCAGTCCGACATGAACGCGGTCCAGGCCCGCTTTTCGAATCGCGGCCAGTTCATCCGGTTTCCTTTGCGCCAGTGTTTTCGATCGGGTATAGGACGTCACCCTGGTGAGACTGGCCAGCGTTTTGCGCAAATGTTGAAGCACCTCGACAAATTCGCCGGGTCTCATGATCATGCTGTTGGCGTCCTGAAGAAAAGCTGTCTTACCGCCGTAATACAGCCAGTTAAAAACAGAAGAAAAGCAGTAATTTTCCCGTAAATACGGATCGACGTCCAGAATCGCCTGCAACACCTCACGGTTGAGACGCCCTTCGTTACCCGTCTTGACGGAGATTTCACGAATTTCATCCACCATGGCCCGCACGGAGTCTATGTCCGCTTTAATGTCCGCGACCGGCCGGTAGCCGAAGGGATGCCCTTTGTACATTTCGCAGAACGTGCACTTATTCCAGGGGCAGTTCTCCGTAATTCTCAATAAAAGCGAAGCACTGCCCCCTTCGCTGGGCGGTCGGTACACTCCCACGGCAAATGATAATTTGCCGATATTCTCCACATTTTTCCGATAAGCGCTTCGATCCGTCGCAAAAGCCATACATGCTCCTTTTTTCAGTATTCTAATTCGTAATATAATATCTGATTCCCGTTTGACAACAGCTTTTGTCCTTTCAGCGCGGAAAAACACAGGAAATCAGGGCTCTTCATCGTCCATCTCCAGGCCGCCTGGTTGCGTGAATCGGCGCCGCTGGACATCTATAAAAAAAGTGAAGATGTCCCTTGTCAGGATCATGTTTTTTGTGCTATGAACGCAAGTCATTTTTTATTTGATGACGCGATGAAATATTCGACGATTCAAGTATTTTCAAAGCGTCACGAAAAATAAAGCCTTATGAAGGCAAGGGAGGATTTAAACCTATGGTGAATGAAAATTTGGAAAGTAAGCGATGGGGACTCGCCTTGGCTGGCGTCGTCATGATGCTGATCTTGGGCACGGTTTACGCCTGGTCGGTTTTTGTCAAGCCCATTGCGGCTCTGCACGGGTGGGAAGTAAATGTTGTATCGCGCGTCTTCATGCTCATTATCGGCACCATCGGCGTTTCCGCCGCATTTGGCGGCATGCTGGTGGATAAAAAAGGCCCCAAGTTCGTCGCCACACTCGGCTCCTGCTTTTACGGCGTAGGCGTTTTACTGGGCGGAGTGGCCCTGCATCTGGGCAGCTTCTGGTTTCTGCTTATCGGATACGGCATCGTCGCGGGGATCGGAAACGGCTTGACCTACGTGGTTCCGATCGCCACCCTGATCCGCTGGTTCCCGGATAAGCGGGGACTGATCACGGGCCTGGCCGTCATGGGATTCGGCTTCGGCGCCTTTTTCATTGGAATGATCATCCCCGGCCTCATCAACAATGTCGGCGTGGCAAATTCCTTTTTCATTCTAGGTGTGGTTTACCTTGTTTTGTGCGGAGGCGCCGCTCTGATCCTGAAGAATCCTCCCACGGGATGGCTGCCCAAAGGCTTTACGCCTGCCGCGACAACCGTTAGCGCAGCCGATTCGTTCAGCTGGGCCGAAGCCAAGAAAACCCGCCAGTGGTATATGCTATGGTGCATGCTCTTTTTGAACGTCACAGCCGGCATGGGTCTTCTCTCCAAGCTATCCCCGATGGCCCAGGAGGTTATTGCCCTGGCCAGAAACATCTCTGATCCGGCCCAACTGGCCATTCTGGGCGGCGGCGTTCTGGCCACTGCGTCCATCTTTAATGGTCTGGGCCGTCTTTTCTGGGCTGCCGTATCCGACAAGATCGGCCGGAAAGGCACCTATATGACCATGTTCATCACCCAGGCGATTCTATACATCCTGCTGCCTCAGATAACCAGCGTGCTGGTCTTCACCATTATTGCCTGCTACCTGCTGGCCTGTCTGGGCGGCGGTTTCGCCGTTATGCCTTCCTTTGCGGCGGATTCCTTCGGCCCGACCTACATCGGCAAGGTTTACGGCTTCCTGCTGACAGCCTGGGGCGCGGCAGGAGTGGTTGGCGGCTTCGTATTCGCCGAATTCAACAAACAGCAGTCTCTCTATGCCGCGGCCGGCTGTCTCCTCCTCGGTTTTGTCATTGCTTTGTTGTTCACGCGGCCGAAACATGTTTCGGAGTATAAATGATCGAATAACCGCGTCCACCCATTTTGATTCAAGAGCGCCGTTAAGAAACGGCGCTCTTTTTTCTCATTTCCCTTTGTGCAATCCTGAGGGGTCTTGAAATATCAGTTTTCTCCCAGGTTCTTGACAACCTTGCTTGCAGCCGTGCAATGAATTCCCAGATAGTTTTCAATCTCTTTGAGCGCATAACCAAACCTGTGGAGTCCAACGCTTTAGCGTATAGCTGAAACAAATGATATAAGAAAGGGCGCGCGATTAATACAGGATGCTTCGTTTTGATTGACAAATTCCGGCGGATTTGCTTAAAAAATCACGCCGTAAAGACGCAAACTTTTCGTGCAGGCGATGGAGTTCGCCTTTAACCGCCTTTGCTGCTGATGACTCCTGCAAAATATCCTTATCAAGGAGTCATCTTATGGAGAGTATCTATCTCGTCGCAGCGTTCTGGTTTCTTGCCGCCGTTTTGTCCACCGCACTCGCCAGCCGTTTAAAAATCTCGATTGCGCTCATGGAAATTGTTGTGGGATGTGTCATTGGCTTTATCGCATTCAAACTGGGCTATTTCGACAAACTGTCTCTTCAAGCCAGCTGGTTGAAATTCTGTACAGGCTTAGGCGCAATGCTTTTGACCTTTCTTGCGGGTGCTGAACTTAACCCCGATGTCATGAAGACCAAGATCAAGGAAGTGTGTGTCGTCGGATTGATCGGTTTTGCCGCCCCTTTCGCCGGATGTGTGTTAATCGCTTATTTTTTGATTGGCTGGAATCTTCAGGCCAGTCTGCTTTGCGGCATTGCTCTTTCGACCACATCGATGGCAGTTGTCTATGCGGTTATGATCGAATACGGTTTCAACAAAACGGAATTCGGGAAAGGCATCCTGGGCGCTTGTTTCGTTAACGACTTGGGAACCGTCATTGCGCTGGGACTGATCTTTGCGCCTTTCACATACAAAACCGTCATATTTGTTGTTGTAACCGTCATTTTGATTTTTACCATCCAGCCCGTCACGGATTATTTGATCCGGCGATACGCGTATAAAACCGCAGCCATCCGCGCCAAATGGATTATCTTTATTTTGCTGGCCTGCGGCGTGCTTGCCTTGTGGTCCGGCAGCGAACCTGTTCTTCCAGCGTATATCCTGGGAATGGTTCTGGCCAGAACGATGGAGAAGGACGGTCACTTTGTCCGCCGCTTGAGAACGTTAACCGTTGGCTTTTTAACCCCGCTGTATTTTCTGAGAGCCGGAGCACTTGTCTCCATTCCGGAGCTTGTCGCCGCTCCGGTAATATTTCTCATCCTTCTCGTGGGAAAGGTTGCCTCAAAAATATTCGGCCTGTACCCGGCCATTCATCGCTTTCGGGAAGACAACAAGGAAAAGTGGTATTACACATTGCTGATGTCCACCGGTCTGACCTTCGGAACCATATCCGCGCTCTATGGGCTAACCAATCATATCATCACTCAGGCGCAATATTCATTTATTGTCGGCGCAGTCATCGCCAGCGCCGTCATTCCAACGATCATTGCCAATAAATTCTTCCTGCCTTCCCATTTGCTGGAAGAGCCGTTGCTGGATGACCAGGCACCAGATGAAAAAGATATTGAAAAAGGGCTGTAGGTTTTTTAACTACGCCGCCCAGCGGTAAATTGCGACGCCGAAAACGAGAATGCCCAGAGCAAAACGATACAGCACAAACGGTAAAAATGTTCTGGTTTGAATATATCGTAACAAGAACCCGATAGAGGCCAGACCCAAGATACAGGCCACCACCATCCCTGTAACAAAGGAGACGTCAATCATCGCCGGATTGGCGACGATTTTCGGCACTTTTATTAAAACCGCACCAAAAATGATCGGCGCCGATAAAAGGAATGAAAACCTGGCCGCCCCTTCCCGCGTCATCCCGAGCACCAGCGCCATGGTCATGGTCACGCCGGAACGTGAAACGCCGGGAATGATGGCCAGCGCCTGCGACAAACCGATCAGAAAACTGGTTCGAAGCGAAATATTTTCCACCTCGATTTGTTTCTTTCCCTTTCGGTCCGCCACGTAAAGAAGCACGCCCAGAACCATCAGCATACAGGCAATTAAAACAGGCTGGCGGAAAATCGTTTCGGCGGCATCCTCGAGCATAAAGCCGATCAGCGCGCCTGGAATCGTCGCCAGCGCCAGATACCAGAAAAGCTTCCCTTCCCTCTCTCTGGGCTTTGTAAACCCCTGATGCAGCAGTTTGAGCCAGTCCTTCCAGAAATAGATGACAACGGCGATCAACGTGCCGAAATGCAGGGCAATGTCAAACGTAAGGCCAAAGTAGGCCCAGTTCATCAACCAGGGCACCAGCGCCAGGTGCGCGGAACTTGAAATGGGAAGAAATTCTCCCAGCCCCTGAACCAAACCCAAAATTACTGCTTGTGCGATATCCATGACGGCCCCGTTCGATTTTCCTGTTTGCTGCGTTGCCTTACCTGATAAATCCGGCTTTGTCCATCCCCTGACGGATACGGAACCCCGAAACATAATCCTTGATTTTCAGACCGGCTTGGGATAGAAGGCACCAACATCAATATAAGGACTCCCCTTGCTCCTGAATTCGATCAGGGGCTTCAGAGCCGAAAGGAGGAAAGATTGAAGAGATACGAAGTCATTGCTATTGTCAAAACGGATGTGTCGGAAGAAGACCTGACCGCCATTGTGGACCGGTTTTCCAACATCATCACCGAACGAAAAGGGGTCATCGCCAAAGCCGAGAAATGGGGCAAACGGCGGCTGGCCTATGAAATCAAAAAACAAAAAGACGGATTTTATTTTTACATCGACTATGCCGGCGACGGTTCCATTGTGGCCGAAATGGAGAGAAATTTCAAAATCGACGACCGGATTTTGAAATTCATGACGGTCACCAAAGAAGGCTCCGTAACCCGCGAAGGCATCGAAGCCGAAATCGCCGCCGTGGAAGTGAAGCGCACACAGATCCGTATCGAAACGAACAACACGGCCGCCGTGAAAGAGGAAAAGGCGATAGGAGATGCAAGACCAGCGCGGCCGACCTTCCGTAAATCCCCGCCCCGGGAAGACCAAGCACCGAAAGGAGAATAATTATGGCTGCACCCAACAGCGAAAGACCCTCCCGTCCGCCTCAGAGAAAGTTCTTCCACAGAAGAAAATTCTGTCGATTCTGCACGGACTCCAATGTGAAGATTGATTATAAAAATCCGGTGATTCTCAACAACTTTGTCACGGAGCGCGGAAAAATCATGCCCCGAAGAATCACGGGCAACTGCGCTTACCACCAGAGAGAACTGACCGTGGCCATTAAAAGAGCCCGCACCATCGCCATTATGCCTTTTATCGCCGCGGAAGGCCGATAAACCCGTTTTTTACAACCGCCGGCCGGTTTTGTTCTGTTGAAGGAAAACCGGCCGGTTCTTATTGCGTCAACACACCGTTTTACCAATCGGCATCATTGCCATTTTTTCATTGCGGGCCGCGACTTTGACAAGATTGCATTTATCGTTTTTTCAAAATTCGTTTCTCCGGCTGCTGCTCATTATCACGCTTTCTCTGGCGGCCTGTCTGCTTCCCTTTGCCGGACTTTTTTTTCTTCTGTTTCTCCCCCTGGTTCTGTATGTCCTGTGCTTCCTTGCCGATCCCGGAAAAACACTCATCACCTTTCTCGCCTCGCTTTGCGTCGTGGCCATCCTCCTGTGGGTCTTGAATACTTCCGCGCCTGCACCGGCTCTGGCGGCGGCCGGACTTGCCGGAATGCTGATGTTTTGGACCGTCCAAAAGCGCTTCTCAGTCGAAGGGGTTGTCCTTCTGCCGTCGCTTCTCCTGGTGGGCGCAATTGCTTTTTATTTTATTTACGGCGGCATGCAACTTTCCATAACTCCCTGGCAACTGGTTGAAAGACACATTCAGGAGGCGGTGGAACTCAACATCCGTCTCTACAGCCGATTGCCTCTGAATGCTGAAGAAATTCAATCAATTGCCAACAGCAAGCCGCAGATGATTTCACTGTTCACGATGATTTTCCCCGCCCTTTGCGTCATAGCGACCGTATTTTCGATCTGGATCAACCTGATTGCCGCGGGCAGGCTGCTGAGAAGCCGAGGCATTTTGCCGTCCCATCTTTCGGCCCTGTCCGAATGGAGCGCACCCGCCTGGCTGGTCTGGATTTTTATCGCCGCGGGCGCCATGAGCGCTGTCCCCGCACCCCCTGTCCGCTTTCTGGGCATCAATCTTCTGCTTGCCGTGTCATTTATTTATTTTCTGCAAGGTCTTGCTATTGTTAGCTTCTTTTTTCAACAGCGAAACATCTCCTCGTTTTTCCGCTTTCTTGTTTATTTTTTAATTGCGATTCAGCAAATGCTTATGATATCTATAGCAACCGTGGGGTTCTTTAATCTCTGGGTTGATTTTCGTAAATATCTCCGCAAAGACCGGACGACAGATTAACGACATATTCCTGACAGGAGGTTTGACCATGAAGGTGATTTTAATACAAAACGTGCCTTCCCTGGGCAAAGCCGGAGACTTGGTAAAAGTCAGCGACGGCCACGCCCGCAATCTGCTGATCCCGAAGGGCCTGGCCGTTGAGGCGGACAATAAAAACATCAAAGCCTTCGAACAGACCAAAAAAAATATTCTGCAAAAAGTGCAAAAAGAAATGGCGGACGCACAGGACCTGTCCACCCGCTTAAGCCGGGTGACGCTGACGCTTTCCCGCAAGGTGGGCGACCAGCACAAGATCTTCGGTTCAGTTACCTCCAAAGACATCGAAGCCGCTCTCGGGGAGAAAGGTTTCGCGATCGGCCGCAAAATGATTGTGCACGATGAACCGATCAAATCCCTGGGGGAATTCAAGGTTCGCATTAAACTCCACCCTGGCGTTGAAACGGAAATCAACGTCAATGTTGTCGGCGAAGAATCATGAAAGACATCGATCCTTCCTTATACAAACTGCCTCCTCAAAACATTGAGGCCGAGCAATCCATTCTGGGCAGCATTCTGCTGGAGAACAGCGCCGTCAACGCGGCGCAGGAAATCCTCCACAAGGATGATTTCTACAGCGAAGCGCACCGGAAGATTTTTTCCGTCATCGAGCAGCTGGCCGATAAAAACGAGCCGGTGGACCTGATCACGCTCAGCAACGCCCTGACGGATAAGGGCCTGCTGGATTCGGTCGGCGGCGTCGCTTATCTGGCATCGCTGGTGGACAATGTCCCCTCGGCCGCCAACGTGGCCAATTACGCGAAGATCGTCAAGGAAAAGGCGATTCTGCGCGGCCTGATCGGATCCGCCACCGAAATCATCAACAGCTGTTATGAAACTGGTTCCGATGTCGATCAGGTGCTGGATAAAGCCGAGCACCGTATTTTTGAAATTTCCGAAAACAAGGTGCGGACGTCTTTTTATCCGATCAAAGATATCGTCCGGGAAAGCTTCCGGGCCATCGAGGATCTTTTCACCCGCAAGGAGCTGATCACCGGCGTCGCCACCGGATTCGATAAAATCGACGACATGACTTCCGGCCTGCAGGATTCGGATCTGATTATCATCGCCGGACGCCCCAGCATGGGCAAGACCGCCTTTGCTCTCAATATCGCCCAGCATGCCGCCATGGAAACCCAGACGCCGGTCGCCATTTTTTCGCTGGAAATGTCCAAGGAGCAGCTCGCTTTCCGCCTGCTCGCCTCCGAAGCCAGGGTTGATTCCCAGAGGCTGCGCAAAGGATTTTTGGGCGAAACCGACTGGCCGAAGCTGACGGGTGCGGCAGGCAGGCTCTCCGAAGCGCCGTTATACATTGACGACACACCCGCCATCACCGTTCTCGAGATGAAGGCAAAGTCCCGCCGCCTGAAAGCGGACCGCGATCTGGGACTGATCGTCGTGGACTATATCCAGTTGATGCGCGCGCAGGGCAACCAGAGTTCCCGCGAGCAGGAAATCTCCGAAATCAGCCGCTCGCTGAAGGCGCTGGCCAAGGAGCTCCGGTTGCCCGTCATTGCCTTATCCCAGCTCAACCGCAAGGTGGAAGACCGCCCCAATCGGCGGCCGCAAATGGCGGATTTGCGTGAATCCGGCGCCATTGAACAGGACGCGGACGTGATCGCCTTTATCTACCGGGATGAGGTGTACAACAAATCCGACGACAACCCGGACAAAGGCGTTGCCGAAATCATCATCGGCAAGCAGCGCAACGGCCCCACCGGCCTGGTCAAGCTTGCGTTTTTGGACCGGTTCACGACCTTTGAAAATCTGGCGCGCCCGGATGGACCGTCGTAAAAGACGACAAGCGTCCGAACGGCAATACGCGCGGATAATGAAGCATAAAAAAGGGCGCTCCTTTTCAGGGAGCGCCCTTTTTGCTTAAAGGTGATGTAAAATTATTCGCCCAGTTTATCGCTGGCGATTCTCATGCTGTAGAAAGAACGATACGCGAAAACCAGAGCAACCAGCAGGAAGAAACACGCCAGACCCAATTTCAAATTCGTGTTTGTCATGGCAACTGCAATTTCCGTTGCAAGCAGACCGAACAGCGTCGTGAATTTGATAATCGGGTTCAGAGATACGGAAGACGTATCTTTGAAGGGGTCGCCGACGGTGTCTCCGACAACACTGGCTTCATGCAGCGGGGTGTTCTTCATCTTCATATCAACTTCGACAATTTTCTTGCCGTTGTCCCAGCAGCCGCCGGCATTGGCCATGAAGATCGCCTGGAACAGACCGAAGAAGGCGATGCCGATCAGATAACCGATGAAGAAGTAGGGGTTAAAGAAGGAGAACGCCAAACACATGAAGAAGATCACAATGAAGATGTTGATCATTCCCTTCTGTGCATATTGGGTACAAATCTTGACGACTTCCTTGGAGTCTTCAATCGAGGCTTCCTTCTTGTCCAGGTTGATGTTCTTCTTAATATACACGACCGCCTGATAGGCACCGGTAACAACCGCCTGAATGGAAGAACCGGTGAACCAGTAGATAACGCTGCCGCCGGCCAGCAACCCCAGAATGATTTCCGGCTGAACCAGCGAAAGCTTGGCAATGACATTCCCGAAGAGGCCTTCGAGCAAAATGATAATGCCGAATACCATCGTGGTGGCGCCGACAACTGCGGTTCCGATCAACACGGGCTTGGCCGTTGCTTTAAAGGTATTGCCCGCGCCATCAGCCGATTCCAGAAAGTGTTTGGCCAGTTCAAAATCAGGCGCGATACCATATTCCTTTTTTACGATATCTTTCACATCGGAACGTGATTCAATCAAAGACAGTTCATAAATGGACTGGGCGTTGTCGGAAACCGGTCCAAAGCTGTCCACTGCGATGGTCACGGGGCCCATACCCAGGAAGCCGAAGGCCACCAGACCGAATGCAAAGACCGGTGCGGCAAAGGTAAAAGCCTCCGGCATAATCGCCATAACAGCCGCATGCTTCGACACCATGTAAGCAACAAACATCAGGAGCATGACAACCATGCCAAGCCAGAAACCGGAGAAGTTACCGGCAACAAGACCGGAAAGAATGTTCAGTGAAGCACCGCCTTGCTTGGAGGCATTGACAACTTCTTCGCAGTGACGGGACGAAGTGCTGGTGAAAATCTTTGTGAATTCAGGAATCAGCGCGCCTGCAATGGTGCCACAGCTGATGATGATAGCAAGCGCCCACCACAGACCGGTATACTGTTCAGGCAGATCGCCCAGCAGGTAATAACTGGCGACAAAGGTAACCGCGATGGAAACGATTGAAGTAATCCAGACCAGGTTCGTCAATGGATGTTCAAAATTAAATTCTTTTTTACCGGAAAAAGCGGACTTACTGATCCCATTATTGATGAAGTATGAGGCTAGCGAGGTCAGGATCATGAGGATTCTCATGGCGAAAATCCAGATAATCAAACGACCGCCCATCTCCGGGGTGGAAGCCAGCGCCAGGGCCAGAAAGGTAATCAGGGCAACGCCGGTTACGCCGTAAGTTTCAAAACCGTCCGCCGAGGGGCCTACGCTGTCGCCCGCGTTGTCACCAGTACAGTCGGCGATAACACCCGGGTTCTTCGGATCATCTTCAGGAAGGTGGAAGACGATTTTCATCAGGTCGGAACCGATGTCGGCAATCTTCGTGAAGATACCGCCGCAGATACGCAGCACGGAAGCGCCCAGGGATTCACCGATGGCGAAACCGATGAAGCAGGCACCGGCTAATTCCTTCGGAATGTAGGCCAAAATGATCAGCATGACAAACAACTCAATGCTGACAAGAACAAGGCCCACACTCATACCGGAACGCAGGCAGATGTTAACGATGTTGAGAGGTTCACCTGAAAGGGAGGAAAATGCGGCGCGGGAGTTGGCCACCGTGTTGATCCGGATGCCGAACCAGGCCACCGCATAGGAACCAAGAATACCCACGACAGAGGCAATCAGGATGATGATCACGGCTGATCCGCCCATCTCCTCCAGATAGCCGAAATAGTAAACAATACAAACAGCAATCAGAATCCATAAGCCGAGCAGGAATTTGCCCTGTTGTAAAAGATAGGTTTTACAAGTTTCCCAAATCGTCTGGGAAACATCAAGCATGGCTTTGTGCGCCGGCAGATTTTTGGTCTGCACGTACTGCAGGAGACCGAATCCCAAGCCGATCAGACAGATAATCAAGCCGACATTGAGAATGGTCATCCCGGCAAGTGAGCCGCCCATAAATACGACCTGATGCAAGTCAGGCAGCTTGATATTTGCTTCACCGGCGAACGCGGTCCCGGCAGCAAGCAGAAACATCACGCTGCTGAGCATCAATGTCCAAATACTTCGTTTGTTCTTAAACATCAACTATTCCTCCTTTTTAAGAAAATTCATATTTTTTGTCTGATACTTGCCTGTGGCTTTCTGCAGACCGTTTAAAACAATTTCAGCACATGCATCGGCTGCCCGGCTGATAACATCCGGCAGCACTTCATGTTCTTCCTTCCGAAAAGGCTCCAACACATAACCCTCTATTCGGAATTTGTCAACTGGTTTGCCAATACCCAATCTCACCCTCATAAAACCGGAAGTTCCCAAATTAGACTCGATAGATAACAGCCCTTTATGACCGGCAGTTCCCCCGCCCGCCTTCATCCGGATGGAACCAAAAGGCAGGTCAAGATCATCGTGAATAACGATGAGATTGCTGATATCCGTCTTAAAGAACGACTGCAATTGCCTGACGGCAGTACCACTCAAATTCATGAAAGTTTGCGGCTGGGCTAAAAGAACGTTTTTCCCGTCAATGGCCCCCTTACCCCACAACGCCTTGAAACTCTTGTGTTTTAGCTCTATCTTCCATCTGGAGGCCAGCTTCTCCACTACCATGAAGCCGATGTTGTGCCGGGTCGATTCATAGCGTTTTCCCGGGTTGCCCAGTCCGATCACCTGATAAACCATACGCCCTCTCTCTTTTTGAAACCGGAAAAGATATTTTCCAAAGCTGAAGAGACGCATGATCTCCCGTATCATTCCCCTGACGCCTTATTTTTTTTCCTTTTCTTCTTTCACCGGCTCAGCAGCGGCGCCGGCACCTTCCGCAGACTCGGCGCCCGCCTCCGGAGCTTCTTCAGGCGTCTCGACTTTTGTGACCCGAACAGCGGCAACGGACACAACAGCGGCATCCGGCGGATCCAGATGGGTCACGCCATCAGGAATTTGAATGTCTTTCACTTTCAGAGAGTGGCCGATTTCAAGATCTGAAATATCGACATCGATGCGTTTGGGCAGGTCGGTCGGCAGGCACAATACTTTGACGTCTCTCTTGATATGCTGGAGTTCTCCGCCATTTTCCACGCCGACGGGCTTGCCGGTAAAGTTCAGTTCGACGTCAAAGGCCAGCTTCTTTTTCATATCCACTTCATAAAAATCAGCGTGGTAGAATTTCCCGCTCAGGGGCTGGATCTGCAATTCCTTGATCAGGGAAAGCTTCTCGATTTTTTTCCCGCCGTCATCGATCAGCAATTTGATAAAAGCCTGGTCTTTCTTTTCCTTATGCAGCCTGACCAGATCGCTGCTTTTCACGGCCAGCGGGATGTTTTCCGTGGCTTTGCCGTAAAAAACGGCCGGCACAAATCCCTGCTGCCGCAGCCTTCGGGCCGGTCCTTTCTTTTGTTCTTTACGCACCACGGCCGTCAAATCGGTTATTTCCATGGACCCTTCTCCTCCTAAATAAATAATGAACTTACTGAATCGTTGTAATAAATACGGCGCACAGCTTCGGACAACAGGACGGATACCGACAATACTTTTATTCTTTCACATTGGGCCGCCTTTTCGGAAAGCGGAATCGTATCCGTCACGATAAATTCCTTGATGGCGGATTTGTTGATGCGGTCGATTGCCGGACCGGATAAAACCGGGTGCGTGCAACAGGCGGACACCTCCAGCGCGCCCGCGTCCATCAGCGCCTGTGCCGCCTGCACGACGGTTCCCGCCGTATCCACCATATCATCCAGAATCACAACCTTTTTCCCTTTGACGTTGCCGACGATATTCATCACCTGGGCCTCATTGGGACCTTCCCTGCGTTTGTCGATAATCGCCAGAGAGGCGCCCAGTCTTTTGGCGAACGCCCGCGCCCGTTCGACGCCGCCGGTATCCGGGGAAACGACAACCGTATCTTCCTGATAATCTCTTTTCATGTAATCAATCAACACCGGCGTGGCAAAGAGGTTATCCACAGGAATGTTGAAGAAGCCCTGGATCTGGCCTGCGTGCAGGTCCATGGACAAAAGGCGGTTGGCGCCGGCCGTCGTCATCAAATCCGCGACGAGTTTGGCCGAAATGGGCGCGCGGGGCGCCACTTTCCGGTCCTGCCTCGCATATCCGTAGTAGGGCACGACGGCGGTAATGCGATCGGCAGACGCTCTCTTCATGGCATCGATCATAATGAGCAGTTCCATCAGGGTAACATTCACCTGCGTACAGGTGGACTGGATGATGAAAACATCCATGCCCCGCACATTCTCTTCAATCTCCACACGGGTTTCGCCGTCGCTGAAGGTGGTTACATTAGCGTTGCCCAGGGGAACCCCCAGTCTTTCACAGATTTTCCGGGCAAGCTCCCGGTTGGCGTTTCCGGTAAATACCCTAATTCTTTCCAGCATTTAAATATTTCTCCGCAATGTTTTTGGCTGGGGCGGGAGGATTCGAACCTCCGAATGCAGGAACCAAAATCCTGTGTCTTACCGCTTGACGACGCCCCAACGTCTTCGATTTAAAACTTGACCGGGCAGTTCTTCGTCAGGGGAGAATTCGTATTTACCCTACAGGGATTGGGCAAAGAAAACGCGACAGTCTCCGGAAACTTTTTTTTCAATGGCATTCCGCGCTTCTCTGGCCGACCCTTCATCGGTAAAAAGACCGAATAGCGTGGGACCGCTGCCCGACATCAATGCACCCAGGGCGCCTTCGTTGATCAGCAATTGTTTAAAATCTGCCAATTCGGGACGCATCCTCATCGATACAGCTTCTAAATCATTATGCAATTCCCGAATTACATCACCCAGTGCGTAAAATCGCGGAATGCTATAATTATTTTCTTTTTTTGTCAACGTGAAATTAAGGTTTTCGTACACCGTTTTTGTGGAAAAGGAAAAGGGCGGATTGATTAAAACCATATTCAATTTTGGCGTGTTTTCCAGGACCTGAAGCCGGTCGCCGATACCTGAGGCAAACGCCGTCCGGCCAAAAATAAAGAAAGGAACATCTGCACCAAGTTTCACCCCCAGCTTCATCAGCTCGGCTTTGCTCAAGCCCAGTGAACACAGGTCATTGAGCGCCAGCAACGTGGCCGCAGCATCCGAACTGCCTCCTCCCAGCCCGGCGGCCGAAGGAATCCGCTTGGAGAGCGTGATGTCAACGCCGCCCGGATAGCCGGCATGTTCGAAAAGCTCCCGGGCTGCCCGGAAAACCAGGTTGTTTTCATCAGTGGGAAGGTTGGCTCCGGGGCAGGAAAGAACAATTCCCTCCGGGCGGAGGGAACAGTTCAGTTCATCAAAAATGGAAATCGGTTGCATGACGGAAGCCAGATCATGGTAGCCGTCCGGCCGTTTGCGCAAAATTCGCAGAAAAAGGTTGATTTTTGCGGGCGCCAGCCTTCGCATTTCAGCCTTTTTCTTTGACATAACGCATTTTCAGCTCGTAGATCACCCCTTCGATCAGGCTGGTTTCGTTGGCATCCAGGTTTCCGGCGGTTTTCTTTTGGAGCATGTCCAGAATATCGATGGTCTGCTTGGCAGCCGGAAGATTCTTTTCGGCTTTCTCTCCTTCAACCTCCGGAAAATCGCCAAAATGAAACAGAGCGGATGTGGAAAGCGAAATGACAAAATTCGTAAAGTTAACAGAGGGATACTCCTGTGGTTCTGACGGAGTTTTGTCTGTCTGCCCTTTGTCCTCATCCGCTTTTACGGATACCGGCTCTTCTTTTGCCCCGGTCTCCGGTTCTTCCGAAAAACGCCTGTCCCTGATGACAAATCCTTCGCCTTTGGTTTCTTCTGCCATAACGCCTCCCTCACGATGTACCGCCAGGGAACGGTCGCGATCGTTCCCTGGCGGTACATCTTTACAGTCTTCGGCTTTCAGCCTTTCTTGCTGAAAGCGATCGCCCCTTTCGAAACGCCAACGACAATGTGGTCGCCCTCGGTAAATTTGCCTGCCAGAATATCCATCGCCAGCGGGTCCAAAACAAGTTTCTGCAGCGACCTTTTGAGCGGCCGGGCCCCGTAAACCGGGCTGTAGCCCTCTTCCGCTATATATTTTTTCGCCTCGTCTGTCAATTCGATGGAGAGCTTGCGCTCTTTCAGACGTTTATCGATCAGCCCGAGCTGGATGCCGACAATCCGGTGAATGTCGTCGAGCGTCAGGCAATGGAACATGATGATGTCGTCGATGCGGTTCAAAAACTCCGGCTTGAAGGTTGCGCGCAGCGCCTCCATCGACCGGTTTCTCCCTTCCTCCTCGGAAAGCGACGGATCCTGGATCCACCCGCTTCCGACGTTGGAGGTCATGATCACGATGGTGTTCTTGAAATCCACCGTGCGGCCGTGGCCGTCGGTGAGCCGGCCGTCGTCCAGTATCTGTAAAAGGATATTGAAGACATCCGGATGCGCCTTTTCGATTTCGTCGAACAACAGGACGCTGTAAGGCTTGCGGCGGACGGCCTCTGTGAGGTAGCCACCTTCGTCATAGCCCACGTAACCGGGCGGAGCGCCGATCAGGCGCGCCACTGCGTGCTTTTCCATGTATTCGGACATGTCAATGCGGATCATGGCCTGCTCGTTGTCGAACATGAACTCCGCCAGCGCCCGCGCCAGTTCCGTCTTGCCCACACCGGTCGGCCCCAGGAAGATAAACGACCCGATGGGACGGTTCGGATCCTGCAGGCCGGAGCGCGCACGCCTCAGCGCCGCCGAGACCGCCGCAATTCCGTCGTCCTGGCCGATCACGCGCACCCCGAGGCGCTCGTCCATGTGAATGAGTTTCTGCACGTCGCTTTCCATCATGCGGGAAAGCGGAATCCCCGTCCAGTTGGAAACCACTTCGGCCACGTCTTCGGCATCGACTTCTTCCTTGAGCATCCGGTTGTTTTTCTGAACCTCTTCCAGCTTTGCCTGGTCGGCTTCCAGTTCCCTGGCCAGTTCCACCATTTTGCCGTAGCGAATTTCCGCTGCGAGCGCCAGGTTGCCTTCGCGCTGGGCACCCGCTTCCTCCGTTTTCAGCGCCTCCATCCGGCTTTTGATCTGCTGGATCTTTTTGATGATTTCCTTTTCCGACGACCAGTGCAGCTTCATCCGGTCCATCTCGCTTTGGAGTTCCGCCAGTTCCTTTCCAATCTTTTCGCGCCGCTCGGTCGCGGCTTTGTCCGTGTCTTTTTTGAGGGACTGCTTTTCGATTTCCAGCTGAATGATCCTGCGGTCAACCGCATCGATCTCGGACGGCATCGAATCCAGTTCGATCCGGAGGCGGGACGCGGATTCGTCAATCAGGTCCACCGCCTTGTCCGGCAGAAATCGGTCGGTGATGTAGCGGTGGGAGAGCGTGGCCGCGGCGACAATCGCCGAATCCTTGATCCGCACGCCGTGGTGCACTTCGTAGCGTTCCTTGAGGCCGCGCAGAATGGCGATGGTATCCTCGACCGTCGGCTCCCTGACCAGCACCGGCTGGAAGCGCCGCTCGAGCGCCGCGTCCTTTTCGATGTATTTGCGGTATTCGTTCAGCGTCGTTGCGCCCACGCAGCGCAGCTCCCCGCGCGCGAGCGCCGGTTTGAGCATGTTGGAGGCGTCCATCGAGCCTTCCGAAGCGCCCGCTCCGACCACGGTGTGAATTTCGTCAATAAAGAGAATGATCTCTCCCTGGGCGCTCGTGACCTCCTTTAAAACCGCCTTGAGCCTTTCTTCAAATTCCCCCCGGTATTTCGCGCCTGCGATCAGAGCGCCGATGTCCAGACCGATCACGCGCTTGCCTTTCAGGTTTTCCGGCACATCGCCGTTGACGATACGCTGGGCGAGGCCTTCCACGATGGCGGTCTTGCCGACACCCGGTTCGCCGATCAGCACCGGGTTGTTTTTGGTGCGCCGCGAGAGCACCTGCATAATGCGGCGGATCTCCTCGTCGCGGCCGATGACCGGGTCGAACGAGCTCTTGCGAGCCAGTTCGTTGAAATCTCTGGCGTAGCGCTCGAGGGCCTGATACTTGCCTTCCGGATTGGGGTCCGTCACGCGCTGATTGCCGCGAATATCAACCAGCGCCTTGAAAATATTGTCCCTCGTGGCACCGTGACGGCGCAGCGTTCTGCCCGCCTCCCCTTCCTTCTCTTCGGACATCGCAACCAGGACATGCTCGGCGCTCACATACTCGTCCTTGAGCTGTGCCGCTTCGGTCATGGCCTGGTCAAACAGCCGGTTGAGTCTGCCGCCCAAATACACCTGGCCCGCGCCCGAGCCTCCGACACTGGGCTGCTTTTTCAAATAAGCGTTCAGTTCCTGTTCTATTTTTTGCGGGGATGCCCCCAGCTTCGTCAGGACGGCGGAGGCGATGGAATCGGGCTGCTGTAAAAAACACGCCAGCAGATGCTCCGGCTCAATGGACTGGTTCCCCAGCGAGGCGGCCAGCGTCTGCGCGTCCTGAAGCGTTTCCTGGACTTTCAAGGTGAATTTATCAAATCTCATACCTTTCCTCTCTATTCCACGGGCTTTTCAATTGTCACGAAGAGCTTTCCGTTTTTAAAGATGCTGACATCTCCCGAGGACTGGGAAATCACCATCGCCACCGCCTTGGTCACGTTGGTGATGCCCGCCGCGGCGATATGGCGGCTGCCCAGCCCCGACGGAAAATCCCTGCTGTCCAGCGCCGCGCTCAAATGCCTGCCTGCCGTAACAATCGCGCCGTTGGCCTTGATGACAAACGCGCCGTCAATGGCGCAAAATTCCTTGATGGTTCCCTCCAGCTCCGGGTTCAGAATATTACGCTGCTCCTCGGAATACCCCTTAAACGGGTTAATGATCATCTGCCGGGAAAGCTGCAAAACTTTTTCATCATCCCCCAGCACGAAAATGGTTCCGACCTTCCGGCCTTCCCGCCCCTGGGCGGCAAGCTCGCAGGCAATGTTCAGCGCCGCGTTGAAAACCTCCGGCTGGACGGAATCTACGACATCGCTGATGTCGTCGGACGTCAGAATTTCAAACTCGCGCCCCACGTCAATGAAAAAGATGCTGTCCGCGTAGCCGAATTTCGGCACTCCGGACAGGCAGACAATTCTGTCTCCTTTTTTGAACAGTCCGGAAACAATGCCCTTGGCGATCGCGATCTTGATTTTTCCGACACGGGTCAGATTCACGTCGGGAAGTTCCAGCTTCTTTGCCGCCGGCAGCAGTTTCGCCGGCAGGTCTTCGGACTCTTTCATGACCAGAACAAACCGAATCGATTTTCTCTCGTCTTCGGAAAGATCCGCCAGCTCGCCCAGAACGTCCACGCACACGAGAACACAGTCGGCTTTTACTTCCTTCGCCAGCTTGACGGCTGATTCGATCATCGTCTTGTTTACGGATTTCATAAGCATTCACCGGATCTTTTGAAAATAGAATAAGCATTTTGCGCCCGCCTGTCAAGACGGGGACGGCCGCCCGGGGGAAAATATTTGCTTGACCGCCAATGGACTCTTCGGTATCTAACAGCCATGTTTTGTTCATCGAGGAGGCCAGACCGTTGAAGTTACCCGTCGTCACCGGCACTCTGGACTTATACATCGCCGATATCAACCGTTTTCCCCTTTTAACCCCCGAGGAAGAATTCAAGCTGGCGATGCGTCTGAAGAAAGACAGTGACCTGGAAGCAGCGGAAAAGCTCATCGTTTCCAACCTGCGGTTTGTCGTGAAGATCGCTCACGAATACCGCAACTACGGCTTCAAGCTGACCGATCTCATTCAGGAGGGCAACATCGGGCTGATTCATGCCGTCAAAAAATTCGACCCGGAGAAAGGCTACCGCCTGATTTCCTATGCGGTCTGGTGGATTCGCGCCTATATTCAGAACTACCTGATTAAATCCTGGAGCATCGTCAAGATCGGAACCACACAGGCGCAGAGGAAGCTTTTCTTCAAGCTCAGCCAGGCCAGGAGGCAACTGGAAACGCTATCCAAGAAGAATCCCGAATTCAGCGAGATTGCCGATTCACTGGGCGTCAAGGGCTCCGAGGTCAAGGAAATGGATCTGCGGATGGGCTCGCGCGATCTGTCGCTCAATGAGCTCATCAGTGACGACGGCAACGCGTCCCATATCGATTTTCTCACCCACGACGCCGACAATCAGGAAGTCTCTCTGATCAAGCATGAAGAACGAAGTCTGGTCAAACGGCACATCGCCGGCGCTCTGGCCAAGCTCAGCGAGCGGGAAAGCTACATCATTTTGCACCGCGTCATGGCGGATGATCCGCTGACCCTGCAGGAAATCGGAGACAAATACAACATCACCCGCGAACGCGCCCGTCAGATTGAAAAACAGGCGCTCAAAAAAGTGCAGCTGGCGCTTCCGTATCTGAAAGAAGACCATTAAGCGGTCATGGGGTCCACGGGAAATAAACGAGAAACCATGCAATCTTCACGTATTCTCTGGCCACCTTTTTCCAGTCGGACGCCCCAAGCTCCCAAGCGTTCACCGGCGCCTTTTCATAGGGTGTCGGCAAAAAGCAACAGCCGTCGGGCGAACCGAATTCCTTGCTGACGATGATGCGGATGCGCCGCATGTGATAGGGAGAGCTGACAAAGATCGCCGTCGTCTGCCCGTATTGCCGCATAATTTTTTTCGCCTCGATCAGCTCCAGATGCGTGTCCTCGTAGTACAACGGAGCTCCGGCGCCTTGATTCTTTTTGAGGCGGCCGGGGGTTTTCCGTTCCCCAACGGGTTTGAGCCTCCTCTGATCGACAATGAAGAGCTCCTGATACGCGGGAATCATGAGGGCGTCCGCCATCCCCCGGTTCATCAACTCCCTGGCATAGCGATCTCGGTCATTAAAAACTGGGCCCAGCAAAACCACGACGGCATCCGCCCGGGCGCAGCCGGTGGAATACACCAGAAACCGGGGCGCATAAAACACCCCCGCCGCAAGGACGATCATCGCCAGCATCAGCATTCCGATGCGCTTTTTAAAGGACCGCCGGGTCATGGGCCGATGCCGCTCCTGTTTTCTTTTTCATAATTTGCTTTTCAGTTCGTTGAGTTTGTTGAGCGCGTCCAGCGGCGTCATCGAAGAAACCTCCAGCCGGCGAAGCTCTTCCAGCACGATGTCTTCGTTTTCCGTAAACAGGTTCAGCTGCGGGTTGGCGGGTTTTCGGACATTTCTGCCGCGGGCGATTCGCGGCATGCCGATCTCGTCGAACTCCCCCTTCTCCAGATTGTGCAGAATTTCCCTGGCCCGGGCGATGACATCCTCCGGAACGCCGGCGATTTTCGCGACTTCGATGCCGTAACTGCGGCTGGCCCCGCCTTCCATGATCCTGCGCAGGAAAATAATTTTTTCTCCCCACTCCTTGACGGCAATGTTGTAGTTTTTCGCGCCCTGCTTAAACGCGGCCAGATCGGTCAACTGGTGGTAGTGCGTGGCAAAGAGCGTGCGCATGCCCTGTCCTCTGAAGTCGTGAATAAACTCGGCCACAGCCCAGGCAATGCTCAAGCCGTCAAACGTCGAAGTTCCCCGACCCACCTCGTCGAGAATCACCAGGCTGCGGGGCGTTGCCTCCTTCAGAATCTGAGCCGTTTCCATCATTTCCACCATAAACGTGCTCTGGCCTTTGGCCAGACTGTCCGACGCGCCAATCCGCGTGAAAATTTTATCGACCACGCCGATGCGGGCGCGGGACGCGGGAACAAAACTGCCCATCTGCGCCAGAAGCACGATCAGGGCCGCCTGCCGGATATACGTGGATTTGCCGGCCATGTTGGGCCCGGTAATGACCAGCAGGCGGTTTTGCCGCAGATCGAGCAGGGTGTCGTTAGGCACAAAGGCTTCCTTTTGGAGGGCCGCTTCGACCACCGGGTGGCGGCCGTCCTGAATGTCAATGACATCGCCTTCGTCAATTTCCGGGCAGCTGTAGGAATGCTTCTCGGCCGCCTGGGCCAGTGCGCAGATCGCATCCAGTTGGGCCACGCAATATGCGTTGAACTGAATTTCAGGGATATCCGGCGACAGGCTTTCGCGAAGCGCGCCAAACAGATCATTTTCGCGCTCGCGGATTTTTTCTTCCGCGTGCAGCACCGTCTGTTCAAACTCTTTCAATTCCTGATTGATGTAGCGCTCCGCGTTGACCAGCGTCTGCTTGCGCACATAGGAGTCCGGCACCAGCGCGGCGTTGGCTTTGGTCACTTCAAAATAGTAGCCAAAAATGCTGTTGTAGCCGACTTTGAGGGAATGGATGCCCGTGGTCTCCCGCTCACGGGCCTCCAGCGCGGCAATCCATTTTTTGCCGTCGGAGCTGATGGAGCGCAGGCGATCCAGCTCTTCGTCGAAACCCGCGGCGATAAATCCCCCGTCCTGGACGCGGGAAGGAGGATCGGCGACGAGCGCCCGGGAAAGCAGCGAAACCGTCGCGGGCATGTCCGTCATGCCTTTACGCAGGGCGATCAGAGCGGGCGCGGTAAACTCTTCCAGGAGGGATCGCAGGCCGGGCATAACGGCAAGGGACGTTTTCAACGCGACGAGGTCGCGCGGCGTCGCCGCCAGGAGCGCAACTCGTCCGGCCAGTCTTTCCAGGTCATAGACGCCAGAAAGTGTTTTGCGCAGGCGTTCGCGCGCCGCATGGCTGCTTTTGGTTTCCGCGACGGCCGCCAGCCGTTCGCGGATTTTTTCAGGCGCCGTCAGCGGATACCCCATCCACCACCGCAGGCGCCTGGCTCCCATCGGCGTCAGGGTTTCGTTGATCAGGGCAAAGAGGGAGCCGGCGCTTCTTCCGTCCTGCAGCGTCGCGAAAATTTCCAGGTTTCTGCGCGCGGCCTCATTCAGCATCAGATAATTCCGGGGCGCATATTTCCGTATGGCGGAAATGTGGCCGGCGCGAACTTGCTGCGTGGCGTTCACATAGCGCAGAATCGCGGCGGCGGCAATTTTCGCCGCGGGGAAGTTGCGCAGGCCCGATTTTTCCAGTACCGCCGCTTCCAGCTCCCTTTGCAGAATCTCATCAGCCCGCCCGGGCTCAAAACCGGCCGCGTCAATCGTGTTGACGCAAACGGACGGCATCTGGGCCTCCAGTATTTTGATCAGCGCCGGGTCGGGAAAGTTTCCGGCCACCAGCAATTCCCGGAAGGCCAGTCCGCCCGCGGCGGCGAGAAGCGCCTCGCGCCCCGGAAATTCGCCGATGTAAAATTCACCGGTGGAAAGATCCAGAAACGCCAGGCCCAGTGCGTCGGGACCGGCAGTAAGGCAGGCCAGATAGTTGTTTTCCCCGGCTTTCAGGCTTTCCTCATCCAGAACCAGCCCCGGCGTGACCACACGGACGACTTCCCGCCGGACGATGCCTTTGGCGCTTTTAGGATCCTCCACCTGTTCGCAGACGGCCACCTTGTGCCCTTTTTCCACAAGCTTTGTGATGTAGCCGGAAGCGGCGTGATAGGGAACCCCGCACAGCGGCACGGCGTCTTTACTGGATTTGTTACGGGAGGTGAGCGTGATTTCCAAAAGCGGCGCGGCTACAAGCGCGTCTTCGAAAAACATCTCGTAGAAATCGCCCATGCGGTAAAACAAAATGCAGTCCGGATATTTTTCCTTGATTTCGACGTACTGCTTCATCGCCGGGGTGAGATTGAGCGTTGTGCCTAGCGCCATTTCCCGTCGCCCCCCCGCTCCAGATCGATCACGTCGGGTTTCTCCCGATGGACGCCGGTTGGCCGATAAATGAAACGGTTGGCCAGCCAGCTGGCAAGACTGATCATCAGGGCGCCGAGAAACGCCCAGGAAAAACTTTCAATTTCCAGACCCGGCACGAAATAGGCCACCAGAAGCAGCAGGAGGGCATTGAGCACAAAGGCGAAAATTCCCAGCGTCAGAACCGTCAGCGGCAGAGTCAAAAGCAGCAGGACGGGACGAAGGAAGGTGTTCAGAATTCCCAGAATCGCGGCGGCAAGAAATGCAGTCGGCACGGAAGCCACGTGAACGCCGGGAAGGAAGCTTGACGCAAGGAGAATGGCCGCCGTAATGACCAGCCACCGCAGGAGAAGAGTCGTTAAAAATGTTCCCTGAATCATCGCCGTCCGTCTCCTCAATAAAAGGTATCGTCCGTCACGGTCTTCTGCGATTTCAAAAAGACCCAGGTGACGCTGAACCCGCTCATCCAGGACGTTTTCGTCTTGACCAATGGGCTGTCCTCAAAAACGGCGCCCTGCAAAAAATCCGCGCTGACAAAGGCGTGAAAACGAAAGGACTTGTAATTTTTTCCCAGCCCGACCGTCATGGTTGAGCCGCTGTATCCGCCGCCCGCCTCATAGGCCGGACGCCAGGTCGCGGCGTAGGCGCGCTCCACGTTGTAAAAATACTGATGGTAGCCGCGGTCGCCGAACATCGGGCCGGTCGAAATTCCCAGATAGAGTCCCGTTCGGGGAATCACGTTGGCCTTTTCAAAGTTCAACCGGGGGGCAAAGACCCATCCCTCGTAGCGAACGGAACGAAAATCCGTCGAAAAAACCGCCCGGACCGGAAAGGCCAGACCCAGGCGATACCCGTTCTCGCGGGAGTTCAGGCACTTGACCCGCAATGCGGGGCCAAACTCAAAAGTGGGATCCAGATCCTCCATGCCGCGGCGCGCATCGTTGTCGTCGCTTTTGACGGGCACGGCGCCGTAGCCGCTCGCGTCAAGGGTTACACGGTCGGTTTGGAAAATCCGCGCGGTCAGTCTTTTGTCCTCCAGGCGAATAAAACCGCCCCGGTAAACGGCGTAGGGGAAAGGCAGCAGGTATGGCCGCATCTTGTCCGATCCCCGGTAATCCGGCATCATCAGAAAACCGCCGCCGATGCCCGCCTCCCACAGAGGTTTGTCCGCGCCGAAAGCCTGCTGCGGCAGAATCAGCAACATTATCGCCAGCAGAACCGGCGCCATTCGACCATACACCATCACAAACGCCCAGCCTTACCGGTCAAAAGTTGTAAACTGGTCCTTTTTCGCCGCGCAAACCGGACATTCCTCAGGCAATACGCCGTCCGCCACGTAACCGCAAACCATACAGACATGATAAACGGCCTGGCGCTCTTCCATGAAGTGGTTCATGGCCTGCTTGTAGAGTTTGGCGTGCGTTTCCTCCACATCGCGGCTCTGGCTGAAGTGCAGAAGGGCCTGCTTGTCGCCCGCCTGCTCCGCTATCTTCACAAAACGGTCATAGGCGATTTCCGCCACCGTTTTTTCCGACTCGAAGCTTTCCGCAAGGTTTTCTTCCGTCGTTTTGATCTCCCTGAGCACGCGCAGCGCCCGCTTGCCGTGGATTTCTTCAGAAAAAGCAATCACGCGAAAGAGGCGCGCCATTTGCGAATAGCCTTCCTGGTCGGCTTTGTCGGCGAACATTTTAAGCCGCAGAGAGGCTTTTGCCTCGCCGACATAGGCCTCGCGAAGAGCTTCACGAATCTTTTGATCCATCGCTTAAACCTTTCTTGATAAATGCTTATTCCGGCACAAACTCGCTTTTAGCGGCACCGCAAACAGGGCAGGTCCAGTCTTCGGGAAGTTTTTCGAACGGTGTGCCGGCGGGAATTCCGCCTTCTTCGTCTCCCTGATCCGGATCATAAACATAACCGCACACTTCACAAACATACTTTTTCATTTTTCGCCTCCTTGTCGTTTTATTTCATGATATTCCACATGCGCTAGGATTGGGATAATCTTTTGGCCAGTTCAGAAGCAACGTCCCTTCCGAGGTCATGGCATTTCTGAAGCGCTTCGGCGTTCGGCACATACCGGACGGAAACCGTTTCAGCCGCCAACTCCACCTTCATCTCTTTGAGCGCCGCCTCCAGATCTTTCACCGCCTCGCCGCTCCATCCGAACGAGCCGAACACCGCACCGATCAGATGGGCCGGCTTCAGCCCTTTGATATACGTCATCACGTCCGCCATCTGCGGCAGCATGTTGTTGTTGAGCGTGGACGAACCGACAAGGAGCGCTCCCGCTTCAAGAAGTTCGTAGATAACCTCGCTGCGGTGCGCTTCGTTGAGCGAAAGAATTTTGACGGTCACACCCGCCTGCGCCAGGGATTCGGCGATCGCCTTGGCCATACATTCGGTCGATTGCCACATGGTCGCATAGGCTACCACCGCTTTGTTGGCCGGTTTCTGCTCGGCCCATTTCCTGTACAGCCCGAGGATAAAGCCCAAGTCCTTGCGCCAGACGGGCCCGTGGTCCGGCGCGATGATTTTGATCTCCCAACCCGTCGCCGCCGTTTTTTCCAGGGTTTTGAGGACCACCGGCGAATAAGGCAAAACGATGTTGGCGTAATACGTGGCGGCTTCGTATTCCAACATATCGGCCGGCAGTTCGTTGGCGAAGCGCTCGAACGTCGCCAGGTGCATGCCGAAGGCGTCCTGTGAAAACAGCAGGCCGTCTTTGGCCAGAAACGTAAACATGGAATCCGGCCAGTGAATCATTCTCGTTTCCATAAAGGTCAGATCCATGTTGCCCAGGGAAAGCGTCTCCCCGTCCCGGACCGCCTGGATCGGATAATCGTTGTGAAGAATATCTCTCAGGGTTTTCACCCCGACGGCGGAGGCAAACACTTTTGAGGGCCGGACCCGCCCGACCACCTCAGAGAGGCATCCGCAATGGTCCTGTTCGGAGTGATTGGAAACAATGTAGCCGATTTTGGACGGGTCGACTACGGACGCGATCCGCGCCAGCATTTCCTCCAGGAAGGGCTTCTTGACGGTGTCGATCAGCGTGATTTTATCCGCCAGAATCAGGTAGGCATTGTACGTGCTGCCGTGGGGCGTGGTATAGCCGTGAAAATCGCGGATCGACCAATCGATGGCGCCCACCCAGTAAACATGGTCGCTGACTTTTATCGCACGATAGATGTGGGTCATAAAATTTTACCTCGGAAAAGGATTTGCCGGAGAATTAATATAAGGTTTAGAGTCGGATCGTCAACCCTTATTTGATCATGGGGAAACCCGCGTCGAAAGCCTTCAGATTTAAAGCACATTTTTCCAAAGGCAGGGTTTTGCGAATCTCTTTTTCAAACATCCGCCGGTCGATGGGCAAAAGACCTGTCCCGGCCAGCGCGCCGATCATGACAATATTGCTCAGCACCGGGTTGCCCAGGGCAAGGCCTGCGGCCGTGGCGTCAAAAAGCCAGTACCGGGCCGTGAGGCGCGTAAAAGCGTCCCGGATCGTTTCTTCGGAAGGATAGTCGCGCTCGCCTGTAATCACACCAATGGGGTCGATCGGACGGGAATTGGAGAGCAGCGAAACATCGGGATTGCCGTAGGCCGTCAGAACGCGGAGGGCTTCCAGCGGTTCCAGCGCCACGATCACATCGGCGCCGCCTCCTGGAATCTGCGGGCTTTTCACGGCGGCGGGAGAAATACGCAGATGGCTCATCACCGACCCGCCACGCTGCGACATGCCGAACGTTTCGCCGATAGTCACGACGTAACCCGCGTCCACCAGCATGCCCGCCAGCGTTCGGGACGCCAGGACATTGCCCTGTCCGCCCACGCCGGTGAGAATCAGGTTGAGGGTGACTTTTTGAGATTTTGGTTTCATGGGTTTAATCCCCCCGTAAAAAACGGTTTCAATAATGAGACCGTTCATAATAACCTAAAGGCGACGCGAGGTCACAAGACCGTTTTCTGCATTTTTATGATCGCTTTTTGCGGACAAACCGAAGCGCAGACACCGCAGCCGGCACAGACCACCTCGTCAATGGCCGCTTTCTTCTTTTTCCGGTCCCAGACGAGAGCCGGGCAGCGGAAAATCCTTGTGCACAGACGGTTGCAGCCACAGGCATCCCCCAGGCACAAGTCTTCTTCCACCTTCATCTCGAATGTTTTTTTCCCCTTTTTTCCAGGGCTGAGGGCGCAGGCCTGTCGCAGAATCAGCGCCTTGAGCGAACCTTTTTCGGCCAGAAAATCAGTCAGAATCTCTCCGGTCGCCGCAAGGTCAAACGGATCGCAAACCACCACCTTCGCGCCGATGGCCCGGCAGATAGCTGCGATATCGACGGACGGAACGCTTTCCTTGAGGGCGTTCACCCCGATCCCGGGATGCGGCTGAAATCCCGTCATGGCCGTTCCCTGATTGTCCAGCACGATGAACGTGATGTCCGCGCGGTTGTGCCGCGCATTGATGAGAGCCGGAATCACCGCGTGATAGAATGTGGAATCGCCGCAGACCGTCAGAATGGGCTTTTTGAATCCGAACGGCCCGAGTTTGGCAAAACCGCTCGCCAGCCCCGTGCCGGACCCCATCGAATGAAGCGTCGGCATGGTCCAGTAGCCGTTGGCCGGCGTGAGCGCCGCCATCGAATAGCAGCCGATGTCGCCGCAGACAAATCCTTCGCGGCCGTCCAGCGCAATGGCGTTGTGAATGCTCCAGAAGGACGCGCGGTGCGGACAGCCGGCGCAGAACGTCTGCTCCCGGGGGGGAAGCAGCGCCGCCGTTTTACGCGCCTCCTCCAGATAGGAAAACGGCAGCGCAGCGCGCTTGATCTTAAAAATCTTCGCCAGGGCGTCCGCCACAATATCGGGGTTGAGCTCCCCCGCCAAAGGAAGCGTCCCGTCGTACTTGCCGAAGAATGTTTTGCCCTCTGAAAGCTTCGGGTCGCCGGCGGCCAGAACCTTGACGTTTTCTTCCAGAAACGCCATCACCTCTTCGACGATCAGAATTTTTCCGGCTCTCTGCAGATGTCTGGACACCAGGCGCGGCGGCAGAGGCCAGGTGGTCCCGAGCTTCAAAATGCCCACCCGCTTTTGAAGGCCCAGCATTTCAACCGCTTCGGCTGCGTAAAGAAAACAGGCGCTGGCCGTGATGATGAGCAGATCGGGCCGGGCCGGGCCCGTGTAACGGTTGAACGGGCTTTTTTCGAAAAGGGCGTGAACGGTTTTGAGCTTTTCCCGGCGGAGCAGATGCTTGGCCACCACCGGCGTGCTGATCATCGGCCCGGTTTGCGAATCCATAATCGGTCCGTCGCAGCAAAACGCCGCCTTGCGGGTTTTCGCCGGGAATTTTCCGCAAATCACGTTTCCGCTGGCGTGCGACATGCGGGTGACGGAGCGCAGCATCACGACGTTGCCGATTGCTTCGGAGAGATCAAAAGCCCATTTCGTCATGTCTTTGGCTTCCTGAAAATCCGCCGGCTCCAGAAGCGGCATCTCCAGCATGCCGGCAAAGTAGCGCGACTCCCCTTCGTTGACGCTGGAAAGCGCTCCCGGGTCTTCGCAGGAAACCAGAACGAGGCCGCCGCGGGTTCCCGAGGCTGTCAGGTGCAGCAGAAAGTCCGACGCCACATTCACGCCGTTCTGCTTCATGACCGCCATCGAACGCAGCCCCGCGAAAGACGCGGCCGCCGCCACCTCAAGCGCGACTTTTTCGTTGACCGACCACTCCACGTATAGATGACGCTCGCGGGCCACCATCGCGAGTGATTCGATCACCTCGGAAGAAGGCGTGCCGGGGTATCCGGTCGCCACGGACACTCCCGCTTCCAACGCGCCTCGGGCGATGGCTTCATTTCCCAGAAACAAAACTCTGGATCCGGCCGGTGCAAGCAATCTGGTCATTGGGCGCCCCTCTTTTTCAACACAGGCCTCGCTTCCTCTTCAGGCAATTCCTTTAAATATTTTTTTACAACCGGATCGTCCGGGTTCAAATACAGCAAATTCTCCGGCGATCGACTTTTGACAATGATGCGGGCCAGCGCTTTTTTCTTTTTTTCCGCCGCTGCGCTTTTCAGTTCGTGAAGCGCCTCTTGCGGTGTTTTGCGAAATTCCAGAACCCCCCGGCTGCGCGCCAGCGAAACAAGTTTTTTCCCCGTTTCGCTACGGACAATCACCTGGTTCCAACCCCGCATTTCCCCGGGGTTCCGGCCATAGCGGGCGGCGCCGACGGACAGATCGGCAAACTCCGCCGTGGAATCGACGCAGTAGCGGCAGGCCTCGCGCACGCAGGCGTCCACCTCGGCCATCGGCACATTCACTGCGCCTTCCGCCGTGCTGAGCTCGAGAATGTTTTTCCCCGCCGGAATGTCCATGCCGATAAGATTTTCCGCGGAAAGTTGATATTTTTCCAGAAGATTTTGAAAATGTTCGAGCGCGAACGTCCAGCCGCAAAACAAACCAATCACCAGCGAAAGCGTTTTACCCCTGTGGTATCCGTCAATCTTTGCCGTCCTGATTCTGGCCAGCGCGAGCGCCTGGCAGGGCGTGGCCACGACGCCGATTCTGCGGCCTTCGTCTTTCGGCGCCCGGTGGAACGCGGCGACGGTCGGCGCCGCCCAAAAGCGGCTTCGGGCATAGTCCGCAAGCGCTCCCGCGTCGTCGATCATATGTCCTTCGGGCGCCCGTTCACTCAGACGGCCGGAAACAATCGCCGCATCGATCCATCCTTCGGCCATCGCCAGCCTCAGGAGCGCCGTCACTGTGCCGCCATGCTGAGAGCGGGCCCGCAGTCCAGCATCCTTCGCGCGCGCGATCCAAAACTCCTTCACCGGACCGATCTCGTCGGTCGCGTCCAAAGCGTCAAAAAGACTTTCCCGAAGAAGCGGCAGATCGGAAGGCGTTCGGGGGCAAAAGGCGCGGCACTTGCCGTCGGGCAGGTCACAGTCGAAAAGCTGAACGGTTCGGTCTTTGTAAATCACCTGATAAGGACAGAGCCCCACGCACGCTCCGCAGCCGGTGCAGAGGCTTTGGTCCAGAACATCTTTTTTCAGCCTGGACTGGCTGCTTCGTTTTTTTCCCATCAATGAACGCCCTTGGCCGCGCTTCCGTCCACCAGCAGATTCACACCGTTGATGTAGGCGGCCTGTTCCGATGCGAGAAACGCCACGGCGTTTCCAATTTCTTCCGGCCGGCCCAGTCTTCCGGCGGGAATGGCGGCGGCCGTTTCGGTAAAATACTGTTCGACGGAGATCCGCCGCGCTCGGGCGCGCGTTTGCGCAAGCTCCTCCTGCCTTCGGGTTCGAATGTGGCCGGGGCACACGGTGTTTACCGTAATATTGTATTTTGCGTACTGGTTGGCCAGCACTTTGGCAAGGCCGCCGATGCCGGGGCGAACCGCGGAAGAGAGCAGCAGTTCATCGATGGGCTGTTTGGCGACGATCGAATTGATGGTGATGATCCTGCCCCATTCCTGCCGCACCATCACGGGCAGCACGGCGCGGGTCAGACGCACCACGCTCATCAGCGTGAGTTCATGGCCCCTGAGCCAGTCTTCGTCGGTCAGGGCGAGTATGTCGCCCGCCGGAGGACCGCCTGCGTTGTTGACCAGAATATGAACCGCACCGAAGCGCTGTTCGGCTTCCGACACCAGATGGCTGATGTCTTGGGGTTTTGTAACATCGGCTTTCACGGGAAGAACAACCGAGCCGCTTTCTTCACGCAGCTCCCGAGCCGTTTGCGTAATTGCCTCTTCGCTCCTGGAGCAGATCACGACCGTCGCCCCCTCCAGCGCCAGCTGGCGCGCCGCTGCCCTGCCCAGTCCCTGGCTTGCCGCGGCGACGATGGCTATTTTATTTTGCAGTCCTAAATTCATAAAACCTCCGGGTCTTTCCGGCGCGCGGCCGTTTCCCGCAAAAGCGGGATCACACGATGGCGCGGGAGACGGTATCACTCAATCCTCTGGCGGCGGCATTCAACTGCTGTGTGACGGCCTTGAACTGGGACAGGGAACCGGTCAACTGCGCCGCGCCGGCGTTCAGTTCGGCCATGGCCTCGCTGATCTGCCGGGAACCCAGAGACTGGAAGCGCATGCCTTCATTGACCTTGTCGAATTCCGGGCTGAGATTGGCCACCCGGTCGATGACCTGTGTGAGCTGCATCGTGGCCTCTCCGGCGGAGCCGACCCCGCGGGCAACCTCTTCTCGAAAATGGTCCATCTCCCGGACGCCATCCACGACCGAGGCCTGCATTTCAGCGATGATGTCCGAAATATCCAGCGTCGCAATGGCGGTTTCATTGGCCAGCCGCCCGATTTCCCGCGCAACGACGGAAAAGCCTCTTCCGTATTCTCCCGCTTTTTCCGCTTCGATGGCGGCGTTGAGCGACAGGAGATTCGTCTGATCCGAAATTTTGGTAATCGTCGCGATGATGCTGTCGATGCTTGCCGCCTTCCGGCGCATCAACGCGAGTTTTTCCGAGATGCTGTCCGTTCCCACCGAGAGGCTTTGCATGGCACCCTGCAAACCGGAAAGGCTCGCCTGCCCGGCATTGGCCAGCCGGGACGCCTCACCGGCGGCATTTCTCACGCTCTCCATGGTTCCGGCCAGCTCCTGAGACGTCGCCGAAATCTGACTGGAAGAAACCCCCACCTGCGCCACATTTCCTTCGAGGCTTTTCATCGCCGCTTCCTGCCGGTCCGATGCCGAAACGATGGAGGCCGTGGTTGCGTTGAGAGTATCAACCGCCTCCCGAATCCGGATGGTCTGCTCCCGAATGCTTCGTGTCATTTTGCTGATGGAGAGGCTGAGCAGACCCACTTCATTGCGGCCGCCGCCGGCGTCGATCTGTACGCGCAGATCTCCTTTGGCGACGCTGTCCGCCGCGCCGGTCAGCTTTTCCATCGGCTTGCCTATCAGGTTTCGCGTCAGGAAATAGACGAGCAGCGCGACGGCGACGGCGACCAGAAGCATGCTGATGAACAATTTGAACAGCAAAGCAAAAATGTCGGAGAGCACCTCATCGTAGTTCCGGCAAAAAACGATATACCAGCTGTCCTCCATGTGAAACTGGGCCGTGGTCAGCTTTTCCACATAGTAGGCCTTGACGGTGCCCGCAAAGTCGGACAGAAAGTAAGATTCACCGGCGGCAATCTTGTCCATCACGGGTTTCACGAGGGCCGGGCCTTTCTGATTGAGAATCAGCGATTTTTGCGGATGGGAAATGATCATGCCGTCGTGATCGATCATCGAGAGGTAGCCGGTCGCGCCGATGACGGATTTTTCAACAAAAAACTCCGTGAAATAATCCATTCTCGGCGCAACAACGGTCGCGCCGATAACCTCGCCTTCATGCTCGATGGGAGCGGCGACGACAAAAATGGGATTTCCTCTGAAAATGCTGGGATATACCTCGCTGATGAAGTACGGTTCCCCCTCGAAAACACTCTTGATGTAGCTGAATCCGGGGCCGCATTTCCCGATCGTTTTGCCTCCCACCGTATCAATGAAGAAATTTCCATTGCCGATGATTCTTTCTTCCCCCTGAACGTCCACGGCAATCGTCCGGCCCGGGGCCAGCTTTACGGCAAGGGGAATGTTTTCATAATAGGAATAACGCGCGTGCGCCTCAGACAGGTATTTTTGCGCGTCCGCTCTTTTCTGCGGGTCGGAAGGCGAAAGAGTGACGGCAATAATCCTCGGATCGCGGGCAATGGTTTGCGCCGTGCGGATCTGCTCCTCCAGCCACCGTATGAGCGCCTGATTTGTTTTCCTGGTAACCGCCTCGGCAAGCTCGTAATTGGTTTTCAGGGCTTCCGGTTTGCCCAGGTGGTACGCGACAAACCCGAAGGCAAGAAAAAGCAGCAATATGGCCGGGATCAGCAACAGAAGATACTGCATGGAAATCTTCCGCGAATTGTATTTCCTGATCAATGGGTTCAGCATCCGCATTTTCGCTCATCCCCGGGCTGTTTTCTGGCGCAAAACCTTTTCTCTGGATACCCTATTGCCGATAATTTATCAACATTTTCCACGCACAGGACGGAATCCCCCGCCGCGCAACAGGCGCTGGATGAGATCAGGAAAAACAGAGGGAGCCTCTATGATGAAAACGTCGTCGACGCCCGTCCGACACTGTTTCAAGACAAAGGGTTTCAATTCCGAAGGTGACGGATTCGATGCAACGGCCGGAAAGGAACCGCCAGAGGGCCTGTCCGTTTCTCAAGGCTGGAGCGAAATCATTTTCAAGGGACGGCCGTAAATTTCCTGACCGAGTTGCACGGCCACCTCTTTGATGGAGAATATTTCTTTCGATGAAAACTTCAATTTCCCATCTGTTTTTTCAGCCGTCACGGAAAAGCCGGTGGCCGCGTTGCAGCCGTGCATCCTGCGGGAGGCGGGAAAACGTCGCTCGGGTTTGTTGTCGTATTCCGGCGAGGTCGTATCCACCAGCCCGTCGAACGATGAAATCTTGATCGTGTATCCCCTGTTTTTCAGGCCTGCGGACAGGTGATCCAGCATGCGGGAAACCTTGTCGTACGGCCGGATTTTTTCAAACATGAACCAGAGGGTGACTCTTTGATGCGTGGTCATGGGGGGGAACATCCGGATCAATAAGAATTTCGCTGGAGGTTCCGCCGTGTTCCACTCTGCCGTCGAAATCTCCGAAAAAACGTATTCCAAATGCGTCCACTCTCTCACCGCTGGCCCCGAATTTAAATTTTAATACTTGCATACCCTCTCTTTTCCGGCGGTAATCTCAAAGCGTCTTTTTTTCTCCCGCCACGCACGCACATATCACATGTCGTAGTCAGTCACAGCAGTTTTTTCCCGGTCACGGGGTTTTTGCTCCCGCCCAAGATCGGCCAACCGACCGACCGGCACATGAAGGAAATAGATCAAGCGCGCGAAAAGATTTGAAATATCGAACCAATAATCCTGCGCCTGGCGCGAGGCCGCATCGTCACGTTCAAAATGGCGCGCCCGCAGGGATTCCATCATCGGACCGCGATCTTCCGTGAGCCAGAATCAGGACTGCAACAAACAACCGCGACGTTTGAATCGTATATTGATTATGCATGGGCGAACCATAAAAAAACCCGGTTTCGGATGTCAAGAAAATACTGTGGTTTACTTGCGGGACTTTCCTGAAGAGGGGGAATGATTTCTCAAAAGCTCGGCAAATTGTTCGGGGGGAACGGGCAAGCTGAAGTGAAACCCCTGTATTTCATCGCAGGCATGCTCCTGAAGGAAGGTCATCTGTTCCGCCGTTTCCACCCCTTCGGCGACGACCGTAAGGCTTAACATCCGCCCCATGGAAATGATGGCCCTGGCAATCGCCTTATCTTCGGGATTCGCCAGGATGTTCCGCATGAAAGACCGGTCTATCTTCAAGGTGTCGATGGGATAATGCCTTATCTGCGCCAGAGAGGAATACCCTGTCCCAAAATCATCTATCGCGAGGCGCACGCCCAGTTCCTTGATTTTGCCGAGAACAGCGATACGGGCGGGATGACGCATGACCACGCTTTCAGTAATTTCCAGTTCCAACAGACGGGGTTCCAGCCCGGATTCATCGATCGCCCTTTGAATATCGTCAATCAGATGGTCATCGGTGAGCTGGCGCGCGGATAAGTTGACGGACACGCATATGGGAGGAAGCCCCATTTTTTGCCAGGCTACATTCTGGAGGCAGGCGGTTTTTAAAACCCACCGGCCGATAGGAACGATCATTCCCATTTCTTCCGCCGCCGGAATGAATCGTGTCGGCGTTACGATGCCCAGATCGGGATTGTTCCAGCGCAGCAAAGCTTCAACACCGGTAATTTCGGCCGTCTTGACGTCTAGTCTGGCCTGGTATTGCAGAAAAAATTCATTTCTTTCCAGCGCGAAACGCAAATGGGTTTCTATCGACAACCGCTCGATGGATTGCGTTTTAATATCCGTCGAGTAGAGTTTGTAGTTGTTCTTGCCGTCCTCCTTGGCGCAATACATGGCGATATCGGCATTTTTCATCAGCGATTGTTCGTCTTCACCATCCTTCGGGTAGCTGCTGACGCCGATGCTGGCCGTGACACGGCATTCCTCACCCATGATCGTTATCGGTTGCAAGACGGCGGATAGAATCTTCCGGGCAACCGTTGTAACGTAACTCAAATCTTCTATCTCTTCGATCAAAACAACGAATTCATCCCCGCCCAGGCGGGCGATAGTGTCCACCGTGCGCAGCGTCTGTTTGAAGCGTGCGGCGACTTCCCGGAGCAACTGGTCGCCCGCGTCGTGTCCCAGCGTGTCATTGATCATCTTGAAGCGGTCCAGATCGATGAAGAAAACGGCAAACATTCTTCCGTAGCGCTTCGCCGATTGGATGGCATGCTGGAGGATCTGGTTGAAAAGGACGCGGTTGGGCAAACCCGTCAACCCGTCATGCGTCGCCAGATACCGGATCTGCTCCTCGGATTTTTTGCGTTCGGTGATGTCGTGGCCCACACCGCGAAATTCGCAGATTTTGCCGGCCTGATCCCGCACGGGAAGAATGGAAATCTCCGCGAAGGTCCGTCTGCCGTCCTTCCGGACAAACTCCAGGGGATAATTTTTCACCGGCCTGCCTGTTTTATACACCTGGTGAAACGTATCGTAAATCCGGTCCGCTTCCTTCTCATCGAAGAAGACGCGGAAATTGACGGGGGCCGACGAATCGGGGAAATATTCCAAATCACGGGAAATGGCGCCGTTGACAAAAACAAGGTCGCCGGACAGATTGGTTTCAAAATACCATTCGTCAATCTCCTCCATAACCGTCCGGTATCTCTCCTCGGAGCGCCGCAGGGCTTCCTCCAGAAGTTTTGTTCCGTAATGTCCCGTCCGATGCCGCGAAAACCGATGATCTCGCTCTTCGGGTTGCACAGGGGAAACCCGGCAATTTCAGCATAGCGCATCGATCCGTCCTTACGCGCGTATTTGTAAAAAACGCCTCTCACCGGCTTTCCAGTCGTGTAAATTTTACCGAAGGCATCATAGAGAATTTTGGTGTCTTCTTCATCCACCTGCTTGCGGAAGGTTTGACCGATCAGCTCTTCCTTCTGGTATCCCATCAAACGGCACGCGGCGTCGTTCATAAAAGTGTAGTTCCCGGCAATATCGACCTCAAAATAGGCGTTGTCCATTTCTTCCAGAATCGTCCGGTATCTTTCCTCCGACTGGCGCAGGGCCTCCTCTGCCTGTTTGAGCCCGGTTCTGTCCCGCAGGATTCCCCGAAAAGCGACGGTCCGGCCGGCCTCGTTTTTGATGGGCGTGATGGAACTTTCAATGGATTTTCGAACCCTATCTTTCGTGATGATTTCATACTGGACGTCTTTTTCCGATTTTCCCGTTTTGAAAACGCGGTTGTAGAACGCAAACACCTTCGCCGCATTTTCTTCATCCACCAACCGGCGGTAATTCAAGCCCGCCAGCTCATCTCTTGCATATCCCTGCATGCGGCACAAAGACTCGTTGAAAAAGAGAAGGTTGCCTTTAAGATCAATCTCCGCATACCCGTCTTCGATATTTTCCAGGATGTTCCGGTATTTCTCTTCACTCTGACGAATAATCATTTCCATCCGCTTGGGTTCGGTGACGTCCATGAAACTGCCGAGCGCGGCTGGTTTTCCTTCGTAGGGAATGGAAGTCACCCTTTCGAGAATCCACATGATTTCGCCGTTTTTCTTGATAAACCGGTATTCATAAGGCTCGGATCGCTCCCCCTTCAACGCCGCAATCGCGTTTTTTCTGGTTTGATCCCGGTCTTCCGGATGAATGTATTCGAAGGAATTCCGGTGAATCAACTCCTCGTTCGAATAGCCGGTAATGGTCTTGTACAGGGAACTGCAATAGACGAATCTGCCGTCTTGAACGATGTAAATCGCGACGCCGACGGCGGACAGGATGTCTTTGGAAATTGTTGAAAAATCGATTGTGTGCAAACGTCCGGCGCTGCCGGATGAAACATCCGGTTTGGATGGAGCTTTTGCTTTTCGCCTGCCTGTTGATTTTTTTTGGGCAACAGTTCCGGATGAATGGTTTCTTCTGGAGTTAACTGCCATCGACTCCCAACCTCCCCATTTCAAACCTGAGCGGCGGAAGAATTCCTTCGAGGCTAGACATAGCATAAATACGAAAGCAAATGAAATAAAATCTTCCTTGTTTTACCTATTCGTCTTGCCGGCGCAGGAGACTGTGTCACAATTCCTATTTTGTCATCTATGGAAGCGAAGCGCGACCCGGAATCCATTATTATTAAAAGACTATGGATTCCCGCCAGGAGATTGTGGGAAACGACAGAGCAAACTTGGATTCCCGCCCCCCGACTTCTCGAGAGCAGGCTTCTCGGAAATAACGGCTTTTGACCATTCTGACACAACCTCGCAGGCCGGCATCCGGCTACAAAGGAACTGGTTTCCGCTTCCGCGGGGACAACGCCCCGGCGCCCGCCGTTCACCCTTCCCTTCGATCGCTGGAGGCAGGGTTGGAAGTTACTTTCAGACAATAAAAAAGCACCCAAGAAAATATCTTAAGTGCTTGATTTTATTTGGTAGCGGGGAGAGGATTTGAACCTCTGACCTTTGGGTTATGAGCCCAACGAGCTACCAAACTGCTCCACCCCGCGATAAAATCCCTGTAAGATGGTGACCTTAAAACATCATCTCCTTTGTTTGTCAAGGGGTTATTTGGTAAGCTTGCCTGAAAAACGGCGTTTATGTTATCAGGTACCCCATGAACCGATAGATTAGCTTCGCCGCCATGAAATCCGGCGCGACGATGCCGGGCAGAGGGGACAGTTCGACCACGTCAAACCCGCGCACACTGCATTTGCGAGACACCAGCCGAAGCAGGCCGAGCACGTCACGCCAAAAAAGGCCGCCCGGTTCAGGCGTTCCGGTGGCGGGCATGACAGAAGGATCAAAAACGTCCAGATCAATCGTTACATAGACGTCGCCCTCGATTTGTCCGGCTATCGTTTCGGCCCAGTTTTGATGCTCGAAAACATAGTCCGCCGAATACGATTTGACCTTGCTCGTGGGAAGGAAGTCCCCTTCCTCTTTGCTCATGCTGCGGATGCCGACCTGAACCAGATCACAAAATCCGGCGATCTGTCTGGCCACGCAGGCATGATTATAGGGCGACTCCTGATAACTGTCGCGCAAATCCGCATGCGCGTCAAATTGCAGGACCGTCAACTTCGGATATTTCTCCGCAACCGCCTGCACCGCTCCCAGCGTAATACTGTGCTCGCCGCCCAGCATGACAGGGATTTTCTCCCGGGCAACGATCCGCCTGATTTTTTTGCGCACGGCGCCGATCATATATTTCGGTCCGCGGGCGTCCACGTCCACCGGCGCGGCGGTATGGATGCCGGCCTGATACGTTTCCTGCTTCAGTTCTTCATCATAGAGCTCCATATTGGCGGACGCTTCGATAATGGCTGACGGACCCCGGCGGCTGCCGGGCTGATAGGTCGAGGTCAGATCGTAGGGAACGGAAACGACTACAAATCGCGCGTTGCCGAGTGAACATTCGGGGGTTATTCCGCCAAAATTCATAATGTCTATAATCTCTCTTTTTTTGTAGAAGTTGACGCTTCCTAGCACGAAGAAGCGGGGATGTCCAGTTTTTCACCGAATGATTCCCGCCGGTTCCCCAGACCGACCGGGTAATTCCCCATGAAGAATTGGCCGTCTTCGTAATATAAAAACGAGTTGTGGAAGATCCAGTCACCGAGCGCCGCAAAGGTTTTTCTCCGGTCTTCTCCGTCCAGATAACGCAGCACGGGCACATGGCAATGCCCGAGAATCACCGTATCAAACTCTTTGAACAGTTTTTGCGCGGCGCGGGCAAACATTTTTTCAACCAGAACCTCCCCGTCTTCAAGAGTTACAGTTTTGCTGGTTGCCGAGCTGAAGCCGGCAATCGCCCATAAGACGGGCGCGGGAATAAGGCGCTGGAAATGATAAAAAGCCCGGCTGCGCAAAATCTTCCTCAACGCGAGGTAAAGAACATTTTTCTCGTCCAGCGTGTCGCCGTGGGCGATAAACGCACGACCGTGATCCAATTCAATCGCCGCCGATTCCTCGATGACGTCCATTCCCAGCATGTCGTGAAAATATTCCCGCATGAAAAAATCATGGTTTCCTTCGCACAAATGAATGCGGACGCCTCTTTGCTGCAACTCCACCAGCTTGCGAATGACCTGCTGGAATTCCGGGTAAATACGGTCGGGACGGCAAAACCAAAAATCAAAAAAATCGCCGAGAATATACAAATCATCAATGGCCGTGTTGACGCGACCCGCTTTTTCATCGCCGGCCAGGAACCGCACCCTGCCTTCCCCGAGCTCGGTCAAAAAACGGATCAGGCAGCCATAGCGCTCATCGGCCGCGCGCTTCAAGTGCGCATCGGATAGAAAAACAGCTTTCATTGTCAAATTCTCAAAAAATTGGGGCAGTGGTCAATTTTTATAATAACCGGTTGGAAGCCTCTCCTGCCCCCGCAAGAGAAGCCGCAACGGTTTCCTGACTGCGGCGCTTTTGGTTATAGCCAAAGCAGGGCGCGCCTTTAGACGCGTCACTTTTCACCCTGCATGAGTGTTCGGCGGGTCTAATAACCTAGCCACCTAACCACCTAAAGGTGGCGCGAGGCGGCGCGAGGTCACAAGCGACCCGCACTACATTATTGGTTTGAAAAATCCCCAACCGGCTTCCTTGTGCGCAACCATGATGGATTTTACAGCGTCTGTCAAATAAAATTCATGAGTAATTGATTCTTGTTTTGTCCGGTATTTTTTGCTAACTATCCGGAGGCGCCGGATTTACGGGCCTAAAAGGAAATCACGTGCACAACAAAAACATGAGCGGCAACCGAACCGCTGTTTCACGCGCCAGAGAAGTTCTGAAAATCGAAGCGCAGAGTATTTTGAATCTGGTTCATAAGATCAACGGGAATTTTTCCCGCGCCGTCGATTTGATCTTTCAGTGCAAGGGGCGTGTCATCATCACGGGCATCGGCAAATCCGGCCTGATCGGGCGGAAAATCGTCGCCACACTGACCAGCACGGGAACGCAGGCGCTTTTCCTCCATCCGGTGGAAGGCATTCACGGCGACCTGGGCATCGTCACCAAAAAAGACATTCTGCTGGCCATTTCCAACAGCGGTGAAACGCGGGAGCTGCTGCCGATCATCAGCTCGGTCAAAAAAATCGGCGCGCCGATCATCTCCTTTACCGGCATTTTGTCTTCAACGCTCGCCAAAAGCAGCGACATCGTTATTGACGTGTCCGTGGAAAAGGAAGCCTGCCCTTTCGGCCTGGCGCCGACCTCCAGCTCCACCGCCGCGCTGGCCATGGGAGACGCGCTGGCCATCGCGCTCATCGACAAACGGAAATTCCGGGAAAAGGATTTTTACAAGTTCCACCCCGGCGGCTCCTTGGGCGCCAGGCTTCGGGCAAGCGTCCGGGACGCCATGATCACGGGGGACAGAATCCCGCGTGTAACCACCGGAGCGCCGGCCCGGCAGGCAATCGAAGTGATCGACCGGATGAATGTCGGTTTTGTGCTGGTGACGGATAAAAAGAACCACCTGATCGGAATTCTGACCGATGGAGACGTGCGCCGGATCGTCAGCCGGGGATCGTCCTTTGAAGGCCTGACGATTGACCGCGTCATGACGTCCAACCCGAAAACCATCGATGAAAAAGCGTCGCTGGCGGAAACCGTCGAGTTCATGCAGAAAAAAGAAATAACCTCTCTGGCCGTGGTCAATGAAAAGAAAAAATTAAAAGGCTACGTCCATCTGCACGATATTTTCGGCCGGGGCGGCTCGGTCAATATCTCTTTAACCTGACAAACATCAGAGGGATGGCTATGGCCCTGTACGAATTTGAAGGGAAAAAACCGCAGATTCCGTCCGATTCTTTCGTTCACCCCGCCGCGGTCCTGATCGGCGACGTCCGCCTCGGCCACGAATGTCTGATCGCGCCGGGAGTTTCCATCCGCGCGGACTTCGGTCCGGTCATCATCGGCGACCGGTCCAGCGTGCAGGACAACTCCGTCATTCATGTCTATCCCGGCTCCGAGTCCGTCATCGGCAATGACGTCACCGTGGCGCATGGCGTCATTCTGCATGACGTCCACATCCACGACCGATGCATGATCGGCATCGGCGCCATTATCCTATTCAATGTTGTTTGCGAGGAAGATGTTTTCGTTTCCGTGGGATCGCTGGTTCCAAGAGGCATGCGCGTTCCCGCCGGAAAAATCGTTGCCGGCAATCCCGCCAAAATCACGCGGGAGGTAACGGACAAAGACAAAGCGGCCGCGAAAGACGGCATCGAAGCCTACCGTTACCTCTGCCGGCAATACCTGGCCACGATGAAAACAATCACGGAACCGTTATAAGGAAATCTTTTTCTTTACGGCGTAATCCTGCCGTTCTTGTCTATCGCATGGGTGACACTACCCGCGTCATGTTTCGCGGTTGCCGTCCAGTTATCGATGGTATCATTCGTAATATCGAGCGTTACATCACCGGAGTTATAAAACTTCTGGGAGTGCATTTCGTCAATTCCGCAAGATTTCGCATCCGCTTCAGCGGCAAAATAAACCTGACAGGACAAAGAAAGACGGGGAACAGACCCTTAACAAAATGCGGAAAATCACTTTCATACAAAAAGGTGATTTTCACCCGATTAAACCATTTTGGCCGCAACTATTTGTCATCCCCATCTTTTTCCAATAAAACGCCACGAAAAAATACCAAGAGCCACCCCCAGCATGTTGGCGAGGACATCGGGGATTGAAAACATTCTCCCGGGAATAAAGTACTGTCCCACTTCCAATAACAGACCCAGAAGGATCATGGAGAGCGCGGCAAAGAGCGCTATCCGCCGATCGGCAAAACCCATGACCGGCAAGAGCGCCAGCCATGCGTATGCCGCACAATGATAGACTTTATCCGCGTTCCGGAAATCGACCGGTAACTCCACCCGGGGCACAAGCGATAGAAAAACGACCGAGCAAACCGAGACGCCCCAGAGAAATAGGATCGGACCCGACCGGATGCCGGATGTTGTGCCTTGATTGCTTTTCATTGATTTCGATAAAAGAAGAAAAGGGATTAACCGTGAGAGGATAATCCCTGATGTTTAAATGGTAGGCGGTGCTGGGATTGAACCAGCGACTTCTACCGTGTGAAGGTAGCACTCTCCCGCTGAGTTAACCGCCCAATTGCCGTGTGCTATAGCTTAAAGTTTCCCCCGTTTCAAGCAAAAACACTCTTTGTCAGAAAGAGTGTTTAGTGGCTCAAAAAAGAAATGCCGCCCGCCCTTCCGCCATCGATGTTTCTATGGCGGAAGGGCTCAGGCGGCTCTTTCAGCCAAACGCTGGAGGGTCTCGCTTACAGCATTTCAAAAATACCCGCCGCGCCCATACCGCCGCCGATACACATGGAAACAATACCACGCTTTGAACCGCGGCGCTTCATTTCGTGCAGAAGCTGTGCGGTCAGCTTGGCTCCGGTGCATCCCAGCGGGTGGCCGATGGCAATCGCGCCGCCGTTGGGGTTGATGTCACCCGCCCAATAGCGGTCTTCGATCCCGACCACGCGGCAGGAATAAATTGCCTGTGACGCAAAGGCTTCATTGATTTCATACACATCAATGTCTTTTGTCGTCAAACCGGCCATCTTCAGAACTTTGGGAATCGCCACGGACGGGCCGACACCCATTTCTTCCGCCAAGCATCCAGCCACTGCGTAATGGGTCAGTTTGGCAATCGGTTTCAGACCATATTCCTTTGCTTTTTCCGGCGTCATCAGCATAGAGAAAGCTGCGCCATCGGTCATCTGCGAAGAGTTGGCCGCCGTCACGGAACCGCCTGCCTTGAAGGGCGATTTCAATCTGGCCATGTTTTCGATCGTTGCCGGCCAACGCACACCGTCATCCGTGTCAAACGTCACGTATTCGCGAACGCGCTTGCCGTTCTTTTTTGCATACTTCACGGCCCGGATGGGAATAATTTCTTCCTTGAACTTGCCTGCCTTGATGGCTTCATAAGCGCGGCGGTTGCTTTCCACACCCATCTTATCCTGATCTTCACGCGAAATGTTATGATTCATCGCGACGTTTTCCGCGGTGTTGCCCATGTTGATATAGACATTGGGCATGCTGCCGTCGAATTTCCAATCCGGATGCGGACGCATGGCGGAGCCGCCCATCGGAATGTGCGTCATGGTTTCACAGCCGCCGGCAATAATGACTTCCGACCAGCCGGCGCGAATCTTGGCCGTCGCGTCGGCGATCGCCTGAAGACCGGACGCGCAGAAACGGTTGACGGTCATACCGGAAACGGAAATCGGAAGCCCCGCTCCCATCGCCAGAACTCTTCCCAGATTCATACCTTGCTCACACTCCGGGAAGGCACAGCCAACGATCAAATCATCTATTTCTTCAGGCTTCACCTGCGGCACTCTGGCCAGCAAACCTTTGAGTACCTGGATACTAAACTCATCCGCTCGGGTAGCGGCAAGACCACCCCTTCTGCGGGCGCCTGGACTTCTTACGGATTCAACAATTACAGCATCGCTCATGATTATCCTCCTTCATTTCTAGAAGGCGCGGAGGCTTCTATCCGGCCGCCGCGCACGTTGTTTCATTAAATTAGTTGCGCAGAGGCTTGCCCTTGGTCAGCATATGCATAATGCGCTCATGCGTTTTTGTCTCGCCCATCAGGCTGAGGAAACCTTCTCTTTCCAGATCAAGGATTTCCTGCTCGGTGACATACGTGCCTTCCGCGCAGTCGCCGCCGGAGAGAACATAAGCCACTTTTCTCGACACGACGAGATCGAAATCGGAGATAAAGTTGCCATAGCGCATATTCATCAGAATCGCGTCCGCCAAACCGCGGAAGTTCTCGCCCATCACTGGAATCAGAGCGGGTCTGGGCGGTTTGTAACCGGTCATCGTCAGGGCCTTCACGATCTGTTTGGCTTCGTAGATCTGCTGATCGCGGCTCATGTTGATGGCTTCCGTCTTGCGGATGTAGCCCAGTTCTATAGCTTCCATCGCGCTGGTAGCAACCTTTGCCATCGCGATATTTTCAAACGCTTTGGCCATATGGTACTGCATATTCAGACCGGCTTCCACAACGCCGTCCGGAATGCCTTCCGTCACACGCACCAGAATTTCCTTGCAGCCGCCGCCCGCGGGCAGCACACCGACGCCGACTTCCACAAGACCCATGTAGGTCTCGCCGTTCGGCAGACAACGGGCGCCGTGCATGGCGATTTCGCAGCCGCCGCCCAGCGCCAGACCGGCGGGCGCCGTCACAACCGGCTTGGAGAGGTACTTCATTCTCATATTGCCGTTCTGCAGGGCTTCGATGCTCTTTTCGAGGAGATCCCATTCGCCTTTCTGTGCAGCCACCAGGACCGCGAAAACGTTGGCGCCCGCGGAGAAAGCACGCTCGTCGTGGTTGGCGATCACCAACCCGTCAAAATCTTTCTCGACGATATCGCAGGAAGCGTGAAGCATCTCATTCAAGGGCTCGTCAATCGAATTCATCTTGGTGTGGAATTCCAGACAGGCCACGCCATCACCGATGTCAATGAGGCTGGCGCTTTCATTTTCTTTAACAATCTTTTTGCGGCTTTTCAGATCGGGCAACAGGATGATTTTGGAATTTTCGTCAATCTTGGCATAGCCCTTCTTTTCAAAGTCGTAGTAATACTTGCCGTCTGCTTTGGTTGCATAAAAAGATTCGCAACCTTTTTTCAGCATTTCATCGATTTTCTTGGGGGCTTTCAATTTCAGCTTCTTCATGACCTCGATGGCTTCTTTGACGCCGACGGCATCCCACATTTCAAAAGGACCCAGCTTGTTGTTGTAGCCCCATTTCATGGCGTTATCGATGGCCATGATATCATCGCATATTTCACCGATCCGGTTGGCCGAATAGATGAATGTCATGCACAAGTACGCGCGCGCGAAATCGCCAGCCTTGTCGTCCGCGTTGAAGACATGCTTAACGGAGCCGGCGACATTTTCCATCTTCTTTGCGGCGCTGATGGAATCAAACTTCGGTCTGCCGGCCGGCACATATTCCATCGTATCGATGTCCAGCATCAACTTGACTCTCTTGCCTGCGGCATCCTTGGTTTTTTTGTAATAGCCCTGCTTGGTTTTATTGCCCAGCCATTTATTGGCAATCATTTTATCCATAAAAGGAGCCGCCTTGAACGTATCGCGTGCTTCATCGTCCGGAACGGCATCATACAGATTCTTGGCGACATGGTATCCCACGTCGAGACCGACGAGATCCATCGTCCCGAAAACGGCCGTGCCCGGATGGCCGAGGGCCCTACCGACGATCGCGTCCACTTCGTCAATTTTCAGCTTCTTTTCCAACATCAGATTAACGCAGTTAGACAGATCAAAAACCCCGATGCGGTTGCCGACAAAGTTGGGGCGGTCTTTACAGATCACCACGCCCTTGCCCAGGGTTTCCTCGCTGAATTTCACCATATAATCAACAATTGCCTTATCCGTTTCCTCGCCGGGAATAATTTCCATGAGCTTCATGTAGCGCGGAGGATTGAAGAAGTGGGTCCCCAGAAAACGTTTTTTCAGAGCGGGGCCGAACTTCGCGCTGATGTCTTTAATGGGAATGCCGGATGTGTTGGTGGAAACGATACAAGTTGGTTTGATCACTTTCTCCACTTTGGCAAAGAGATCCTGCTTGATCTTGAGGTTCTCGACGACAACCTCGCAGACCCAGTCCGCATCGGCCAGCCAGTTCAAATTGTCCTCAAAGTTCCCGATTTTAACCATGGACGCGTTCTTCTTACTGTAGAAGCTGGCGGGCTTGGACTTGGTAACGGCAGCCAGGCCGTTTGCCGCAAAGCGATTCCGCCATGCCGGGCTTTTTTCCGTCAAGCCTTTTTTCTTGTCATCTTCCGTCAGTTCGAATGGGATGATATCGAGCAGATAGCACTCGATACCGGCATTGGTCAGATGAGCCGCGATGCCCGCACCCATGACTCCCGCACCTAAAACAGCCGCTTTTTTGATCTTCAATGACATTATTCTCCTCCTTCTCTTTCCTTATGAACCGTTAAATTGGTTTACGGCCCATAAATTTGTTTGGGGCCAAGCTGCGCACCCATATTCACCTGCTTACCGCATACAATAACAGACCGCTTACCTGCCGGCCCAGATGTCCCTTTCATGCTTATAAATGGTAGTGATTTCAGGCATTCTTTGGATCCTTTTCCGCTTTCAAGAAAATATCCAATTGCGGCTGAAATTGATTTTGCCCTGCGAATACACCCGGGGCATCAATTCCTGACACTCGGGGGAGGGGAACTCTGATCCCCGAGGGATGACTTTTATCCGGTTACTGACTAAAGGTCATGGTCATTATTAAACCAAACACAGGCGAATGTCAAGGCAAATTAGAAACGATTGGTCAATAAAGATTAAATACCAGCATGAAATTGATTTTATTGATTTTTTGTCATTTTTAAAACCAACAAGGCCAAAATAAAAACATCGTGCCGGTGCATCCGTTATTTTGACCCGGATACCCTCACCCTCCCCCGAAATGTCAATCAATAAAGATTTAACCCCAGTGACCTTATTGTTTTATCTGAAACACGGCGTAGTGGCCATCATACCTGGCAATAAACTGATCGCGCGTTTCCTTTTTCAGAATGTAGTTCAAGGGCGCGATTTTGGCAAAATAATTTTCGCATAGACCGCGTTGAATCAGATCATGACAACTGATATCAGAACCGGGGCGGCCAGGAGACCGGCCAGCCGGCCTGTTTTTTTGCTCAAATATCCGTAAAGCAGCAGAGCCGTGCCGAGGCCAACGCTCAAGTGAATAAAATCGGGAATAATATCGTTGCCGAAATACAAAGGCGCGAGATAGAGAAGAGACAGATTCATCGGGTAGTAAGAAAACCCGGCCCAGGGCGTCTCGTAAAATCCGCCATGAACAAGCCACAGCTTGGGAACGGCCAGGTGATGAATGAGCGCATCGCGGGAAACGGGCGGTGTGAACGCCAGAAGAAATTCAGTCAGGATGAAACCGAAAATAATTGAAACTAGGACAGCTGTAACAAGGGATTCCTGTTTTACCGGCAAATTCTTCATTCAGTGCTGGCCTGCTTTTCCGGACACCGGTCTGCGAGACTGTGTCGCAATTCCTGATTTTGTCATAGATGACAACCAACACATCTGTCATCCTCGAGTGTTCCTGTCGGGGATCCACACCTTTTGTCGGACATCCATTATGGATTCCCGCCAGGGGATCGCGGGAATGACTAAGGAAAGGGGCCCATGCGGGGATGACACATCAAGCTTGGATTCCCGTTCCCCGACTTCCCGGGGTCAGGCTTCGCGAGGCATGACAGCTTTTGAACATTCTGACGCAACTTCCTCCGCCGGCATGACAAAGCTCTCAAAAAATGCGTTATCTCCATCCGGAACAGTTTTAAAACCGTTTCTCCTCTGCCTTAAAACAGTAAAGGAGCCGGGAAATTTTCCCGGCTCCTTTAATAAACACAACCAATCAAAAACGACTCGCGTTAACTACTCTTCTCTTGAATGTTCCCGTTTGTAATTACAAAAGTGTTGTCACTACCGCTGTGTTTTGCAGTTGCCCCTTCACCGTTTGCTCCATCTGTGCTACCAAGCGTAACCTCTTTCGATTTTGTAAATGTTCCACCAGGGCTATCACCACATGCTGTTACTGACGGATTATCAGCTAAGTAAGCCTGACAAGCCGTATACCAATTTTTCAATTCAGCTTTTGCCACCGCATCGTACGATTTCTTTCTGTAGTTCGCAAACCGCGGGATGGCGATGACCGCCAGAATGCCGATGATCGCGACGACGATCATCAACTCAATCAACGTAAAACCCTTCTGTCCTCTTTTTGCTCTGAAATACTTTAACATGGTAACCCTCCTCTTTTAAAATGACGTTTCAATTTTGTTTTTTGCTGCCGTATCCCTGACATAATGCCTATGTTTTTTCAATGTTAATTTTTTTGCCGGTTCACCTCCTCCGAAATTTCCGCACACACCGCGTTCATTACGGGTATATTAAAAGCAATGGATATGCCAGATAGAAAGATTTTTAATTTTCGGCACAAAGATCAAGGCTTTACTAAAATATTTACGACGGAAACCCTCATCAAAACAGGAAATCAGGCAAGAAAGCAGGTCATTTTCACCCGGCATCCGTCAATTTGGCCTATGAGTTGGCAACCGGAAAGCTCATGACTTGCGGAAAGGGAAGAAGTGACAAGAATCAGCGGCGAATAACCGTAGTGCGGCAATCCCGGGTATGACGACGATACAGGGCTTTTTACGGTTTCATCTTTTTGATTGACAACTCAATGTGACTATGGTCATGTGACCATAAAGAAACGAGAGTAAAAATGAGGAGAATGAGCATATGGAACGTATTGTTTCGAAATCGCAATTTAAGCCACGTTCGCTGGAATATTTTCGTCTCATTGAAGAGAGCGGAGAAACAATCATCATTACAGATCGTGGAAAACCGGTGCTGAAGGTCATGCCTTACACTGATAATTTTGAAGATAAATTAAAGGTTTTACGCAATTCTGTTTTGCAGTATGATGATCCCACCCAACCCGTTGCACCGGAAGGTTGGAAGGCGTTGCAATGATCGTTTTAGACACGCATGCCTGGCTCTGGTGGGTAAGCAGCCCGGAATATCTTTCAGAAACAGCAAAACAGATCATTGATGAGGCAGCGACGGGAAAAAATATTTTTATTTCTTCCATCAGCGCCTGGGAGATTGCGATACTCGTCTCACGGGGGCGACTGAAGCTGACGATGAACCCCGCTGACTGGGTTGCCGCTTCTGAAGCGCTCCCTTTTTTTGACTTTGTGCCTGTCAGCAACAGTATCGCCCTGAAATCAGTCCAGCTGCCGGGCATCCTGCCTGATGACCCCGCGGATCGAATCATCATTGCCACGGCTGTTTCCCTGGGAGCGACTCTGGTGACGAAAGACGAAAAAATAAGAAACTACCCGCATGTCAAAACTGTTTGGTAGAAATTTGTGAGGGAATAATGTACGAGGTCACAATTATTAAATCATTTTCCGCGGCGCACCTGCTTGCCGAGATCGGCGGAAAATGTGAGGAATTACATGGGCATAACTTCAAGGTGGAAGTCACGGTCGGCGCTATGGAGTTAAACGAGGAAGGTATTTTGATTGATTTCCGTCTGGTTAAAAAATGGCTCGGGGAAGTTCTCGGGCGGATGGACCACCAGCACCTCAACGACCTTCCCTTTTTTGCCGGACTCAATCCGTCTTCGGAAAATATCGCCCGCTGTATCTACAAGGAGATGCAAAAACAGGCAGAAGGTGACGCGGTGAAAGTTCTGCGCGTAACGGTGTGGGAGTCGGAAAGCGCGGCGGTCAGTTACAGTGAAGAGCGATGAGCAATGAGCAATGAGTGAAAAGAAAGGCGCGGGGCGGTAGGCTATAGCCCATCGCCTGTTTTTTATTATGATTGACATTCAAAGCCAGAAAGATTCCCGGCATATCGACATCAAAAAGGTCGGGGTGAAAAATATCAAATACCCGATCATCGTGCTGGACCGCGTGCGCGGCACACAGCCGGTGAACGCCACGATCAATATGTATGTCAACCTGCCCCATCATTTCAAGGGCACGCACATGAGCCGGTTTGTGGAAGTGCTCAATGATTTTCGGGGGCAAATCAACATCAAGACGTTTCAGACCATCCTGGAAAAAATCCGGCAGAAACTTCACGCACAGTCCGCGCATATGGAAATCGAGTTTCCGTATTTTTTAAAGAAAATGGCGCCCGTTTCCAGAGCGAAAAGCATGATGGAGTACCGCTGTTTGTTCGCCGGCGAAAACAGCGCGGAAAAGAAGGACTTTCTGGTGGGCGTGGTCGTTCCGGTGACCACGCTGTGCCCCTGCTCCAAGGAGATCAGCGCGTTCGGCGCGCATAATCAGCGCAGTATGGTGACCGTAAAAGTGCGGTTTGAAAAGTTTTTCTGGATCGAGGATCTGATAAAAATTGTTGAAGATTCGGCAAGTGGTGAGGTATATTCCCTGTTAAAGAGGGTGGATGAAAAATTTGTCACGGAAAAGGCCTACAAGAATCCGAAATTCGTGGAAGATCTGGTCCGCAGCGTGGCGGTAAGGTTGAACGCGGACGACAATTTCACCTGGTACAGCATCGAGGCGGAAAACTTTGAAAGCATCCACAACCACAGCGCTTATGCCCAAGTCGAGAAAGGATAGAGCCATGGCTGCCGAAAAAGGGAATGGCTTCTTCAATCTGTACAACCACGGATTTGTCCGCGCCGCCGTCTGTATTCCGGAAGTGAAAGTCGCCGACGTTTATTTCAACACGCAAAAAACGATTGAACTGGCCCGGAAAGCGGCCCGGCAAAAAGCGCTGCTGGCCATCTTCCCGGAGCTGGGACTTTCCGCTTATTCCAACGAGGACCTGTTTCACCAGGACGCCCTGCTGAAGAGCGTTGAAAGGGCCGTCGCCGAGATACGAGAAGCCTCCTCCAAAATCAATCTGGTTTGGGCGGTCGGGGCGCCGCTGCAGGTGGATTGCCGACTGTTCAACTGCGCGGTGGTTTTTTACCGGGGGCAAATTCTCGGAATCGCCGTAAAATCCTATCCGCCGAATTACCGCGAATATTACGAAGGACGGCAATTTTCTCCGGCTTCGCAAGCTTTGAGATCCGGCGTTTCCCTGGCGGGACAAAAGGACATTCCGTTCGGCGCGAATCTGCTTTTCCAGGCCGTCCATATAAAAAATTTCCGTTTGTTTTTTGAAATGAGCGAGGACCTCCGGGCGCCGGTTCCGCCTTCCAGCTTCGCGGCAATGGCCGGGGCGACGGTAATCGGTAATTTGTCCGCCTCCAACGTTACCGTAGGCAAATCGGAGTATCGCCGCCGGCTCGCGGCCGACCAGTCCGTACGCTGCGTCGCGGCCTACCTTTATACGAACGCCGGTTTCGGCGAATCCACGACGGATCTGGCCTGGGACGGTCATGCGATGATTTATGAAAACGGCGATCTGCTTTCCGAATCAAAGCGGTTTTCCACATCGGCGCAAATGATCACAGCCGACATCGATCTGGACCGCCTGGCGCAGGACCGGATGCGGTTGACCACATTCGGCCGGAACGCCGAGGATCATAAAGAAAAAATCAAGGCATTTCAGACCATCGAATTCGGGGTGGAACGCCTCCGGGGACGAATCCTTCCGGATCGGGACATTCCACGATTCCCCTGTATCCCCGCCGACCCGGCCAGGCGTGATCTGCGCTGCCACGAAGCTTTCAGCATTCAGGTTCAGGGCCTGGCCCAGCGGTTAAAATCTTCCGGCATTGCCAATCTGGTGATCGGCGTGTCCGGAGGGCTGGATTCCACGCACGCGCTGATCGTAGCGGCCGGAACCATGGATCTGCTGGGGCTGCCGCGCACACGAATCAAGGCCTACACCCTGCCCGCTTTCGGGACATCCGGCAAAACATACCGCAACGCCCTGCGCCTGATGAAAGCGCTGGGCGTGGAAGCCAACGAAGTCGATATCAAACCCGCCTGCCTCCAAATGCTTAAGGACATCGATCATCCATTTGCCCGCGGGAAAAAAGTTTACGACATCGCCTTTGAAAATGTTCAGGCGGGCCAGCGTTCGGCGCATCTTTTCCGGCTGGCCAACATGAAAAACGCGCTGGTTGTCGGCACCGGGGACGCAAGCGAACTGGCGCTGGGCTGGAGCACCTACGGGGTCGGCGACCATATGTCGCACTACAACGTCAATACCGGCGTGCCGAAAACACTGATTCAATATCTGATCCGCTGGGTGGCGCAGACACGCCGGTTTTCAGCGGAGGCGTCCGGCATCCTGCTGGAGGTCCTGGAAATGGAAATCTCGCCGGAGCTGATCCCGGGCGAGGAAAACGGACAGCCGCGGCAAAAAACGGAAGCAACCATCGGTCCTTATGAACTGCAGGATTTCAACAATTTCTACATCACCCGCTTTGGTTACCTGCCCGCCAAAGTAGCCTTTCTGGCCTGGCTGGCCTGGAAGGATAAAACCCGCGGCGCGTGGCCGGATGTGCCACCGGAGAAACAAAACGCCTACCGCCTGCGGGAAATCAAAAAGTGGCTGCGCGTGTATTTGAGCCGATTTTTCAAGACGTCCCAGTATAAGCGGTCGTGCGCGCCCAACGGCCCCAAGGTAGGTTCGGGCGGATCGCTTTCTCCCCGCAGCGACTGGCGCGCGCCCAGCGACAGCGAAGCAGCCGTCTGGCTTGACGACTGGGCAAGAATCCCGGACCGGGAATAGCGGCGTAGGTCAAGCGGGGCTGATAACCTGAAGGTCACGCGAGCCCCGCACTACGTTGACTGGCATTGTTTTAAACGCAGTGCGTGCTTTCAGGCGCGCCGGCATTGCACAAAGCATAAGGAGTTTTTTCGAGTGAAACCTTCCTACAAAGATTTCGACGCCACGGAATTGTTCTGTCTGAAGTGCGCCCGGACCGTGCCGGTGCGCAAACGGCTGCTGCTGATTTTATCCGAAGGGGAGAAGTACGATTACAGTTGTGTGTACTGCGGAACTTCAGTGGGAGACAAACTGGTCAAAGAAACCGCCAACGCTAAAATCCTTCTGCGCTAATCCTTTATTTCTTTTTCTGCAGGGCTTGTTTTAATTTCTGGGCGAGCAGGCCGGAGGATTCCGATTCGGCCGCGGGCGATCCGCCATAGACCAGACTGACGTCCCGGCCGGACACGCTGCCGCCCAGTTGATCCGCCAGCACTTCCCGGCTGTGCACGTCTTCATGGCAGTAGGCGCAAAGGTTTTCCCAATTGCTGCCGTCCGGGGGGTTGTTGTGGTGATTGCCGTCCTTGTGGTGAACGGTCAGGAGCTGCCGGCTGACGCCGGAAAACTCCCGGCCGCAGCGGGCGCAAATCGTACCGTGAAGGGCAAGAGACCTCTCCCGGTAGTCCTCGCCGCCGGACGCCCGTGCGGCGTTTTTCATTTCGCGAACGGTTTCCTCCACGGATTTCTGCGCCTCGGAAGCGGCGGGCTTTTTGGAAACGGCAACACGGCCCCATTTATTGGAAAAAGTCATCCGGGCCATTAGGCTTCACACCTTCTGCTTGCCGGTCAACACGCCCAGAAAAGCCCTGATCCCTTTCACCACGGGGATCAGCGATGCCGCGGTTTGAAACAAAGGCCTCCGCGGGGCCAGCGACGAAAAAAGTTCCAGGCCGTTGGCCACTGTGCCCATCGCCTCATGAAACCGCCGGGCTATGACGGCATAATCCTGAACGCATTGATTGATCGCCGTCGTCGATTGATTAATGTTGGTGGAAATTTCTTCCATGTTTTGCAAAATGGCCGGCAACCTCTCATTTAATGCCTGCAAGGTAACCGTAACATCATTGGCGGCGCGCCACAGTTTCAACAAAATCGGAATGCTGAATATTACCAGCAACAGCAAAGCAACGCCGATTGCGATCAAACCTTTCTCCATCGTTTGTCTCCCCCTATTGGTTTACGGCAGCAGCAGATCAAAAGGCTGGGAAAAGCCTATAAAGGTGAAATCAGACTTTGTTTTTCTCTTCCCGATAGGCTTCCATGCCCGCGTCCAAGGCTTTTTTAAAGCGGCCGGAACTGTCTGCCAGCTTCTCTGCGCCCTGCGCGGCCAGTTCGGTCGCTTTTTCCGCTATTTCTTCCGCTTTTTCTTTGGCAGCGCCTTCATATTCATTCATGCGCACAGAGGCCGCCTCATAGGCCTCCCTGCTTTTTTCAGACGCTTTTTCATACTCTTCTTTGGCTTTGGCCAGAAGTTCATCCGCCTTCAAGGAGAGATCCTGACGCGTTTCCTTGCCGCTTTTCGGCGCAAACAAAATGCCGATTGCCGCGCCGATCAGGCCGCCAACCACCAACGCTTTCACCACATCCCAGTCTCTTTCCGCCATGGAACGCCTCCCTAATCATTATTTTTTCGCCATCTTTATAACACATTCTTAAATAATTAGCCACGCAGGACAAAGAGGAAGCGGATTGTAGCTGTAATACCGGTCTTCAACGGGTTCAGAGGGACACGGATAGTGATGAGTGAAAAGACAGGCGATGGGTGATGGGCAAGCCAGGTTCGGGATAAATTTATGGCGTCGGCGCGACACAAGCGCCCGGAGGAGAGCAGCAAAAAAACCGGGGAATCTGTGCGTAAACACAGATTCCCCGGTTCCATAATCCTGCAATTGATTATAAGTTTATTCTGCCGGTGCAGGGGCCGGGGCTTCTGCTGCCGGGGCTGCCGGGACTTCTGCTGCCGGGGCTTCTGCTGCCGGCTCCGCAGGCTCTTCAATCGCGGGAGCCGGTGCGGGTTCTTCCTTCTTGCTGCAACCTACTGCCGCAACAGACAGGGAAGCCAGAAAAAGCAAGCTTACAAAAATGGCCAGTACCTTCTTCATAAAACAATTCCTCCTTTCAAAAATTTAGTGCGCGAACACACTATGATTTATCTTGTTTAACATTACCCTTTTTTTTTGCCTTGTCAAGAGATATTTAAACATATATATATAAACGAAAAATAAACAAAAGGACCTCAAATGATACTTGGCATTGACGTCGGCGGAACCCACACAGATGCTGTTCTGGTCCGGGATTTTCAACTGATCAGGAAAGCAAAAGTCCTCACAGATCCGGCAAATATCATGGCCTCTCTTTTGGAAGCGGCTCAAAAATTGATTTCCGAAGAGCCGATCAACGCGATTGACCGGATCGTGTTGAGCACCACCATTTCGACCAATGCGATCGTCCGGGACAAAACCAACCGCGTGGCCATGGTTTTATTAAGCGGCCCCGGGTTGTCGCCGGAAGCGCTGAATCTGGGCAAAGATGTTTATTTTGCCAGTGGGTACGTCAATCATCGGGGCATTCCCGTCAAACGTGTAAATAGCCGCCAAATGAACGAAATCAGCAATGAAATTGCTCGTCATCAAATCCGGGACATAGGCATTGTCGGCAAATTTTCCAACCGCAATCCTCAGCATGAAATGAACGCGGCCGAACTGCTGGAGGGGGATTCCAGACACATCTCTTTGGGCCATACGCTGTCGGGACAGCTGAATTTTCCACGCCGCATCGCCACAACATACCTCAACGCCGCCATCCACGACATCTATCAGGGCTTCGCGCGGGATGTTCAGAAGTTTATCGAAAAAATCGGAGCGGACATTCCCGTCTATATTCTGAAGGCGGACGGCGGCACCATCCTGATCGGCAAGTCCGTGGAATGCCCCGTCCAGACCATTCATTCCGGACCCGCGGCCGGCATCATGGGCGTTCTGGCAACGGCGCGCATGAAGGAAGACGCCGTGGCGCTGGACATCGGGGGCACGACCACGGACATTTCCGTTTTTGCCGACGGCGTCCCCCTGCTGGAGCCGTCCGGCGTGGTCATTAACGGACACAAAACGCTGATTCGCGGACTTTACACAAAATCGATCGGTGCAGGCGGCGACAGTGTCGTGAAAGTTGAAAACGGCGGCCTTTTGATCGGCCCGCAGCGCGAAGGTCCGGCCGCCGCTCTGGGCGGACCCTTCCCGACGCCCACGGACGCGATGATCGTGGAAGGCATTGCCGATTTCGGGGACGGGCAAAAAGCCTGGGACGCAATTGCTCCGCTGGCCAAAGAGCTTAACATGGATGTTGGCGACGCGGCCGGGGCCATTGTGAAAAAAACAGCCGCCCTGATTGCGGACCATGTCCGGCAGATCCTCACCGAAATCAACAACAAACCAGTTTACACCATCCATGAGCTCCTGGAAGGAAAAATCATTCAGCCCAAAATGCTTTACGTCGCGGGCGGACCGGCCGCGATTGCCCCGTTCATCGCAGAGAACCTGGGCGTTCCCTATTCCGTCCCGAAACATGCCGAGGTTACCAATGCGCTGGGCGTGGCTCTGGCCCGGACCACAGCGGAAATCACCATTCTGGCGGACACGGAAAAAAGAGAGCTGATCATCTCCGAAGAGGGGCGCGTGGAAAGCATTCCCCGTAGTTTCTCCCTGGCGGACGCCGTCGAAGTCGGCAAAACAACTCTTCGCGAAAAAGCCGCCGGCATGGGCGCGCGGCCCGAAGACATCATCATGGAAGTCACCGAATCGCAGGAATTCAACATGGTTCGCGATTTTTATACGACGGGAAAAAATATCCGCGTCAAGGTTCAGATAAAACCCGGTCTGATTTCCGCCGGCGCTGAAAGGGCAAACGATGACTAAAAAAATCAGGAAAACAGGCCTCATCTTTTTCCCGGCCTTTGACTGGGCCATTTCCCCCAACCATCCGGAGCGTGAAGAAAGACTGCTCTACACACAGGATCAGGTATTTGAAGAGGGCCTGCTGGATTTCCCCAATATTGTGGAATACAAGCCGGACCTCGCCACCTACGCGGACATCAACCGCTGCCATATCTGTGTTCCGAACCCGCAGTATTTAACAACGAATTCTCATTTGATTTCCGCCGGCGGCGCAATCACCGCCGCAAAAAAAGTATTATCCGGCGAAGTGGACAATGCCTTCGCCCTGGTCCGGCCGCCGGGCCATCATTCCATGCTGGTCGCCCACGGCGCGCGGGGATTCTGCAACATCAATATTGAAGCCGTGATGGTCGAATACATCCGCCATCAGTTCGGGGTAAAAAGAATCGCCATTGTGGATACGGACTGCCATCACGGCGACGGCACGCAGGACATTTACTGGAATGATCCGGATGTCCTGTGCATTTCCATCCACCAGGATGGAAGAACGCTTTATCCCGGAACGGGCTTCACGGAGGATTTCGGAGGCCCCAACGCGCTGGGCGCGACAATCAACATACCGCTGCCGCCGCGCACATCGGATGAAGGCTTCCTTTTTGTGATGGACAACGTCATCCTTCCGATTCTGGATGAATTCAATCCGGAGATCATCATCAACTCCGCGGGGCAGGACAACCATTACAGCGACCCGATCACCAACATGAGCTTCAGCGCCCAGGGGTATGCGCTGCTCAATGAAAAACTCGCGCCCGACATCGCCGTGCTGGAAGGCGGCTACTCCATCGAAAAAGCCCTGCCCTACGTCAATGTCGGCATCATTCTCGCCATGGCCGGACTGGACTTCAGCCAGGTTCGGGAGCCGGATTACGACGCCTTGCGCATCCACCAGTCGCCGGAAATCACCCGGCTGATCGAAGAGGAAGCCAAAAACGTCATGACGCTGTGGAAGAAAAAGAAGAATTTGAAAAAGCAGATCACCGGCTCCGCCGCCTACATCCGCCGCGAAAAGAACATTTATTACGACACGGACAATATCATGGAAAAGCAAACCGAAACCGTCCGGGTCTGCGACGACTGCGGAGGGGTGGTCATGATTGACTCGGCCGCCGACACGGGCAAGAGAATCTACGCGATCATTCTGCCCAACGGCTGCTGCCCCGAATGCCGCAAAAGCGGAGAGAATTTTTTCAATCGCATGAACAGTTCGCAGTACAACCACGTTTATTTTCAGGATCGGCAGAAAGATGTCTTTATCGTAAAGTGACCCCCGGGAGCCGCCATGGAAGATCAGAAGATAAAAGAGAAAACGCAGGAAACGGCCGAAAAACTTTTTTCCGGCGGCGCCAAACTGGACCGCCCCTACTCGCTGTGGCGCGCCTTTGACCGGGAACTGGCCAATGATTTTTCGCGCTTTATCACCGGCAATCTTTACTCGCGCGAGGTTCTGACGATTCAGGAGCGCCAGATGGCGGCCTGCGCGATGCTGGCGGCCCTCAAGTCCCGGGATGAACTGAAAGTCCATGCCAACGCCGCTCTGAACGTGGGCTGTGACCCGAAAAAACTGGTTGAAATATTTTTCCAGACGGCAACATACGCCGGCATGCCGGCCGTCAATGAAGCGCTGGCCGCTTTCAGGGAAGTCCTCCAGGCGCGCGGCGAGTGGCCTCTCCCTTAGGCATCATGAACCAAACCCAAACCCAACTGCTGGAGCTGATGGCGCTGATTCAAAGGCTGCGCGCGCCGGACGGCTGCCCCTGGGACCGGAAACAGACCCGGCGGGATATCGGCAAATATCTGCTGGACGAATCCTATGAAGTGCTGGACGCGCTCACCGAAAACGATCCGGAGCATATTCAGGAAGAGCTGGGCGATCTGCTGTTTCAGATTTTGTTTATCGCCGAAATTTCGGCCGAAGCGGGCGAGTTTTCCCTGTCGGATGTCATGAAAGGCATCCGGGAAAAAATGATCCGGCGACACCCGCATGTTTTCGGCGACGTCAAGGTTGAATCCGTCCAGGAGGTCAGGGACAACTGGCAGGAAATAAAAAAGCGGGAAAGGAACGGCGCGCAGCGAAATCAAGACCCTTTCAGCCATATTCCCCGTTCGCTCCCGGCTTTGCAAAGGGCGCAAAAAATTACGGCGGCGGCCTCCCGCCGCGGTTTCGACTGGCCGGATGCGAACGGGGCGCTGGATAAATTGAAAGAGGAGCTGAAGGAGCTGGAAGAAGCGCGAATAGAGGGCGATGCCGTCAAAGTGCAGGAAGAAATGGGCGACCTCTTTTTTACGCTGGTGAACCTCAGCCGTTTTCTGAACGTGGACGCCGAAAAGGCGGCCGCCGGCGCCGTGGATAAATTTTTGAGGCGCTGGTCTTTTATCACACAAACGCTTGCCGCCCGCGGCCGGTCACCGGAGGAGGCGACGCCTGCGGAGCTGGATTTGATCTGGAACGAGGCCAAGGAGAAGGGAAGATAGACATTGGACTATTTTCTGTGCGTCATCGGCATGGTCTTCATTATTGAAGGCCTACCCTATCTGGTTTTTCCGGAAAAGCTGAAAAGCTATCTGATCAAAATCTCAACGCTGCCGGAGGGTACGCTGCGCGTCGCGGGCATTTGCGCCATTGCCCTGGGGCTGATTCTTCTTTATTTCGGGCGGCGCTGATGGTTTTCATTGACAGCCCCGGCGGATTCTGATTATTTTCCCGAACTTTTTTGACGAAACCAGGAAACCATGCAGTTAAGGGATTTTTCATACGTTTTACCGGAAGAACTCATCGCCCAGCATCCGCGTCCGCAAAGGGACGCCTCACGCATGATGAGGCTTCATCGCGGCGCCAAAACGATTGAGGATGACCTGTTTGCCGCCCTGCCAAAATATCTGGAACGGGGCGACGTTCTCGTCATCAACAATTCCCGCGTCATTCCGGCAAGAATTTACGGGAAAAAACCGACCGGCGCAATTCTGGAGCTGCTCCTTCTGACCCGCAGGGAAAAGAAGGACGGAGAGGAATTGTGGGAAGTTCTGGCGCGCCCGGCAAAAAGACTTCGGGAGCAAGACACCATCGACCTGGGCCACGGCGCGGAAGCCAGGATCGTCACCCGGGTTACGGGCAAGAAATGGCTGGTGGCCTTCCGCGCAAAAGACGGTTTTGAAAACTACCTGGAACGCTTCGGCCGCGCTCCCCTGCCCCCTTATATCAAAAGAAAAAAAAGCGCGGATCCGGATCAAACGGATGACCGGCGGTGCTACCAAACCGTTTACGCCCGTCCCCCGGGCTCCATCGCCGCGCCGACCGCCGGTCTGCACTTTACGGAAAACGTCCTCGCCGCCCTCCGGTCCAGGGGCGTGCAGATCGCTTCGATTACGCTGCACGTCGGCATCGGCACTTTTTTGCCCATTGAGACGAAAAACGTGGAAGATCACATCATGGAAAAGGAGTATTTCGAGATTTCCAATGAGGCGGCGCGGGTCATTAACGCCGCCAAACGGGTGATCGCCGTGGGCACAACCTCCACCCGGACGCTGGAGAGCGCGGCAGACATTGACGGCCATGTTTCACCCGGGTCGGGCGAAACGAGCCTGTATATTTACCCCGGTTACACCTTTAAAAGAGTCAATGGGCTCTTGACCAATTTTCACCTGCCCTGCTCTTCCCTGCTTCTGCTGGTTTCGGCGTTTGCCGGCACGGATTTTATCCGGCAAGCCTACGCCCGCGCCGTTCATTACCGTTATTTATTCTATAGCTACGGTGACTGCATGCTGATCGTATAGGATGGATTTTATGCCTTTTTCTTTTGAATTAACCGGGAAGGACCTTTCGACCCGCGCGCGGTTGGGAAAAATATCCACCGCGCACGGCACGGTGGATACTCCCGCGTTCATGCCCGTCGGGACGCAGGGAACGGTCAAATCTCTCCGCCCCGAAGATCTTCTGCAGTGCGGCGCTCAAATGATCCTGGGCAATACGTACCATCTCTATCTGCGCCCCGGACATGAAACCATCCGCCGACTGGGCGGTCTTCACGCGTTCATGGGTTGGCCGGGGCCGATCCTCACGGACAGCGGCGGATTCCAGGTTTACTCCCTGGCCGCGCTGCGCAAAATCGGGCCGGAAGGCGTGATGTTCCGGTCCCATATCGACGGGTCAAAACATTTCCTGAGTCCGCAAAAAGCCGTCGAAATTCAGGAGGCGCTGGGCTCGGACATCATGATGTGCCTCGACGAGTGCACGCCCTACCCCGCCACGTTTGAGCAGACGAAGGCGTCAATGGCTCTGACGCTCCAGTGGGCAAAAGCGTGCCGCCAGGCCAAAATCAATCCCCATCAGGCGCTGTTCGGCATTGTCCAAGGCGGAACCTATCCGGATTTGCGCAGGCAGGCTGCGGAAGAGATGGTCCCCCTCGGCTTCGACGGGTATGCGATAGGCGGCGTCAGTGTCGGCGAACCCCAAGACATGATGTATGCCATCACGGACGAAATCGCCCCCCTGCTGCCTGAAGAAAAGCCCCGCTACCTGATGGGCGTTGGCATGCCGGAAGACATCGTTTACGGCGTGTCCCGCGGCATCGATCTGTTTGACTGCGTCATTCCCACGCGTTCTGCCCGGCATGGATTATTGTTTACAAATTCCGAAAAGATTGTTATAAAAAACGCCCGCTGGCGGGAAGATCATTCCCCGCTGGACGAAACATGCGATTGCTACACCTGTAAACATTACTCCCGGGCATATTTAAGGCACCTTTATGTTGCCGGTGAGATACTGGCTATGATATTGAATACCATCCATAATATACGCCATTATATGCGCCTTATGGAAAACATACGGGCGGCTGTCAGGGAAAATCGCTTTGGGGAGTGGAAAAAAGATTTTCTGAACAAGCAAGGGTGATGAACTCGTAAAAAGTAACCCAAGCCGTCACCCCGGCGAAGGCCGGGGTCCATAGCCAACTGTAATTACTGGATACCGGCTTTCGCCGGCATGACGAAAAGAGTGCCGAAACAGACTTTTTACGAGACCGCCAGGATGATGAACTCGTAAAAGATGAAACCATAAAAAGGGCTGATTCAAAGCAATTCGATTGAAGGAGGGACAAACATTGATATCTACAGCATTCGCGATGGGCGGCAATCAGGGTGCGCCGGCGGCGCAGGGAGGCTTCGACTGGAGCTTCATCGCCATGATGGCGGTGATTTTCGGCATTTTCTACTTCCTGATGATCCGTCCGCAGCAAAAAAAGCAAAAAGAACTCAAAGCCATGCTGGATAATCTCGCGTACGGCGACATGGTCATGACTTCCGGCGGCATCCACGGCAAGGTTACGGGACTTGCCGATACGGTGGTCACACTGGAAATTGCCGACAAAGTCAGGATCAAAGTCGCCAGAAGCGCCATCGGCGCTATTTTACAGAAGTCAGGCCAGCCGGCTCCGACGACAAAGGCCTAGTATAGAAAGGGGCTTCTCATGTTCAAATCTTTAAGGATTCGATTGGCCATCACGGCGGTGATATGCCTTGTTTCTGTGTATTTTCTTCTGCCGACGCTTGTCTCGCAGATTCCTCCTCCTCTGGACCGGTATTTTCCCAAGGACAAAATTCATCTGGGGCTTGATTTGCAGGGAGGCATGCATCTGGTTCTGGAGGTGGACGCGGACAAGGCTCTGGAATCCATGACGGAAAGAACGGCCGTCGAGCTGAAGGAATCGTTAATGGAAAACCGGGTGCGCTTCCGCAACCTGGAAAAGGCAAAAGGCACCACGATCACCATGACGCTTACGGAAGATTCGGGAAAGTCCGCTCTGGAGAAAATTCTCCATGAGCAGTTTTCGGACCTGGAAATTACTTCTTCCGCGCCCCGCGAAGGCGGGCAAACCATCACTCTGGGGATCAAAAACAAAAGAGCCGCGGATCTGAAACAACTGACCGTGGAACACAGCGTCGAAACCATCCGCAACCGGGTGGATCAGTTCGGCGTTGCTGAGCCGGAAATTATTCCGGAAGGGGAGAATCGTATTATGGTTCAGTTGCCGGGCATCCAGGACCCGGAACGGGCCAAAAACCTTATCGGAAAGACGGCGCTTCTGGAATTCAAACTGGTGGACGAGGAAAACTCGCTCGATGAAGCCCTGCGCGGCAATATCCCGGAAGGCTCCGTGGTCGCCTATGGCGCGAGGGAAGACAGGTTCAGCGGCCAGAGGGGACAGGTGCCCTACCTGCTGAAAAATAAAACCCTGCTCACCGGCGCGTCGCTGGAAACCGCCAAAGTCCAGATTTCCGACCGGTTCGGCGAACCGCACGTCTCCATGAAGTTCAACTCGCAGGGCGCGGCGGATTTCGACCGCATCACCAATGAAAATGTCCGCAAGCGTCTGGCGATCGTGCTCGACGGCGTGGTCCATTCGGCGCCGGTCATTCAGGAAAGAATCTCCGGCGGCCAGGCGCAGATTACCGGAAACTTCACCATGGACGAAGCGCGCGATCTGGCCATCGTGCTGCGTGCCGGCGCCCTGCCCGCCCCCGTAAATATTCTGGAGGAAAGAACGGTCGGCCCCTCGCTGGGCTCCGACTCGATCCGCCAGGGAATCATGGCCACGCTGATCGGCTTTTTTCTGGTGGTGGTGTTTATGTTCGTCTATTACCGTCTTTCGGGACTGGTGGCGGATTCCGTGCTCATTTTGAATATCATCGTGCTGCTGGGCATCCTTGCCGGTCTGAAAGCGACGCTTACGCTGCCCGGCATCGCCGGCATTGTTCTGGTGATCGGCATGGCGGTGGACGCCAACGTGCTCATCTTCGAACGCACCCGCGAAGAGTTGCGCCTGGGGAAACCGCCCCGCGCGGCCATCGACGCCGGATATGCCAAGGCCTTCGTAACCATTCTGGACTCCAACATCACCACGCTGATTGCCGCCTTGTTTTTATTCGCCTTCGGCACCGGCCCGGTGAAAGGATTCGCCGTAACCTTGAGCATCGGCATTGTGGTCAGCATGTTTACGGCCATCTTCGTCACGCGAATTATCTTTGACTACTTTATCTGGAACAGAAACATTCAGAGGATCAGCATTTAGGCGCAGGATCTTTATTCAGGAGAAGAGAATGGAACTAATCAAACCGGGAACAAATTTTGATTTTGTGGGAAAAATAAAAATCACCGTGGGCATTTCCGCGGCGCTGGTCGTCATCAGCATCCTGTCCGTCATCCTGCACGGCGGATTGAATTTCGGCATTGACTTCGCGGGCGGCACCGTCATTCAAATCAGGTTTTCCGGACACGCCCCGGCCGACGCCATCCGCAAAGCCTTCACCGGCATCGACGTCGAGGACGCCGTCATCCAGGAAATCGGCGAAAACGAAGTGATTGTGCGCACCAACCAGGCCATGACCAAAGAACTGCAGACAAAAGTGGATCAGGCCCTGACCGGGCAGTTCGGCGCCGGTCAGTACGAAATCCGCCAGATCGAGTTCGTAGGCCCCAAAGTCGGCAAAGATTTGACGAACAAGGCGATCCTGGCCGTTATTTTTTCCTGGATCGGCATGCTGATTTATATTGCCTGGCGTTTCGAGTTTCGCTACGCCCTGGGCGGCATCATCGCCCTCGTTCACGACACCATCATTGCCATCGGCGCGCTATCCCTGTTAAACAAGGAATTCACGCTGACCATCGTGGCCGCTCTGCTGACCCTCATCGGATATTCCATCAACGACACGATCGTGGTCTTTGACCGCATCCGGGAAAACCGCAAGAAAGACCTCAGGCGAAACCTGGTAGACATCATTAATTCCAGCATCAATGAAACGCTGAGCCGCACGATTCTGACGTCTTTCACCGTGATTCTCGTCCTTTTGGCCCTGTTTTTCCTGGGCGGAGCGGTGATTCACGATTTTTCATTCGTGCTTTTGGTAGGCGTGGTGATCGGCACTTATTCATCGATTTTCATCGCGAGTCCCATCGTGCTCGCTTTCGAAAACCTTCAGCTTCGCAGGGAAAAGAGGAAAAAATAAATTGTCGTCCTTAGCCGCGGCGGGATTTGTTGTTTTTATCCTCCTGTTGTTTTCCGGAATATATCTGAGTTTGTTCGGATGGCCCGGAACCATCCTTATTTTCCTGGATGTTTTGTTCTACGCCGTCTTCACCGGTTTCGCGCAGGTCGGCTGGAAGATGCTCCTGATCCTTCTGGTCCTGGCCGTTTTTTCCGAAGCCGCCGACTGGTGGGCGGAATCCAAAAACGTTCACAAGATACCGGCTACCGCAAAAAGCGTCCGGGGAGCGCTCCTCGGCTCTCTGGCCGGCATGATTCTTCTGACGCCGTCTTTCTGGGGCCCCGGCATCTGGGGAGGCTTTTTTCTGGGCGGCCTGGCCGGCTTGCTGATTACGGAAATGATCCGCCAGTCTCGATTGAAAATTCCCTTTCAGGCCTCCGGCAGAGCTTTTCTCGCCATGATCGGACAAAAGACGCTGAAAGGCTTCCTGTCTCTCGTTATGATTTTGTTTTCCCTGTCCGGCATTTATTCCTAGGAGTCCGATAATCCCATGAAAGAAAACAAAGCCCCCTCGAAAAACCTGCCCAAAGAAAAAAAACCGGCGCGTTCCTCCAAAGCCAAAGCTCAGGAATTTATTGAAGCGATCATTATCGCCATCTTGATCGCCGTCGTCGTCCGGACGCTGGTGGTTCAGGCCTACAAGATTCCCTCGCAGTCGATGGCGCCCACCCTGCTCGTCGGAGATCATCTGCTTGTCAACAAATTCATTTACGGCGTCAAGATTCCTCTGCTGAGAAGAACGATTATTCCCGTGACGGATCCGAAAAAAGGAGACATTATCGTTTTCATTTACCCCCAGGACCGCTCCAAGGACTTTATTAAACGGGTCATCGGCGTGGGGGGCGACAAAATCGAAATTCGCAACAAAAAAATATGGATCAATGACCGGCCCCACGAGGACGCCGTCGGCGTTTATTCCGATCCGGTCTGCTACCCGGCCATCGTCCAGCCCCGCGATAATTTCGGCCCGGCAACGGTCCCCCGAAACTCCCTCTTTGTGATGGGCGACAACCGCGATCAGAGCCTGGACAGCCGGTTCTGGGGTTTTGTGGAGTTGAAAGACGTGGAGGGAAGGGCCATGATCATATACTGGTCCTGGAACAGAGACGACCAGAACAATCCTTTGACAAAAATCCGCTGGGAACGGCTGGGGAATCTGCTGCGCTGATGTCGCGCCGGCTCTGTACATTTTTATCTTGACAGCCGGGCCCCCTGGTTGTATGAACTTCCACAAGAAACTTTTAATTCGATCCCGTGAGATTGAAAAAGAAGAAAAAATGAAAAAGTTCTCCATTCAAGCCCATGAAAGCCTTTCTCCGCAAGAGGAAAGGCTTTTTTTATAACTGCCGTGCATTTTTCATCAACATTCCGCGATGACTCGAAGCTGCCGCGGCGGATTACAAAACGAAAGGAATTTCATCATGGACAACCGGCCGAAAATCGTGATGGACAGCGAAGGTATTGAACGCTGTCTGACACGCATCGCCTATGAAATCCTGGAGAAAAACAAGGGGATGGACAATTTGGTGCTGGTCGGCATTCGCACCGGGGGCATTTATCTGGCCCAGAGGCTGCAAAAAAGGATTTCAACCATTGAAAACGGGAAAATTCCGATGGGTATTCTCGATGTGACGCTTTATCGCGACGACATCGCCAAATCCGGCAAAAAAGCGCCTCTGAGAAAAACAGACATTCCCTTCGATCTGACGGACAAGAAGGTCGTTCTGGTGGACGATGTCCTTTTTACCGGGCGGACCATCCGCGCCGCCATGGACGCCCTGATCGATTTCGGCCGCCCGGAAATGATCCAGCTGGCCGTCCTGATCGACCGCGGGCATCGCGAACTGCCGATTCGCGCCGATTACGTCGGGAAAAATCTCCCTTCCTCTCTCTGGGAGGCGGTGAGCGTCAATCTGCTGGAGAAAAACGGCAAGGATGAAGTAGTCATTGAAGAAGGAACCTGAACCCGAATGAATAAGGCAAACGTATGATAAAATTGGGGAAAAAAGATATTCTCGGCATCCAGGACATGACAACGGACGAAATTTCCCTGATCCTGGAAACCGCCGAGTCCTTTCTGGAAATTTCAACGCGCGAAATCAAGAAGGTTCCGACGCTGCGCGGTAAAAGCGTAATCAACCTGTTTTATGAAGCGAGCACACGCACCCGGACTTCTTTTGAAATCGCGGGTAAACGACTGAGCGCCGACACCATCAATATTTCCGCTTCCACCAGTTCCGTGGTCAAGGGTGAAACGCTTGTGGATACCGCGCGGACACTGGAGGCCATGAATCCCGACATTATCGTGCTGCGGCACAGCGCCGCCGGGGCGCCGCACCTGCTGGCGCGCATGGTAAAGCAATCCATCATCAACGCCGGCGACGGCGCGCACGAACATCCCTCCCAGGCGCTTTTGGACATGATGACGATTCAGGAAAGGAAAGGACGGATTGCCGGTCTGAAAGTCGCGATTGTCGGCGATATCCTGCACAGTCGCGTTGCCCGGTCCAACATTCACGGGCTTACCAAAATGGGGGCGCGGGTGGTCGTGGCCGGACCCGCCACCATGATGCCCCGCGACATTGAACGGATGGGCGTCGGGGCCTTCGCGAAAATTGAAGAGGCGATAGTGGATGCCGACGTCGTCATGATGCTGCGTATCCAGGTGGAGCGCGAAAAACAGAATGTCTTCCCTTCGCTGCGCGAATACGCCCAGCATTACTGTCTGAGCCGCCGGCACATGAAGCTGATCGCGCCTGATGCGATCGTCATGCATCCGGGCCCGATCAACCGCGGCGTGGAAATCTCCCCCGATATTGCCGACGACCCCGCCATCTCCGTCATTCTCGACCAGGTCAACAAAGGCGTCGCCGTCCGCATGGCCATGCTGTACCTGCTTTCAGGAGGAAATGAATGAAACTGCTGTTAAAAGGCGCCCGGGTGATCGACCCGTCCCGGAACTTGGACGCCCCGATGGATGTGCTGGTGGAAGACGGGAAAATCGCCGGCTGCAAACCGGGCATCAGGACCCCGTCGGGCGCAAAAGTCCTTGATCTGGCCGGAATGATCGTCGCGCCCGGTCTCATCGACATGCACACGCATCTTCGCGAACCGGGATACGAATACCGGGAAACCGTCGCCAGCGGCGCCGCCGCCGCGGTGGCCGGAGGTTTCACGTCGATTGCCTGTATGCCCAACACCCGTCCGGTGAATGACAACCGCTCGGTCACCGAATTCATTCTCCGGAAGGCCGCGGAAGCGAATCTGGCCAATATCTATCCCATCGGAGCGATCAGCATGAACTCCGACGGCAAACAAATGACCGAATTCTGGGACCTCAAAGAAGCGGGCGTCGTCGCCGTGTCGGATGACGGCAATCCGGTGATGGACGCAGCCCTGATGCGCAGAGTTATGGAATACGCTTCTTCCCTGGACCTGCCGGTGATCCAGCACTGCGAAGACCGGAATCTGTCCGCGGGCGGGCTGATGAATGAAGGCTACGCCTCCACACTTCTGGGGCTGCCGGGCATTCCCGCCATTGCCGAAGAGGTCATGACGGCGCGCGACATTCTGATCGCCGGGTACACCGGCACGCGCATCCACTTCGCACATGTGAGCACGGCCGGCGCCGTGCGCCTGATCCGCGACGCCAAAAAACGGGGTCTGCGAGTGACGGCGGAAACCGCCCCGCATTATTTTACACTGACGGATGCATCGCTTTGGAATTATGACACGAACTACAAGGTCAATCCGCCGCTGCGGGACAAGACCGACGTATCGGCCGTCATAGAGGGCCTCGCGGATGGAACGCTGGACGCCATCGCCTGCGATCACGCGCCGCATGGGCGCACGGACAAGGAAGTGGAGTTCGAATACGCCGCCTGCGGAATCAGCGGTCTGGAAACCTCTCTGGGCCTGAGTCTGAGCCTGGTGCAGAAGGGTGTTCTGTCGTGGCCGGAACTGATCGCCAAAATGAGCTGCAATCCGGCTCGTATTTTGAATCTGCCCAAAGGGACGCTGGCCAAGGGCGCCGACGCCGATATTACGGTCATCCATCCGGAGCTGTCCTGGAGCGTCGATGCCGCCGCCTTCCGTTCGCTGGGGAAAAACTCGCCGTTTTCCGGAAGGGAGATGAAAGGGCGCGCCGTTTTATCCATCGTGGGCGGCGACATCAAGTACGATGGGCTGGCGTCCAAACCGTGAGCGCTCGGGAAACCCATAAAACCGCCGGTTTTGTCCTGCGAAGCCTTCAATACGGGGAATCGGATCTGATCGTCACATTTTACACCCGTGAGTTCGGCAAGCTCAAAGGCATTGCCAAGGGCGCCAAACGGAGCCGAAAGCGGTTCGCCAACGTCTTTGAACCTTTCTCCCTGACGCAGATGATTATTTCACGCCGCAACCGCGATTCGCTCGCGTTCATCGATTCCTGCGACATCCTCGATCACTTTGCCCCCATTCGCCTGGATCTGGAAAAGACCCTGACCGCTTCCTATTTTGTCGACCTGGCCGAACACTTCAGCCCCGAAGGCAAGCGCAACGACAAGGTGTTTGCCTTGCTTGCGGATTTCCTGTCGCTTCTGACCCGGGAAAATGTTGCGGAGTCCATGATCCGTTTTTTTGAAATGCGGCTGTTGAAGGCCGTCGGATTTGAACCCGCGCTTACGGCCTGCGTGCGCTGTAAAACACCCGTGACCAACGGCGCCGCCTACTACTTTTTCCCGAATGAAGGCGGCATTTTCTGCCAATCCTGCGCCCGGCCGGAAAGATACGACCAAAGCGTCTCCGCCGGTGCCGTCCGTACGCTGCTTCTGGGGAAAGACATGGATCTGGATAAGATGAAAATGGTCTGCATGACGGAAAGCCTTGCCTCCGAATCCCGGAGCATCCTCTGCAGCTTTATTTCCCACGTGCTGGGAAAGGAAGTCAAATCTCTCAAAGTCCTGGAGCAGGTGCGCAGGTATTGTCCCTGACGGAGGTTTTAATGCGGCCGCCGGGCATCAAACCGGGGACCGTTTGTCACTTCTTTTTCTTCTTCTTTACAGCGGGCTTTTCCTGGGTGACGCAGATGCTTTTCTGCAGCGTATGGTGATCCGTCACAAATCGAATGTTTTGCCAGACTTCGTTTTCATAAATGTAATGATCCAGGATACTTCCCTTGTCGTCGTAATGGATCAGATCTTTCACCCGCCATTTTTGATTCTTGCAGTCAATCTCATCCACGCGGACATCATGTTCGTAATAATGGTATTTTACGGCTTTCCTCGGATTGTATTTCTTCACTTCTTCAATCATCTGTTTCCTGCAAAGATCCGTCACAACTCGATAAAGGGTGACGGTCGCGATATTGGAGGATCTGGTGATATTGGTTTGATTGTAATAGTTCTCTCCCATTTTGGTTTTTCCATAGCGCACCCACACCTTGTTGTCCGGAACGCTGCGCACAATGTCCGGCAGTTTCTCGCTGACGGGGGGTGGAGAAACAGAAGGTTTTTCCACCACGACCGGCGCCGAGGGAGACTCTTTGACTTTCGGCTCATCTTTTCTGGTAATGGATGATTCTTTCGCACAGCCCGCCAGCAGAAAAACGACCAGAATAAAAATATAAACCACCGCATAAATCTTTTTCATATTTTCTCTTTTCATCCTTCTTGCAGGCCGGGATGGATCCGTTGTCTGCGGGCATGAAAGCGGCCCTGTAAAACCCGTGTGAAGATTTAACCCAGATTACGCAATAGGGTTCAATTTTGGAAGGGTTACAGGCAACGAGAAGCGTGATGTTTTGTCCCAAAGCCC
>JAAZHX010000275.1 GCA_012510495.1 Smithella sp.
CTTCAGATGGACATGACCTCATTTGAACTTTATATTCATTCCTACTTTGTAAATACCATTAATAAACCCGATTCAAGAATAATTACTCATCTAGCCTGAATTATTCATAAATAAAGGAGAGAAAGTTCCCTGAAATTGCTGAAGTATCAGTAAATTCAAGGTGTTGGCAACCTTCACTCCTTCATACAATGATAAAGAATTATTCCGAGACCACCCCAATAGTTCACGAGCTTTTTCCTGTATCCAACAAACAAATTGAACTCAGCTTCACCGGTGATGATATCAGCAGCGATGGCGGGTTGTTGCTACTGCGGGAAGTTGAGAACCAGACGGGATTAATCAATCGCATAAGTAACTGTATTACAGATAACAGGGATCAAAGATATGTTGATCATACGATCAGAGAGATGCTTACTCAGCGAGTTTTTCAAATAGCTGCGGGTTATGAAGATTGTAACGACTGCGATGATCTTCGAGATGACATGATTTTCAAGACCTGTGCAGGTCGCTTGCCACAAACGGGCCTGTCTCTTGCTTCCCAGCCTACGATGAGCCGGCTGGAGAACTCTATTAAAAGCCAGGATCTGTATCGTATTGGGCAGGAGCTGGTGGATACTTTTGTTGAATCTTATGATCGGGAACCGGGAGTGATTATCCTGGATTGTGATGACACCAACAACAATACCTACGGGCAGCAGGAACTGAACCTGTTCAATCAGTATTACCATGATCATTGCTACATGCCTTTGCACATCTATGAGGGCTTGTCGGGCAAGCTGATCACCACAATCCTTAAACCTGGAAGACGGAGTAAGCAAAGTGATATTGCCTCTTTGTTGAAAAAGCTGATCCTTCATCTTCGGAAAGAATGGGCCAATACCATGATTATTGTCCGTGGCGATAGCCATTTTACCTCTGCGGATTTTATGCGTTGGTGTGAAGAACAATACAATACCGGTTACATTACCGGGGTGAGTAGTCACCGGAAATTGCATGAGATGGCAGCGGTGACTATCCAGAGTGCAGAAAGGGAATTTAAGCAATATGGCAAGTACGTTAAACGCTACCATTCTTTCCTGTACCAGGCCGGAAGCTGGTCCCAGCCACAAAAGGTGGTCGTCAAGGTCGAGGTCTCCGAAATTGGAACCAATATCCGGTATATCGTTACCAACCTGGTTCAGTTCAGGGCAAAAGATCTGTATGAAAAAGGCTACTGTGCCCGAGGTGCCATGGAACTCCGCATCAAAGAGCATAAGCTGTATCTGAGGAGCGATCGCTCATCATGTCATCGTTTTAAGGCCAACCAGTTCCGTCTGTTCCTGCACTCGATAGCTTATGTGTTGCTGCATACCTTCCAGAAAGAAGTGCTCAGGGGAACCGAGTTTGAGAATGCAACGTTTAAAACCATACAGAACAAGATCATTAAGACAGCAGCCTGGGTTAAAGAGATGAAAACCAAGGTGAAAATAGAACTCCCCAGGTGTTGTCCGACAAAATCCATTCAATCCAATTGCCTGGAGATGTTCGCTGTAATGAGAGTCTGAATAGTATCAATCCTTTGATTCCTTGACATATAAATGAGAACAACACAAGTTGTCAGGGAAAAATATGCTCACATATATTGAAATCGACTGATTTTTAGCAAAATCACTACCCTTAGATGATAAATCTGTACACTTGTTCAGCTAATCCAGAGCAAACCGGCCGGGGAATCCCGGCATATACAACTTGAAAGGGAAAACAAATCTGATTGGAATGCCTAAATTGTAAGTTTATGAATTAATCAGGTTAGAATTGACGAAAGAAAGTAAATATATAAATTGTAAGGAAAAATAAAACGAAGCCGTCCCAAACAATTTGGAACGGCTTCAGTGTTATTTCAGGCTATAAATGAAGCTTACCTCCGCTTGCTTCCCACAAGTGCGAAGAAGACAATGTACAGGTAACACAGAATCGGCAGGATGAATGCGAATCTGACACCCATGCTGTCGGCTATAAGGCCCATAAGTACGGGAATTACAGCTCCGCCAACTATAAGTGTGTTTATCAGACCTGATGCCATGCTGAGTTCGCCCTTGTCGAGGCCTTCAACACCAAGGGTGAAGATATTGGGGAACATTATTGAGTTGAAGAAACCCACTGAAAGACCCAGCCAGAGGATTATAGGACCTCCGGCAAGCATCACTACAACAAGGAGAAGAGCTGCTATCAGTCCGAATACTGCAAGTGATCTGCTTGCGTTGCCTCTTCCGAGCCTCATGGCCAGGTAGTTCACAAATGCAATTCCTGCAAATATCAGTCCGTCTGTAATCTCCTTGCGGACGAACCATCCGACAAAAAGAGCCAGCAGAAGAACCAGCACTGTGTAGA
>JAAZHX010000277.1 GCA_012510495.1 Smithella sp.
GCTTCAAGCTTTGTGAAGAACTCGATGTCGAACATAAAAAGACCGGCTCGTGGGTCGTCGCTTTCGACGAGGAGCAACGCGTCACACTTCAGATGCTTCTGGTACAGGGAATTGCCAACGGGTGCGAGGGTCTCGATATCCTTGAGGGGGATGTCGTCCGATTGCAGGAACCTAACTTGTCGGACGAGATTGTGGCGGCACTTTGGGTACCCGAATCAGGCGTTCTCAATCCGTGGGAGTTTGCCTTGGCGATGGCGGAAGTCGCCGTTCGAAACGGCGTCACTTTTATGCCGAACACGGAAGTGACAGCTTTGTCTTGGCGGGAAAATCACTATGAGATTGGAATACGCATTGTCGGTGCGTGGCATAGCGCGACTGACGAAGACGTGGCTAAGAAAAACGCTTGTTTATCTTCTCCGCCCAAAGAAAAAGTCGTGATGCCCGATTGCCGTGCAATGAAAATCAGCGCGCGCCATGTGATCAATGCCGCCGGCGTGGAAAGCGATCGAATCCACAACATGGTCGCTCCGCCGGCCTTTGAGATTGTTCCGACACGCGGTGAGTACTACATTCTCGACGGAACGGCGGCAGGTCACGTCGTACGTTCTGTCGTTTTCCCTTGTCCTACGCGTGCAGGCAAGGGTGTCACCATTTCTCCGACGATTCATGGAGATTACCTTGTCGGTCCGAATGCGGAAGTGATCGACGGTCGTACGGATACTTCGGTGACGCGAAGCGCTCTTCTGGACATTGCTGATAAAGCCCGACGCGTTGTGCCCGATCTCGATCTTCGAACGAGCATTAGGAATTTTGCGGGTGTCCGATCGAACAGCACGTATGGGGATTTCTTTATTGAGAAATCGGCGACGAACTTCATCGACCTCGCCGCCATCAAGTCGCCCGGGCTGACGTGCGCTCCGGCGATCGCGCGTGTCGCGCGGGAGATGCTGTGCGAAGAGGGGATTCCCATGGAGAGGCGAGTTCTGTGGCGCGGCGGACGTCGCGTCATCCGCTTCAAGGAGATTCCGGAGGAAGAGCGCGCCGCTTTCGTGCGTGCGCATCCTCTTTACGGGAGAGTAATCTGTCGCTGCGAGACGATCACGGAAGGTGAGATTGTCGCCGCGATGAAGCGCGAGATTCCCCCCGTGTCGATCGATGGTGTAAAGCGACGCGCCGGAACGGGGATGGGGCGATGTCAGGGCGGTTTTTGCGGACCGCGCGTTTTGGAGATTATCGCACGTGAATCAGGGCGTGACCCCTTGTGTATTGAAGAAGACGGATGCGGGAGCTTCATGTTGATCGGCGAGACGAAAGATCCGACGTGTCGGGAGATCTGATGAGCGTGGTCGAAACGAACGGCAAACAGACTGTACTTGATGGAATGGCGGCGATCGAAATGCTTGACAAGTACGAACTGATCGTCATAGGCGGCGGACCGGCAGGTCTCAGCGCTGCCCTGAGCGCTCGCGAACATGGACTTAAGCGTATACTCATCGTTGAGCGCGATGTGGATCTCGGCGGCATTCTGAATCAATGTATTCACAACGGGTTCGGACTCCATTATTTCGGCGAAGAACTGACTGGTCCCGAGTATGCCGCGAAATTTGTTGACCGACTCGAAGGGCAGTCGATCGATGTCCTCTGCGACGCGATGGTGCTCGAGATTATTCCCGGCGAAGATGGTCATGTTTTGCGACTCATGAGCGTGGAAGCTGGTTATTGTACCGTCAGGAGCCGGGCGATCGTCCTCGCGATGGGATGTCGTGAGCGGACACGCGGGGCGATTCAGATACCGGGAACGCGCGCGGCGGGCATATTTACCGCCGGCACAGCGCAGCGTTACGTCAACATCGAAGGTTACATGGTCGGGAGACGCGTTATCATCCTCGGGTCGGGCGACATAGGACTTATCATGGCGCGCCGCATGGTGCTCGAGGGGGCGAAAGTGCTCGCCTGCGTGGAAATCATGCCATATCCGGGAGGGCTGGCGAGAAATATCGTTCAGTGTCTTCAGGACTTCGATATTCCGCTTTATCTCTCGCATACCATCACAAAAATCGAAGGTAAAGAGCGCGTGGAGAAAGTCACGGTGCAGGAAGTGAACGAGCGATTCAAGCCGATCGAAGGAACGGAGAAAGTGTTCGATGTCGATACGGTTCTGCTGTCGGTTGGCCTCATTCCTGAGAATGAATTGAGTCGTGTCGCGGGCGTTGAAATGGACGCGAAGACATCGGGTCCGATCGTCTTTGAAAACGGTGAGACGAGCATTCCCGGCATTTTTGCCTGCGGCAATGTGCTTCATGTACACGACCTTGTCGACTTTGTCACGACGGAGAGTGAAGGCGCCGGCAGAGCGGCGGCCGAATACGTGCTTCGACAAGAGGATACTACTCATGTGGGAATGTGCGAGAATGAATCGTATATATCTCTTGTCATAGAC
>JAAZHX010000009.1 GCA_012510495.1 Smithella sp.
CCCCATTCCCCTCCACGTCGATCTTGTATAACTCATTATCCCGGAAGTAACCGGTAAGCGATCTGCCCTTGACCTGGTTGAAGCGCGTATCATCAACCTGGCTTGTCACAAAAGCCGAATTATATAATTCCAGTCTGTCAGCCTGCCTGTTCTTTGTGAATATAGCTATTGAATCGGAGACAAGCTGGTTTTCTTCCGACCAGAGAACGGGCAGGGTATAAAGCCTGATTACCGAATCGAGGAACGAGTAGGCAAGGGAATCGCATTTTGCCTGAAGATCATTGCTGAAGATCTTGCAGTTGTGATAGGCCCTCATCAGCCTGTAGTCCTTCATGGCTGAGTCGGATCTGGTTACAGCGCTTATCGTGTCTGCGTGCAGGAAGAGCGAGTCATCCTTCGACACCTGTATGAACAGGGCTTTTTCAGTGACCATGAATCGCTCGGGCTTCTCATAATACCAGGCATAATCGCCCTTTACAATTATGTTGTTGGTAGTATCGGTAATGCTTGTATTGTTAAAGGCAAGACCGTATCCGTTCAGATCATCATAATAGAGCGAATCTCCCCGTATAACCTGCTGCCTGTTGTCGATGACGGCATTCTTCCATATCCGCGATATGTCGTTTTTTGTATCATACCATCCCTTCTCACAGTAGAGGTATATGCTGTCGCCTTCCATTTCGGAGGGACCTGTGAAAAAAGCAGTCTCGGTCTGAGTGTTATAATCCATTGTATCAGCCTTCATTACATAATCCGGATTGACTATGTTGACGCTGTCCTTGAAATGGAAAAGATTCTGTGCCACGTAATAGATGCCGATTATGCTCGTAAGCGTGTTCTCGGCGTTGGTTATCCTTCCTCCCGTGTTGTAACGGGCAATCTCGTTGGCCACATCATATTCAACAGCCTGGGTGTACAAATGGGTTTCCTTGTCGACAAGCTCAACATTACCATGAACCGATGCCTGTTCAGTTGCTCCGTCATAAAACAGGCTGTCGCCGTAAAGGTGAAGGGTGTCTCCCTGAAACATGTGGATTCTTTTGAAAGCCTTTACCTGATTAACGCCAGGGTAAAACCAGGCGCTGTCGCAGGTCATGAATATTTCCTCCTGCTTAAGGGAAACGTTTCTTAGAAGCCTTGTTACCCTTCTTCCGGTACTCTTTTCTATTTCATCGATACCTTCATCGGCATTGAGAACCTCTATCATTTTTTTCCCGGGTTTCTGTTGTTTAGGCAGATCCTGGCTGAAGAATGATTGTGAAATAAGAATGATACCCGCCAGAAGCAAGGATTTTCTGAAGAATCCTGAAGAAAGCCATATTTTCAAAGATGCTATTTCAGCCATCCTGATTCAAGGAATTTGCATGATTTGAACTCATCACTGACCCTGATATAGGTAGTCTCTATCTTTTTCATTATCCACGTCTGGTACGATGACTGCCTTTCTCTCATCATTGTTGCATTATAGAAATACTGGTAGTCATCCTTCAGATTTGCCCGGTGTGCAGGTATCTCGTCGTCCAG
>JAAZHX010000135.1 GCA_012510495.1 Smithella sp.
GTATAGCCACGCTCGAGATGACACAATATCTGTCATTGCGAACCTATTTTACGCAGTGCTCTTCGAGTGTGAAGCAATTTAACATGCCGGTTTGCATGGTATGACAGCCCGATGAAGAAGTTGGTATTCATAGGTAATAATTTAGATTGCTTCGTTCCTCGCGATGACAGGAATTTTGTACGGTTAGGCCTGCCTCAACCTCGAGATAATGACGTTATGAAGTTGGAGGAACAGACAGGCTAGTTCCCTCCTCGCGATGACAAGAGTTTAGATTGCTTCGCTGCGCTCGCAATGACAGGAGTCGCATGAGAAAAAAACCAATTTGCAGGCAGCGGAACGGGACAAGCCGCGTTCCCTACGGCAATGCTGCGCTCGGGATGACACAATATCTGTCATTGCGAACCTCTTTTGTGAAGCAATCTAAAATTTTGCTCTATGTTATAATATGGCGCAGATACTGAAGATGACTCTTCAATAGACGGAGATAAAATTTGGCTTTTTTCAACCCAATCAAATGGTTGCTGGGGTTGCTCTCGCTGGATCTGGGTATTGACCTGGGCACAGCGAATACTTTGGTTAATGTCAGAGGGAAAGGCATCGTCATCAACGAGCCCTCCTGGGTGGCGATTAATAAACGTACCCGCGAACCCGAAAAAATCGGCGCGGCTGCCAAGGCAATGGTTGGACGCACGCCTGCAAATATGGTCACACTGCGCCCTTTACGTGATGGTGTCATTTCTGAATACGATATCACCCAGGCGATGCTGGAGTACTTCATCAGTCGCGCGCACGAGAACAGTATCGTGTTGTTTCCCTATTCACGCGTGGTGGTCGGCATTCCTTCCGGTGCTACTGAAGTTGAAAAACGCGCCGTTTATGATGCCGCTATGTCTGCTGGTGCCCGGGAAGCTTTCATGATCCACGAACCAACGGCCGCCGCAATCGGAGCGGGTTTACCCATCGAAGAAGACAGCGGTAACATGATTGTCGATATCGGCGGGGGCACCACCGAGGTGGCGATAATCGCTGGGGGTGGTGTGGTCATCTCTCGCTCGCTCAGGGTTGCTGGTGATGAGCTCGACCAGGACGTTATTGAATATGTCCGCAGTAAATATAACCTTTATGTGGGCGAACAGATGGCAGAGAAAGTCAAAATGGCTATCGGTTCAGCCTATCCTCTCAAAGAAGAAAAAACTGTTGACGTCCGTGGTCGCAATCTGATCACCGGGCTGCCCGAGTCGATTGAAATTTCCTCGGTGGAAATTCGCGAAGCGCTGGCTCCTTCAATCCAGGTGATTATAGACACAATCAAAGACGCGTTAGACGAATCGCCGCCAGAAATTTTGGCGGACCTGATGGATAACGGCATCTGCCTGGCTGGTGGTAGCGCCCAGTTACAGGGGCTGGCTGACCGGCTGGCAAATGAAGTCAAGGTGCGGGTTTGGGTGGCGGAAGATCCGATGACTTGCGTGGCGCGAGGCTGTGGCATGGTTTTGGACGATATGGAGCTGTACGAAAAC
>JAAZHX010000224.1 GCA_012510495.1 Smithella sp.
ATCCTTCAGTCTCCCAAAAAATCCCCCTGAATCCCCCTTTAAAAAAGGGGGACTTGGCAATTCTCCCTCCTTTTCTAAAGGAGGGCCGGGGAGGATTTTAGTTATTTCTTCAGCACCGCCAGCACATCTGATTCGTTGCCCATAATCACCGGCTGCTGCTCCACGCCCTTCAGACGCCTGGCCATGTAAGAAACATGCTCCTTGAGATAAGCGGAAAGCTCTCCCACCGTAATCTTCCCGTCACCGCTTGCGTCCGCCTCACCCTGAAGCCCTTTCAGGAAATAATAAGTGAACAGCGAATGGCGCTTTTCCGGATACCAGGCCGACACCTGATCCGTTGAGGCGCTGGTTATCACCACCGCGCCCGCCGGCCCGCGATATTCTTTTTTCACTTTCACCATGGCCGGACTGATGCCCTTGAAAAGCATCCCTTTGTCCGTATTGCCGGAGAAACAGGCATCCAGCACCACCGTGATTTTTTTGGCCGGAATCTTGGCGAGATTGTCATAAAACGTCTGCAGGCGATAGCCGCCGGCTCGGATATACTCGGGGTTTCCGTCCACCGGCACAAAAAAGGCATCGCCCGTTTCCAGATCGGGCGCGCCGTGCCCGCCGTAATAGATAAACACACGGGAAACATTCGGCTTTACGTATTTATACAACCTGCCCCGCGGCGCGCCTGCCATGCCGAAAATTTCGTTGAGTTTGGAAAGAGTGGCATCTTCCGCGTAAATGATATTGCCTTCTTCAAAGCCCATTGTCCTTATAACATATTCCTTCATCACCGCCGCGTCGCGGTCCGCATAGGCCACTTGCGGAATGCCTTCCCGGTAAGACTTGTTGCCGATAATTACGGCGATGTCATATTTGCCCGCTTTAACGCCTTGAGGAATGTTGACATCCACATCCACCGAAAGACCGCCCGCAATCGCAATATCCGCGGCTTTTGGAGAATCCTTGCCCGCCACCACCAGCTCTTCCATTTTACGCTGCGGCGCGTTCATCACCAGCGCCAGCTCTTTTTGCCCGCTGAAGCGGGGTCTTGCCTCGGCAAGCGTCACCGCCAGGGGAATCTTCTCGCCGTTGGCAATGCGCGTATTTGTGTAAAACATAAACTTGAAATCCCGGAACTGGCCGGAAGAAAGAGCGCCCAGTTCAAAATGCGTCTGCATGTCTCCGCCGATAAACACATTGCTTCCCGCCACCACATCCGCCGTCACGCCGCGCGCATCGCCCTGGCCGATATTCTGGACGCGCACCGTCAGCTCCACCATCTCCATCGGCTCGATGCGCCCGTTGCGGCTCTGGTCGTTGATGCCCATATCCGCCACAATCAGTTTCGGCTCGGCAAAAGCCTTTGTGCGAAAGGCCAGTTTGACGGGAGCCGGATCAAAGCCATTGGCCTCTTTCACCGCTATCGTAAAGACAACCTGATCCGCCGGTATATCTTCATCGGCTTTAATCTCAATCTCCCTGACCAGCGTTTCGCCTGCGGGAATCGTCCCCAGCGCCACCTCGCGGTCAAAACGAAGGCCGCGAATTTGTTTGGCTGCGGCAATTTGCGCCCGGCAGTCAAAGGCGTCGCCCCGGCCGCTGTTTTTCACCGTCACCACCAGTTTGCCCGTTTCTTCGGCATCCAGCATATTATTGCCTGAAGGCTCCGCAAACCGGATGGACATGGAAAGAGCCGGCGGCGCGGGTGACACGGCGACATTCACCCTGCCCTTACCCGCCTGAACACCGGCGGAAGAAATGATTAAAAACGCCGGAACCAAAATGGGTAACAGCTTTTTCATGATCGTTCTCCTTTGTTGATTGCTTGTATTGCAATCTGAAAGTTTGAACAGGGGAAAAACCGGCGAAAACGCCGGCAACGGCTTTGAGTTCATTTCATTTTTTTAAATAAATCCGAAACTTTATCTTTTTCATATAACTCTCTGCGTAGTTTCGAATAATCATCTTCACCGGATTCATACTGTTGGATAAACTTCAGCGCGCCGGCAATGCCCAGTTTGTCTTTCAGAGCATCCCAACCGGCCCGCCTGATTTCGGCAGGCGTATATTCTTCAGCGCGATTCATACATCAAATACCTCCTCGCTCATAAAATTCATCAAAGAAACGACTTTCACCTTCAGTTGTAATTTGTTCTGTCTGGCTTTTTTTATCAATACATCATCAGGTGATAAAATAATCTGCTTGCGCCGCTTCAGCGCAGGCCAGATGAATTGCATCCAAACCCATGATGCCGTCTTTCTCAATTTCCTGCGCCCTGCTCATAATATTGTCTGAAAAATCGATCCATTCTTCCGTCAAATTCATCATGTCATCAATCATGTAACGGCGCATAACATGTGGGTTATTATCGTTTTCAAATTTCAGCGCGAAGGAACCAACAAGTCTCATCTTACCAACTTCCACTAGTGACAACAACAACACTGCTTCCATTGCTTCTACAGCAATTCGCGGATGCTTCTGATCGTCAAAAGGCCGATTATAAACACAAGCGTCAAGATAAACTTTCATGACCTTCCACTCTCCTGTGCGCGATTCGCAAACACTATACCCGCAAATATTTTTTCCCGCAACTTGTATGTGTCCGCGTGTTTGGCATGCCCGATCCAGCTCTGAACGGAGGAATTGACATCCTTCAGCGTGATTTGGCTCGTCCGATAATCGTTCTGCATTTTTTGCATCCGGTAAAAAAAGGGATTTACCAGATTCTTTCCGATTACCATCGCATCAGCCCCCTCTTTTCTAAAGAACCACTGCACCGGTCCCCCTCTTTTCTAAAGAGGGGTTAGGGGAGATTTTGCTGAAATCAATTCTTCAACCTCTCAAAAAATCCCCCTGAATCCCCCTTTAGGAAAGGGGGGACCTTCCAATTCTCCCTCCTTTTCTAAAGGAGGGCCGGGGAGGATTTTGCTGAAATTAATTTTTCAGTCTCTCAAAAAATCCCCCTGAATCCCCCTTTAAAAAAGGGGGACTTGCCAGAAAATCAGAACTCAGAAAACTATCGCGCGGAAAGAGCCATCCGGAAACCGAAGTAGTTGTTCCGGATCTCCGGAATGTACCAGCCCCGGTCCGCCGCGCGGACGTTCCTCGGTATGTAGACCCAGGAACCGCCACGCAGGACGCGATAAGAACCGGAAGACGGGCCGTCAGGATTATCCCTCGGACTCTGACTGTAATACTTCTCTCCATACCAGTCCGAACACCACTCCCGGACATTCCCGCTCATATCATAAAGCCCTAATCCGTTTGGCCTTTTCTGGCCGACAGGATGGGTCTCGCTTCCGGAGTTTTTAGAATACCAGGCTACGGCATCCACATCATTCCCGCCGGCATACTTTTCGCTCTTTCCGCCGCTTCTGGCCGCGTATTCCCATTCGGCTTCCGTGGGCAAACGGTAATCCTTCCCGGACTTTCGCGTTTGCCACTCACTGAATTTCTTTGCATCATTCCAGGAAACGCAGACAACGGGATGATTGTCACGCTGGCTGAAACCGGGATTGCGCCAGTTTTTATCCCGCTGCTTGACCCATTTCGTTCCTGTCCAAATATAACAACCGTCACCCTTTTCCGCCTCCGTCCGGTAATTCGTGTCCTGCACAAACTTGCGGAACTGCCCAACGGTTACTTCGTGTTTTCCCATATAAAAATCATTCACACAAACCTCATGGACGGGTTTTTCATCGGCGTAACCATCGCCAAACGTGTCGCCCATCCGGTAGCAGCCGCCCTTGACAAAAACCATTTCCATACCGGTTACGGAATCGGTAAAGGCCTCGCCTGCCGTGGTCAGCTCCCAGTCCACGCCGGAACGCAGGCCGCGCGGAAAATCCTGCAAAATGTTCCAGCTGATCCTTTTGCCGCGCCCGGTCCGCACCTTGCCCACGTCACCTTCCACATGCAGATCGGAGGCTTTGCAGGTTTTTCCGTCCACGGTCAGAATCAGGTTCACTTGCGCCTCATTTTCCTTCCCCTCGAGGTCGTAGGTGATCACCAACCGGTTCCCCTCCTGCCGGGCTTTTTCGTTTTTGAGTTCGGCGGCGTGTGCGGCGCACACGGCCAAAAAGAATAAAAGAACCAATAATATGCTTTTTCGTCTCATCGTCGCCTCGCTTTATTTAAAATCCCTCTGAATCCCCCTTTACAAAAGGGGGACTTACCTTGGCCTGCGTCCAAATCCCCCTGAATCACCATTTACAAAAGGGGGACTTGCCAATTCTCCCTCCTTTTCTAAAGGAGGGCCGGGGAGGATTTTGCTGAAATCAATTCTTCAACCTCTCGAAAAATCCCCCTAAATCCCCCTTTAGGAAAGGGGGACTTGCCTTGGCCTGTGTCCAAATCCCCCTGAATCCCCCTTTAAAAAAGGGGGACTTGCCAGATCATTTCCGATTGCCACCGCATCAGCCCCCTCTTTTCCAAAGAACCACCGCACCGGTCCCCTGTTTTCCAAAGAACCGCCACACCAATCCCCTCTTTTCCAAAGAACCGCCGATCCAATCCCCCTCTTTTCTAAAGAGGGGTTAGGGGAGATTTTTTACATATTCATAAACCCTCTCTACAACACCTTCAATGTTTTTGAGAACATCAATGTCCGAAAAACGCAGAACAGTAAAACCAAGGTTCTGTAAATATAAATCCCTTTCTATGTCCTTTTTCATGCCGACCGACGCATAATGCTGACTACCGTCTATCTCGATAATCAATTTAACCGATGGACAGTAAAAATCAACAATGTAAGGACCAATGTTTTTCTGCCTGTAAAATTGTTTGTCAATAATTTGCTTGCGCCTGATTTTTGACCAGATTAATCGCTCGGCATCGGTCATGTTGCTTCGTAAATTTCGGGCAAGCGGCTTGAAACTTTTTCTGAACGGAAGCATTGTAATCACTCGCGATTTTAAAATCCCCCTGAATCCCCCTTTAAAAAAGGGGGACTTGCCTTGGCCTGTGTCCAAATCCCCCTAAGTCCCCCTTTAGGAAAGGGGGACCTTCCAATTCTCCCTCCTTTTCTAAAGAGGGGTTAGGGGAGATTTTGCTGAAATCAATTCTTCAATCTCTCAAAAAATCCCCCTAAATCCCCCTTTAGGAAAGGGGGACTTGCCTTGGCCTGTGTCCAAATCCCCCTGAATCCCCCTTTAAAAAAGGGGGACCTTCCAATTCTCCCTCCTTTTCTAAAGGAGGGCCGGGGAGGATTTTACTGAAATCAATTCTTCAATCTCCCAAAAAATCCCCCTGAATCCCCCTTTACAAAAGGGGGACTTGCCTTGGCCTGTGTCCAAATCCCCCTAAATCCCCCTTTAAAAAAGGGGGACTTGCCGGCTACATTCTAGGTTTTCAGCGTTCCGACGATTTCCGCAATGTTTTTCAGTTTGTGATGTTTGAGATACTGTCTCATCCCTTCAATAATTTCCACGGCAGCAAGGGGATTGATGAAATTGGCCGTGCCGACCTGCACGGCGGACGCGCCCGCCACCATGAACTCCAGGGCGTCCCGGGCCGTCATAATACCGCCCATGCCGATCACCGGAATGGACACCTTCCGCGCAACCTGCCAGACCATGCGAAGCGCCACGGGCTTGATCGCCGGCCCCGAAAGGCCGCCGGTGATGTTTTTCAAGCGCGGCTCTCTCCTGTCCAGATCGACTGACATGCCGGTGAGCGTGTTGATGAGCGAAATCGCGTCCGCGCCTGCTTTTTCCACCGCGCAGGCGATTGCCGCAATGTCCGTGACATTGGGCGTGAGCTTGACGATAACGGGCAGGCGCGTTTGCGCTTTTACGCGGCGCGTCACTTCCGCCGCCGCTTTCGGGTCGGCGCCGAAGCTCAGGCCGCCTTTTTTGACATTGGGGCAGGATACGTTGACTTCCAGCGCATGAACACCCGGCGCGGCGCTGAGTTTTCGGGCGACCTGCGCATACTCGGAACAGCTCTCACCGTAGATATTGGCGATGACGGCAACGTCGTAATTTCGTAAAAAAGGAAGTTTTTTTTCAATGAAGGCATCCACGCCGACATTCTGTAATCCCACGGCGTTGAGCATGCCGCCGGCTGTCTCCATGATGCGCGGCGGAGGATTGCCCAGACGCGGCGCAAGCGACAGGCCTTTCACGACGATGCCGCCCAGCCGGTTCAGATCCAGACAGGGGGCGTATTCTTCGCCGTAGCCGAAGGTTCCGGAAGCCGTCATCACCGGATTTTTCAATTTGAGGCCGGCAATTTCCACGGCCAGGGCTGAATCGATTTTTCTTTTTCTCATTCCCAGATCACGTCTTTCAGTTCAAATACCGGCCCGTCCGCGCATACGCGCCTGTAAGCCCTGTCTCCATTTTCATCTCTCACGGCCACGGCGCAGCCCATGCACGCGCCCACGCCGCAGGCCATGCGTTCCTCCAGCGACACCTGGCAGAAATACCGGTCTTTCAGCATTCCCGCCAGCGCCCGAAGCATCGGCTTCGGCCCGCAGGCATAGATGGCCGTCTGTGCCGGATTGTATTTTTTCATGTCCTTCTGAAACGCACGGGTCACCAGAGATTTCGCACCCGAAGAGCCGTCGTCCGTGCAGATCCTGATGCCGCTGCAATATTTTTGAAGCTGATCAAGACCCACGATCTCATCCGCTGTTTTTGCGCCCAGATACACCACAGCGGGATTTACACCGCGTCCCGACAATTTGCAGAGATGCTGCGCCAGGAGCGACAGAGGCGCCACGCCGATGCCCCCGGCGATCAGCACGCGGTTTTCCCGCGCCGGATCCACCACATAACCCGTGCCCAGCGGCCCGAATATTTCCACCTGCGATCCGGGAATCAGCCCCGCCAGTATCTGTGTTCCCCTGCCGGTCACGCGGTACAGCAGCCGGACAAGGCAATGGGATCGGCCGCGCGAAAAAGCGAAAATGCTGAGCGGACGGGACAGAAACGGATCCCGCAGCCCGGCGATGCGGATCATGACAAACTGCCCGGGGTGTGGATCGGGAAATGACCGGGGCAATTGAAGCGTCATCAAAACATAACCGGCCCGGATTTCGTCGTTTCCGGAAACGCTGCCGATAGTGATCTGTTTATTCATGATGGCCATTCTGCCGGACCTCCGCCCACATCACCAGCGCGTCTTCCCGGGTGTCGTCATAGTAACGGGGGCGCTTCCCTTTTACTACAAAACCGCACCGGTGGTAAAGGGTTATTGCCCCGGTGTTGGATTCCCGGACTTCCAGCGTCTGGCGGCCCGCCCCCGCCGCAAGCGCGATGTCGCGCATGAGCTTCATCAGGTTGCGCGCCAGTCCCTGCCTGCGAAAATCGACGCAAACGGCAATGTTGTGCAAATGAACTTCATCGGCCACCAGCCAGAAAATGATGTAGGCGGCAATCCGTGCCTTTTCCGCCTGCTGCGCCCTGACGACCAGACACCGGGCATGGGGCGCCTGAAGCTCGTCCTGGAACATGCCCCCGGTCCAGGGCGTCCGGAAAGACGAGGCCTCGATCGCGAGGATTTCCGGCAAATCCCCGGGCTGCATCAGGTCAACGACGAAGAGCGCCGCGGCTTTTTCAGAAGACATGAAAATAGTCCATGGCCAGGGCGATCGCCAGAAATATCGCGCAAAAAACGGGAACCGCTCCACGCAGCTTGATAGTGCTGAGCGCGACGCCGATCCCCAGCACCGGCAGAAAATAATACGTCAGGGAAAGCGCGCCGCCGATTGACACCGGGAGCTTCGGATACAGCCAGATCACGGCGGGAACAAAAATCACCTGTAAAATCAAAAGCAGGGCGGCGTAAAGCACAAACGCCCGGGCCAGGGCGCGCCAGATCAGGCTTTCAATCGCGCGCAGGTCGAGCGAGCGGGCCGCTTCCAGCGCCCGGTCGGAAAGACGGTCATTGAATGCCATCATGCGGACATCCATTCTTTTCGCCAGAATGCCGAAAGGGACGGCCAGCAGAACCGACAGGGCCGTCAGTTCTTTGGTGACGGCGCCCAGAGACTGGCCGGCCAGAATCGCCACAGCCGCGGCAAACGCGGAGGCGATGGAGTCGTTGGGCGGAATGTAAATACCGATGGGGGCGCGATCCATCCAGAACAGCTCGAAAATCGCCCCGATGATCAGGCCGGTGTAAAGATCGCCGAGAAGAAGACCCATGACCGGAGCGACGATCACCGGCCGCGACAGCATGGCCTGGAGAAAGATTCGGTCCAGGCAAAGCAGACCTCCGACCAGTGACAGGATGACGATTTGTATCAGCACGCGCCTCTCCCGCTATGATTTCGCGTCGCAGGACGCTTTCAGGGCGTCCTCTATATCCACAGCCTTCTCCCGGGGGACTCTTTTGAGTTCAACGGCCACGCCCTTTTCCTGCTGCAACCGGGAAATGTCGGCGATTTCCTGCTCGCACAGAAACACGGACGGAGCGCAGCAGACTTTGTAGTCTTCGTGATAGATATTGCCGATGTTGAGCGTTTCAAAATGAAATCCCCGCTCATAGGCCTTCATGGCGTCGGTAATATTGCCGAACAGGACAATGGTCTTTTTGCCGCTTCCCCGGACATACGGGTAATTGGCGGCAAAATCTTCCACCGAACAGATATTGACTTCGATGTCGCTGGGAACGGCCATGCGGATCACCGTCTCGCAGAAAAAATCGCTGGCGGAATTGTCATCGACGACCATGATGCACTTTGCTTCGACAAACGGCACCCAGGCTTCCAGGATCTGACCGTGAACCAGCCTGTTGTCCACCCGCACCAGCGCGATGTCGTACGATTCCGTCAAGGGATCACCCGATTGCTTTTTTGCTCAAAATTTCACTGGCCAGAGAGATGTTTTTCTTGCCGTAATCCTTGATGAAACCGGCAAACTCTTTGAGAGTGGTTTCCTCCCTGACGTCGGACAGTTTCAGCAGCATGGGCAGATTGACGCCCGTCACCACCTCCACCTTGCCTTCTTTCATGAAAGACAGAGAAATGTTCGAAGGCGTGCCTCCGAAGAGATCGGTCAGAATCAGGACGCCTTTGCCGTGATCCAGTTTTTTGAGGGCGTTCTGGATTTCTTTCTTCATGTCTTCCAGACCCTTCGTCTGTTCGATGCAGACATGCATCACGTCTTTGAGCGGACCTTTGATGGATTCCGCGGCGTGAATCAGCTCATTGCCCAGATTCCCGTGAGTTGTAATAAGAACTCCGATCATGATGATCCCTCCTTAATATAAAAAAGGCGACGAGGCCGCAGCCCGGCAGAACTGATACGAGCGCCTCCGCGATCCTCAAAAACGAATTGGAAGGCTAATGGATTGCCGAATAATTGTCAAGATTTATTGACAGATTCACCCGGAAGGCGCGCCGGCGGATGTGCCCGTCCCTTCGGCCGCGGCGCCTCTCCGGCGTTTGCCGCGGAAGTCCCGCGACGGCCCCTACGGGTCAATGGTCAGGATGTGGTACTCCACGCTTCGCGACGGATAAAGCGCTTTCATGATCCGCGTGTAGCGCTCCTTCTGTTCTTCGTGCTTCCGCCTCAGTCCCCGCAGGGAACCGGACTTGTAATCCATGATGGTCACGACGCGATCCGACACGATCATTCTGTCCACGATGCCGGATTCATTTTTATCCGATATGGGCTGCTCAACATAGAGCCGGCCCGGTCCGAACAGGAGTTCGGAAACTTCTTTGCGGCGGACAAAGCGGACGGCCGTGTCATATTCTTCCCTCCTGAGCTCCCCGGGAGGCGGCAGGCGGTCGGGATCCGTAACCCGGGCCAGCCAGCGGTGGAGCCGCTCGCCCCGCGCGATGCCGGTCCGGATGGACTCGGAAATGAGCGCCGGGTCGATTTCACCGTAGGGCTCCGGTTCACCCCCGCGCCGCTCGGGCTCCTCCCAAACGACGGTTTTTTCACCTGTTTGCGGCAAATGAAAGAAGCGGTCCCGCTCGCTTCTGGTCCCTTCCGGCGCAAACTGCGCAAATGTGTCGAGAACGGCCCGATGAACCGTCTTGTATTCGCCGCTTTTGATCACCGGCAGAAAAACCGCGAGGGTCCGGATCGCCCGCGTGGCGGCGACATAAAACACATTGGCCCTCTCACGCCTTGACTGGCGCAGACAAGAAGCATGCTGCCCGATGATTTCCCCGGCTTCATCGGAGCCGCAGGCCTTCAGGAACTTCGTCTCGCCCGCTGAAAACCGGACATGGCGCTTCCGGGAGGGTAAATAGAAAGAGGGTGATTTTTCATCCTCGTTCCAGAAAACAAAAACATGCGCAAACTGAAGCCCTTTGGTCCCGTGAATGGTATCCACCTTGATCGAATCCCGGTTTTCGCCCTCCGGAACCCTCACACCCCAGCGCACCCTGAACATCCGGGCGAGAAATTCATCGATATCAACGCCTCCTTCGGCAAAGAAGGCCAGCGCTTCATCCTGCCAGATATCGAGAATGGCCGCGGAAATCTTCCCGCGTAAACGCTCGATGGCGAGGCTTGCGGCGGCAAGGCCAAAAGGCCGGGGAAACTGAGCGGCAAATTCGTCCCGAATCCCGCGCGCGTTTCCGAATCGTTTCTTCCACAGGGGAGACGCAGAGGCCGCAGCCGCAAAGGAGTCCCCCCCTTCCCGCGAAAGAACGATCGCGAGGAAAAGCATGACCGCGACCCCTTCCTCCATCGAAAGAAGCTGGCGGCCTTTGACTGAGGACACGCGAATGCCGCGCCCGACAAGCTCCGCTTCGATTTTCTGCACGTGGTTGTTGGTCAGGGCAAGGACGGCCATGTCCCCCCAAAAACAGCCGTACTCTTCCTTTTTTTTCTGAAGATAGTCGGCGATGGCCGGATACCAGGAAGCTTGCGACGGGCCCTGCCTCTCCAGTTCAACCAGACTCACTTCCGAAACACATTCCGGCGCGCCCCGGTCCCCGCCTGTCGGCTCCGGAGGTTTTTGCGTCTCCGTTTTCTCCTTCCCCTCGAAAAGATTTTCGACCAGCCGGTTGAAAAACGAAATCAGAAGCGGCGTGCTCCGGTAGTTATAAGGCAGCGACCGCTCCCGGATGACGCCGTTTTGGAGATAGCCGTCAATCGCTGTTTCCAGTGCCTCGCGGTTCGCGCCGCGCCAGGCGTAGATCATTTGCTTCCAATCGCCCACGGCAAAAAATGACCGTTCGCCGCGTTCGCCGGGACCGGAGAGAATTTCGTCCACCAGCGGCAGCAGAATAGCCATGTCGCCCGTCGAGGTGTCCTGAAATTCATCCACCAAAAGGTGCTCCGTCCTGTCCAGGCCCAGCGAGAAGTAGCCGCCCATGAGCCTCGGCCTTTCGCGCGAAGCCCCGTCGTCCAGGGCGAGAAGCGATTTCCGAACATCGGCAAAGAAAATCACCCCTTTTTCTTCCTTAACGGCTTTTGCCGCGTCGAGATAAATCCCGCAAAGAAAAGCGACGGCCAGCTCCCGAAGCAGTGCCTTGTTAAGCGACAGCTTTTCGGCCGTCTTCCGATAGTCCCGGAAAATCCCGTTGAGGTCCGCGTAGGGGCTCTGCTGCCAGACAATGTTTTTGCCCAGACTGGCGTATTGTTCCAGATCGGAATAGGAAGCCAGAGAGCTGGTCATAAACCGGTCATAGTCCGTCATGGCGGCAATGACCCATTCTTTGATTCGCTTCGGCATTTTTTCCGCCAAGCCGCTTGTCTTCCGGCTCAGGGATTCGAGCTCCTGAAGCAGAAGAACATTCTCTTTCATCAGCTCCTCGAGATCATCGAGTCCTTCCATATCCAAAAAGCAGCGCTCGAGCGTCTGTTCATCCCCGAGGGCGCCCCAGAGCGCGTCCAGATCCGTGTTCAGAATCCGGGCCGCGATGATCAGCCGTTTTTCCCCGCCGCTTTGCACGATGCCGTCGCGAAAACGCTTTTCGATATCCCGGGACAGATCCATCTGCTCTTTTTCGTCGGCCATCCTCGGCGCGTCGCCCGCGGCGGCGAAAAGCCGGTAAAAAAAGGCGTCGATTGTCGAGTATCCGACGCGGCCCGCCTCCATGATCAGCCTCATCCGGTCGAGCAGGGGTCTTTCCTTTTTCGACGCAATCATATCCATGATGCGGTTGCGCATTTCGGCGGTGGCGGCGCGGGTAAAGGTCAGCGCCAGGATGAATTTTCCCCCGGCGGATATCCGTTCGAACACCTCCCGGGTAAGCCGCGTGGTCTTTCCGGAGCCTGCCGACGCTTTCAGCAGAACGCTGTCCATCATCGCCTCCCCCTGTCCGTCCGGTAATAGCCTTCTTTTCCGCACAGCGACTGGAGCCGGCAGTATTCGCACTCCCGGGAGTCATACCCGGGCGCCAGCCGCCCGCCCTGCACAATCTCGTCGAGTCGCCCCGCTATGGCGCTTACCAGCCCGTCCGCGGCGCCGAGCTCACCGGCCGGAATTTCCATCACCCGGTCCTTTGAGGTTTCCTTGAGAAAGTAAAAGCGGGCGCCTTGGACGTCCGGGATAAAATGGCTGTACAGGATGAGCTGCGCTGCGGGATGCAGAATGTTTCTATTCTGAAAGCGCTCCAGCACGGTTTCCCTCGCGGGAAGAGAAAAGCCGCTTCCCTTTTTTGAATATTTGAAATCGATCACCTCGGCGCTCCCTTCCAGAAGGGCCAGCCGGTCCGAACGTCCGGTGATGGAATAGCGGCCGGCAATGGCGCCTCTGAATTTCTCTTCGCAGGAGATCGCGTTGTCGGCAAACAGAACCCTCCTTCCCGACGCCCGCTCTTCTTCGTCGATTTCCTGCAGGATGATTTTCGCGTTCAGCCGGTAGATTTCCACGCCTTCCATGCTCCGGAGAGCTTCGTTGTCGGCGCTTTCCCACAGTTCGTCAAAAAGCGGCCCCCAATCGCCAAGCCGGTCCTTCCGGACGGTCGATATCTGTTGCAGAAACCGATGGATAAACGTCCCCATCTGCAGGTTGATTTTTTCATCATCGTCCATGAAGGAAGGGGGAGCAACCTTGAGGAGGTACTGATGGTAAAATAAAAAGGGGCACGCCAGGATTTTGGAAAGACTCGAATACGAATAGGAAAACGCCCGGAGCCTGGCTCTCAGAGGCTCGTCGATCGGAATAAAGCAGGAAACATCGCCGCGTCCCTCCGGCGTCGCCTGCCGGAAGACGGCCTTCATCACCGGCTTTGCGAATTCCTCGGAAAGAAGACTTGCATAATAGCCGGGCGTTCTTTCGCGGATGGCGTCATCCACCGCGGCGACGGCGACGCTCCCGCAACGCGCCAGCATTTGCCGGAAAAGAAGGTCCTGGTATTCAAAAACATTTTTGCGCATCTGCGGGACATGCGCCGGATTGATGAAGGGACCTTCAAAGGGCGGCACGGGCATGATGCCGCTGTCCACCGGAAAGATCAGGCCCCGACTGAAGGTTTCCCCCGAGACGTGGCCGAATCCGACGATCTGCACCGGGGCGGACCGGCTGCCCGTTACACGGAATTTTTTGGCTTCCAGAAGCTGTATGGCGGCCCCGGCAAGATGGCGTCCCAGCCTCTCTCTCCAGTCCTCCAGCAGCGTGGAAAGGGAAATGGCGGCTTCCAGCGCCTCGCATTCCTCGCGGATATAATGCTGCCGGTTTGCGGACAATTCCGCCGCGCAGCCGGCGGTAAATTTTCTAAAATCCGGCATCCGGCCGGTTTGCGCGGCCTGGTTCATCTGTGCCAGAAGTCTTCTGCCGGCCGACGTCGCGGAAAAAGGCAGCCAGACGGCGAGATTGACGGCGCTGCCGAATCCGCGCAGCGACCGGTTCCAAAGCAGCGGGGCCAGCGATTCATCGAGCAAACAGATCATGAGCCGGTCCGCCCCGGATCGCCGGGACAAAAAGCGGGAAACCTCCAGCGTCACCCAATCCGCCGCTGCATGGAGACCGGCAAGGCGCAGGAATTCGATCTCTGCTTCGCGGGCCGCCAGAACTCCGCCGCCGAAGGACTGGATCAGGTTTTTGGCGGAATCAAACGGCAGTGAACCGGCCGCGGCCGGTTCGGGCCCGTAAAGCGGCGGATCGATAAACAGCCTTTCTTTTTTTATCTTTCTGTAAAACCGCTCTTTGGGCGGCGTCAGTTCGGGCAGACCGACAAATATCTCCCGGTCGCCGGGAAGAATTCCGTCCAACCGGTCAGCCTCCAGCTCCGCCAGAAACACATTTTTCCGGGAAAGCCACCGACGAAAGCCCTCCGCCGCCTCGAGGGTTTTCTCAAATTGTTCCCACTGCCCGGAGGTAAACCGCTCGGATCCCGCAATCGTCTGCCTTTCAACCTGATATTCCGCAAGCCGGGTCATCAGGGGCAACTGGGCCGCGGCGCGGCGCGCCGGCGCCATTTCACCGGGAAAGTTCTCCGTAATGAACTGAGTCAGATAAAGCAGCGCTTCATCGCCCGGCGCCGGATGCCACGGTTTTTGTTCGCTGATCTTTCGGTTGAGGTAGGCATGAAGTCCCTCCACCCGGGGAAGAATACCGCCAAGCCTGCCGTGAACCAGGTGCTGCATCGGCTCCACGGCTCTGTCGCTCGCGCAGACAACGGTCCAGCCCGACAGATCGGGATAATCCTTCTGCAGAAGCGCAATCAACTTTTCCGAATCCGGCGCCATCGGGTCTTCCCTTGAATGTGAAGGTTTTTGTCCTGATCGAAGGCATTTTTGCCTGTTGAGACTATGAAGAAGCTCGCCGCCCTTGTCAATACCCAAATGAAGCCCCGCTCAAAATTATCTGAATCCTGTTGACAACTTAATCATCCATCTCTATAATCGTTTTCCAAAGATCAAACGCCGAAAGAATTGAGCCCATGCATTTTTATCGAAAGATCCTTCAGCATCGCCTGCCCCTTACCGTCGCCGCAGCGCTCGCCGGCATCGGCATCATGATGTATTACGCGTCATGCGACACTTCCTGTGCCTATCTCCGGGGGGAGCTTCTGGGCATCGACCTGAAATATGTCGGCGTGGGATACATGGGCGCCATCATCGTGCTGGCCCTTTTCCGGCAGGCGGACCTGCTGAGAATGCTGGTCGCCGCGGGGGTCGGCGTGGAGGTGTTTCTGGTTAACTTTCAGGTGAGAGAGAACGTCTTATGCCCCTTTTGCCTGGCCTTTGGAACCCTCGTGATTCTGATGTATCTGATCAATTACGAAAGATGCCGTATGACCGGCGCCTGGCATCAGAGGGCGCTCTACGTTTTCGGCGATGCCGCAATTCCATTCGCCAAAGACCGGCGGCTCCCCCTGCTGGCCATGATGATCGCCGGATATGTTTTTGTCTTCCTCACCTTTTCCGGATCGGCCACGCCCGCCTATGCCGCCAGGACGGCCGTCGCGCCTTCTTACGGCAAGGGCTCATGGGAACTGATGATCTTTACGGATTACTTCTGCCCGCCCTGCCAGGCCGCGGAAAAAGATCTGGAGCCGGAGCTGGAAAGACTTCTGGCCGGAGGGGATGTGAAGATCACTTTTGTGGATTTTCCCGGCCATAAGAGCAGTTCGCTTTTCGCAAAATACTTTCTCTTCGCCGTCGCCGCAAACAAAGGCTACGCCAACAGCCTGAAGGCCCGAAGCGTTCTTTTTGCTCTGGCCGGAGAGAAAAAAGTCCATCAGGAAAGCGCTCTGGCCGCCGCGCTGAAATCAAAAAATATCGCCCTGCAGACGATGGACCACAAACCGGTCTTCCAGCAGTGGCTGACCATGCTCAGGCAATTTGAAATCGATCAGACGCCGACCTGCATCCTGCGCTTCTCCAGCGCCTATTCCCGAAAGTTTATCGGTTCGGACCAGATTGCCAGGGAACTGGTGCCGGAACTTCAGAAAAGATTCCCCGGCTTGAAAAAATAATGGGCTACGCATTAAACACCACCGAGCGTTACCACCTTCACGAACTGACCTCCCTGGGCTGGGAGCTCACGCTGTGCAACGCGCTTTATCCCGGGGACAGCCCCTGCCGGGGCGCGCTTCTGCGCGACGCGTCTTTCGGCCGGCACCTTTTTCACTTCCTGGATGAGAAAATCCCCCTGAAGCGGGTAACAACCGTTTTAGAAATCGGCGGCGGCACTGGTTTCCTGATGAAGGATCTTTTGACTCTGGCCCCCTATCTTCAGGCGACCATGGCGGACATCTCCCCTTTCCTTCTGCAAAGGCAAAAGGAATCGCTCGCTGAGTTTTCCGTGACCTTTCTCGAAACGGATTTTTTCAAAATACCCCCGTCGGACCTGCGCTCCTTTGATCTGGCGCTCCTCAATGAAGTCCTGGGAGATTTTCCGACGCTGACCGCGGTCAGCG
>JAAZHX010000213.1 GCA_012510495.1 Smithella sp.
AAGTTCCGCGCGAATCGTGAATTCGCCTTCACTCTCCTTGACATCAACCGACGGAGAGAAAGCGCCGAATCCTTTGCCCGCAAAAGAGCGGGGTGTTACATCAAATCCGGAGAAGAAGTCATCAAACAAGGTGTTCATTTGCCTTTGCAGTGAGTAAAAGGGATGATCGACATCGCCGCCGGTTGGCCTTTGCAAGGCAGGCAATAAATTTCTTAATCTCATAATCTTAACCTCCCTGAAATTAAAGTGATGTCGCCCCGCCGCCCCGGACGGGGCTTTTTATCGAGCCTGATCGGCTCGGCTACGCGGCTGTAATGGCGATTTTTTTAGGCTTTGCCTTTTCAGCTTTCGGCAATTCCAGCCGCAAAACTCCGTTTTTGACCGTGGCGACAATCCCGTCGCGGTCGATCTCGTCCGATAAAGTGAAGGCTCTTTCATAATCGCCTGTTTCATATTCCGCATACAGCATGCCGCCGGCAGGCTTTTCTGTTTCGACCCGGCCCGCAATGGTCAGGACATTTTTTTCCAGTTCAATATCCACTGTTTGTTCATCGACGCCCGGCATGTCCGCCACCAGGATCAGTGAGTTTTTTGTTTCATAAATATCCACGCGGGGCACAAAGGTTTTTGCATTGCGAATGCGCTCCGCCGATACGTTTTGTGTTTTCTGCAAGTCTTTTTCCACCATAAAATCAAACCCCCTTTCGTTTGTTGCGTCAGCCGATTTTGATTTTCTTAGGCAGGTCGTCGGCAGCCCTGGGCAGGGTTATCGTCAGAATACCCTTTTCATAGCGCGCCTCGACTTCCTGCGCGTTTACCTGAAACGGCAGGCCGATGGTACGCTGAAAAGCGCCGGTGGTCCTTTCCTGCCGCAGATATGTTTCCCCTTCGGCCAGACTTTCTTCAGGCGCGCCGCCCGCGATGGTCAGCGCGTCGCCCGCGACGCTGATCTCCAGTTTTTCATGATCCATGCCGGGAAGCTCGGCTGAAACGAGCACGGCTGAGTCTTTTTCCCGAATGTTCACCGCTGGATATTCCACGGGCGATTTATGTCCGACATTGGAAAACAGACGGTTCATTTCCCTCTGGAGCTCGAGTATTTCAGGCACCATATCGGAAATTCTTCTCACTCTCCATAAACCAGAGTTGAACATAAACTTTCTCCTTTCTGATAAACTAAATTCGTAAGTATTTGTTATACCTGTTCTTTTTGCTCAATATCAATATATGAACGAAAATTTCATTGTCAAGATAGCACCGCCGGAAGCGGGCGGGGTAAATAATGATTAAAAACAACCTGCTGCCCTTGACACCCCCCCGGCCCATCCATATATTAGCGGCGCTTTGCAGGCAAATTTCAGAAAGAGAATAAAGACAGATTCCCATGCAAGATCACCTGGTTAAAGTGTTTAAAGAAAGCTGCCGCGTAAAGGAGGCTTTCATCAATGATCACCTGGGAAAACTGGCGGCCGCGGTAGAGGTTCTGACCGCAGCGCTCAAGGCCGGAAACAAGATCATGATTTTCGGCAA
>JAAZHX010000104.1 GCA_012510495.1 Smithella sp.
AGCCGCCTCGACCTCATCCAGGACACAGAACGGTGACGGTCTGAGCTGAAGGATCGCAAAAAGGATCGCGATCGCGGTGAGGCAACGCTCTCCGCCGGAAAGAAGCGATATGCTCTGCAAGCGCTTACCGGGGGGCTGTGCGCGAATATCGATGTTGCAGGACAAGACATCTTCTGCGTCTTCCAGAATGATCTCCGCCGTGCCTCCGTTGAACAGATCCGAGAAAACCGAATTAAAGTTCTCGTTAATGATCGAAAAGTGCCGTAGAAATTGTTGCCGCATCTCTTCGACCAACTCGTTGATGATGTGCTGAAGATCGGCTCTGGCTTTCTCGATATCGTCTTTCTGCTTGCTCATGAAATCGAATCGCTCGCTGACCTTGGCGTATTCCTCAATGGCGTTGGCGTTGACCGGGCCGATTTCGCGGATCTCGTTCTTGAGTTCTCCGATCCTTTTCTGCAACGCTTGAACACTGTCAATATCCAGCCGGAAGGATTGCGCGTTATCATAGGTGATCTCGTGCTCCTCCCACATGCGATTTTTCAATTCGTCGATCTCCGTTAAATAGCGCTCGCGCTTGGCCTCCGCCTTGGCTTGCTCGGTCTGGTATTGCGCAAGCTTTGAAGCGGAATGGGAAAGACGGTCGATGAAGCCGGATAACTGCTGTTCGATCTCATCCTTTTCGATGATTAATTGTTTAACGGATTTTTCGATCAAGTCGTCTTTTTCGAGGAGTTCGTCTCGTACGATCGACTTCTCTTCCTCTTCTTCCGTCAGTTTTATGATCTCGGACTTAGCCTGCTCACGTTCCGCGATGATCTTGTCAAGCCCGCTCGAAAAGCCGCGCTTCTCGCGATCGAGCATTTCGTTGATCTCTATGGCGCCGGCAAGAGAAATGCCGACCGACTCCGCGGAGATACGCATATCCGATATGTCCGATCGTAAATTATCGAGGTCATTCTGAACTTCCTTGTGTTCCGCATCCGACTGATCGAGTAAATCCCGAAGAAGACTCAATTCCTTTTGGTGCTCCTTGATGGATTGCAGAAGCTCCTCATGATCGGTTTGGACGGTCAGGCGCTTCGTCGAAATCGCCCCAAGCTCTTTGTCGACGATCTCCAGTCGGCCATTGATCCGTTTTGACTCCTCGCGACGGCCGGATGCCTCGGATTCCAGCTTGGCTGTAAGGACCGAAAGCTCTCTGACTTTCTCGTCCAAGGACTTCGACTCGCGCGCGACATGTTTGCTCTTTTGTTCGCATTCACCGGCGAGCAAATCAATTTCGCGAATCTCCTTGTCGATTTCCTTGACTCTTTCCGGCAGCAATTCGAGATCACGCGCTCTTCCGAGAATACCGGTTCCCTGTCGCCTGATACTGCCGCCTGTGAGGGATCCGCCCGGGTTGACGACATCACCGTCGAGCGAAACCAATCGAAATGAAAAACCGGAAGCTCTCGCGATGATCATTGCGTTCGACAATGTATCAACGACAGCGATCCGTCCGAGAAGATTATCAACAATATTTCGAATCGAGTCGTCACATGTCAGTAATTTCGATGCGACTCCGACAAAACCCTGCCCGGATTCAGCCGACTTGAATTGACCGTCGTCCAGCGAACGACCGTGTATGGTACTGATCGGAAGAAACGTGGCTCGTCCGTGTTTCTTTTGCTTCAGATGATCGATCAGATCTTTAGCGTCGTCATCTGTGCGGGTAACGATATTATGGATCGCGGGACCGAGAGCGATCTCAATAGCGGTCTCATATTCCCTGGGTACGTGGACCAGAT
>JAAZHX010000076.1 GCA_012510495.1 Smithella sp.
AATTACTCCCGTTCTTTTCAAGTACCAAATCAAATTGAGATACCTGCGTTGCTTTGGTCTGCTGGTCGATATACTCCACTGTCAGCGATACCGTGACTTGATTATCCTTACGATTGTGAATAGGATTTACCAGTTCTTGAACTGATAGGAACTGTCATTTCGGGTTTTTTGCGGTTTCGGGTCAAAATTCGGTTTTTCCCCCGAACTACGACTGTTTTCGCACCCCGAACAACTAATCCAATCAGAATTTTCCGACAACGCCGACAAATTAAACTTTAATTCAAGTCTATTTAAGCTGTCAACTCTTAACTGGGCGAGTTTGACCGCTAATCAGGGTATGTCACTCCCGGTTTGCCCTATAAGCAACGATTTCGAGGTGTTATTCTGTTCCGTATAAACTTCGTTTTGGGGTATTATCCCGACACCAGTACCGGTTCTGGAGGGGAACGAGCACTGACAGTCGCTGTTTGCTCCCGGTCCTGCTGCTTTGCCCAGTCAATAATCTTGGTAAGCTCCTTGGGATCCTCGATTATTGCCACAACCGACATTGACCCGTGGCATCTTGGGCAAACAAACGGGTCAACTTCGTAGACTTTTTGTAACAACCTTGCCCAACTTTGTTTGCGTAGTTTAGACCATGCATCAGGGACTTGTACCGCTTCCTCATTCTCTGGCGGTTTTGCTTGAACAATTTGGGACTGGCTTGGGTGGTCTTTTTGCCAACCCTCTGGTGCCAATTGGTAAATATTGGGTCGCTGTTGCCACTGCTTACGGACTTTTCCAGCATATACTCCATAACGACGGACTAATTGAACCCGCCTCGGCGGTAAATGGGCTACCAGCTGGTCAACAAACTCAAAACCTTTGAAGGTTTCTGACTTTCCTTTGTAGAAGCCCTTTAGGCTGGCTGTCCAAATTACAGTGTCAGAAACTGGATCATACTGGATTTTTTCTGCACAGGTAGCGCCGCGAACGACATACTGCCCGAGGGCTTCACGATCAGCTTTGCTGAATAGTCTGGTTTCGCTCTCAATACTAAACCCAGAATGTTTCCAGTCTTTTAGCATGTTCACACGAGCCTGATTTATCAGTTCCTTTCGTAGAAACAAAGCCAAAATTGCTGCTTGCCAGACCTTGAGCATCCCTTCGTCGGCTCCGATTGGCAAATATATAAAGCGGTCGTACTTGGTAAACCCACCTTCCAGTACTAAAACATGCCAGTGCGGGTGGAATCGAGCGAATTCCCCAAAGGACTGGTAGCTGACGACAGATGCACATAGCAGTGGTCGCCCTGCAGCAAGGGAGAAAAATTCAGACAATAGCGAGAATATTAGCTTGGACACCTCTCCAAACAATCGTTTATCGGATTTAAAGTATGGTCTGAGAATCTTGGGAATCGTAAAAACAAATTGTCGATGCGGTAGATCAAGAAGCAAATCCTCGGATAGGTATTCAGCATAGAGTAAGGTTCGTTTTTGGTCGCACGAGGGACAAAGGTGGAAAACCTTGCACGAAAAAGGTCTGAAGTACGAATGGCCACAATCCTCGCAGCGAATTCGTGCAACACCTTTGGACCAGTCCGCACAATCAGTAAAATGCTCTAGGCGGTCAAGGATAGTTTGCGATGGACTGGCGTAGGCTTGGTACTGGGTTAGAGAATTGCGGACTATGGTTTGGATTATCCCTTCCCGATGGGGAATGTAGGTTCCCATATATATACATACGCAGAAAAACGATCATTTACTGGCAATTTGGAAGAAAAAAGCGGAAAATGTGGACTGACGCCACCTAACAAACGGTTTGAGCGGACTCGCGGGACAAGCCCGCTCGCAGGTTAACCGAATGTTATAACTATCTATAGAGTGGAGTAAAAAATGAAATCATTAGGATTAGGGGTTTTAAATATTGGCGTAATTGTAATTGTGTTACTTGGTTTGGTTTTGATGAAAATTGATATTGCTGATATTGTTTTTTCAATTTTGAGTGGTTCAATCGTAGCTCTAGTTTTTAGTACGTTAGCCTCATACAAAGGCCTATCAAAATGGCAAGTCGGTGTTATATCTTCTTTTACTATTTTAGGTTCAATCGTCGCTTGGTTTATTGCATTAATATTCTTAAAAGTAACAACTTTAAGTTTATATGGCACAACAGCGATGGTCTTTGATCTTTTTATAGGTATGATAGGTGCAACGTTTGTTGCAGTATCCGCGGTTGAAAAGATTGAAAATAAAGTTCAAGTCTAAAGTTATAACAAGCACTTCAAACGGAACCAAAACAGTTGGTTAGGTTCCGCTTCGCTTCACATTTTAACCAACTATTTTTGTCCGCTTAAGTGGGCGTTATGCACATAACTCTCAATTGCCACACACCCTCCATACGCCAAAAGATTTTCAAACCTAAAGCTTGATCCCCCCCGACACCTCGCCATGCCTTCCGGTAAGTAAGCAGGGAACTGCGAACCGCCGGAGAGACGCATGGATCTGGATACCTTCAAACCGACATTTCTGATTCAGATCGAGGGGCAAGACCTCTCGAAGGACATCACCCAGGAGATCACCTCGTTCGTCTTCACCGACAACGAGGAAGAGCTGGATGTTCTCGAGCTGTCGGTGACCGACCGCAACCTGCAGTTCGTCGACGATCCGCTGTTCCAGGAAGGCAACGAGATCGTGGCCCGCTTCGGCTACGTGGGAAACCTCTCCCCGCGCAAGAAGGCGGTCATCAAGGACATCGATTACGATTTTCCGGAAAACGGTGATCCGACCATCCGCATCAAGGCCTACGACAAGGGCTTCAAACTGGCGGGCAAGGAAAACCAGAAGGTCTGGCAGAAACCCGCTCCCGGCATCCTCTATTCGGAAATCGCCGAACAAGTCGCCGCCGCCAACGGCCTCACGCCGGTGGTCACGGCTACCAAGGGAACCCATCTCCGCGTCACCCAGAGCAACATCTCGGACGCCCAGTTCCTCAAGGAGCTGGCGGAAAAGGCCCGCGACCGCGATGGCGACGGCGTGAGCGGCTATGTCTTCTATATCCAGGACGACGAACTCCATTTCCATCCCCGCGAGCTCGACCAGACGCCGCTTCTGACCCTCGAATATTTCACCGATACCAAGGGCCTGTTGCGCTCGTTCCGCCCCAGCACCCAATCCCAGGGAGCCAAGGGCGCGGGGGTCGAGACCAAGACGGTCGGCGTCGACCCGCGCAAGAAGGACGTGGTCGAGCACAAGGCCAACAACGCCACCACGCCCGAACGGACGGCCCTGGGCAAGCAGACCTATCTGGTCGACGGCAACACCGGCGAAGGCAGCTTCAAGGAACAGGAGACGGGGCAGATCGTGCCCAGCTTCGACCGTTCCGAAGGCTTTCACGAAGAGCCGCGCCAGGAGCCCGCCCAGGACAGCGCCGAAGGCAAGTTCCGCGAGGCCGAGCTGCGCCAGGTCGAAGCGGACGCCGCCACCATCGGCATTCCCCAGCTACGCGCCAAGAAGAACGTCGAGATCAAGGGCGTGGGACGGAAGTTTTCCGGCATCTACTACTGCCACTCGGTCCGCCACAGCATCAGCGGCGCTGGCTATCTCTGCGAACTCAAACTCAAGAAGAACGCCCTCGGCAAGGGCGCGGGCGACAAGTCCGCCGAGTCCCAGGGCAAACCCAACGACAAGGAGGCCCCGCCCACGCCGCAAAACGAGCCGCCAGCCATGGTGACCATCGACGCGGACTCCGGCGCGGTCACACAAGGAGGCGGCAATGGGTGATCTCAGCAAGAATTTCAACCGTTCGGAATTCGCCTGCAAAGGCACGAACTGCTGCGGCCATTCGGCTGCGGTCCATCCCGACCTGGTCGACGCCCTGCAGACGCTGCGCGACCGCATCGGCAAACCGCTGTCCATCACCAGCGGCTTCCGATGTAACCGGCACAATAAGGCGGTGGGCGGCGCGGAGCAGAGTTTCCACACGCTGGGCATGGCGGCCGACGTGAGCTGTCCCGCAGGCGTTTCGCCCGAGGAACTGGCGGTCATCGCCGAGGAAATTCCGCTTTTCCGCGAGGGCGGCATCGGTGTCTATGCCTCCTGGGTCCATCTCGATGTGCGCCAGTCGGGCAAGGCGAGGTGGCGGTCATGAGCGCCGAAAACAAGACCCTGTTTTCGGGCACCGCGCTGGGTCTCTCGGGGCCGCTTCGGGTGGAGATCCTTCCCAATGGAATGACCGCCAGGCTGACCCAGCCGTTCCGTGTCCGTACCGGCGCTGGCCGCATCATCGAAGTGCCAGCCGGGTTCGAGACCGACTTCGCCTCGGTGCCGCGCCTGTTCTGGCGCGTGGTGCCGCCCTGGGGGAGATATTCCCCGGCTGCCGTCGTTCACGACTACCTCTACCACACCGGCAAGGTCTCGCGGCTTGCGGCCGACCGCGTCTTTCTCGAACTGATGGCGGCCCTGGGCGTGCCTCTGTGGAAACGCCAGGTCATGTATTGGGCGGTTCGCCTCGGCGGCTGGCTGGCCTGGAACGCCAGTCGAAAGCGGGAGGCGGAGCATGCTTGAAACCC
>JAAZHX010000189.1 GCA_012510495.1 Smithella sp.
ATCGATTACTTCAACGAACATGTTCAGAAGGATCCGGAAAGGATCTGCCTCGTGGATCCGCTGAACCGGGAAGCCCTGGTGGGATCAAAGCCTGAACGACTGACCTACCGGCAACTGGACCAGGCAGCCAGCGCCGTGGCGGAGGGGCTTTTGGCCAGGGGCATCGGAAAAGACGATATCATCATGGTTCAACTTCCCAATATCTGGGAATTGGCCATGCTCTATCTGGCCATCACGCGCGCCGGCGCCTTAATCTCGCCCATGCCCATGCAATGGCGTTTTTCGGAGATCAAATACATCGCTTCCACCACCTCCGCGGCAGCGATCATCACCATAGACTCCTTCGGCGGTTATCCGCATATCGAAATGGCCGGGAAGGTGCAAGGCGAGGTCTCTTCCATCCGGCACATCCTGAGCCTTACGGATATTCAGGAGATGGCGAAGGGCCCCGTCACGGGGAAAACCGATGCCATCCGGATAGACGCCAACGATGTTTTTACCCTTTGCTGGTCGTCCGGAACGGAGGCTCAGCCGAAGGGCTGCCCGCTGACCCACAACAACTGGCTGTTTCTGACGGATTTGTGCTTCGAGGCGGTTCCGGTCAAGCCCGGCGACACATACATTACAGCTGGTCCCCTGGTGAATATGGCCTCCATCGGGACCGTATTTATCGAATGGCTCAGGGGCGGAGGGAAGCTGGTTCTCCATCATCCCTTTGACGGGCCGACCTTTATTCTGCAGCTGATTATGGAAGAGGTTCATTATACCCTTCTGGTGCCGGCGGTCATCAATGGCCTCTTGAAGCACCCTCAGGTCGATCAGTTCGATCTCAGCAAGATGAGGGCGATAACGCTGGGGTCGGCGCCGCCGTCTTTGTGGTCGGTTCAGGAACTCAAACGCCGATGGGGCATCGAGTTCGGCAACATCTGGGGTCAGAACGAGGGAACGGCTAATGTTTCCGGTGTTTACAACATGCCCGATATGGAGATGAGGGTCGATAATTTCCCTCAATACGGAAAGCCGGGATCGTCATGGGCTGCCAAAGACAGCCAGCTTCGACATATTTCGTTGAAAATCGTCGATCCGGTTACGCAAAAAGAGCTCACCCAGGAAGGAGACGTCGGCCAGCTTTACTATAAGGGGCCAAACGTCATCTCCGGTTATTTCAAGCGTCCCGATCTTACGGCCGTCGCGTTTGACAAAGACGGATATTTCAATACCGGCGATCTGTTCCAGATCAAGAAAAATGACTGCATCGGATTTTTTGACCGGACGAAAGACATCATCATCCGCGGCGGCTTCAATATCAGCGCGCAGGAAGTGGAAAACGTCCTGCTGGGATATCCGAAAATTCAGGAAGTGGCAGCGGTCGCCATGCCCGATGAAATCATGGGAGAAAAAGTTTGTGTTTATGTGGTGCCCAAAGAAGGTGAAACCGTGACGCTTGCGGATGTGTCTTCGTTTATGAAGGAAAAGGGCATGGCTATTTACAAGACGCCGGAACGAGTTGAGCTTATCGAAGCCATTCCCCGGAATCCCGTGGGAAAAATCATGAAAAACGTCTTGCGGGAAGACATCAGAAAAAAACTGGCGCGCGGCTAGGAGAGACTTTTTTTACCGCTTGAGGCTGCACACGATCGTCAGAAAGAGAAACCCATATTTCCGGCGCGTGTGAGGCTTGATGGGCTTGACGAGAACAGCTCCGCGGATATTCAGGAGGGGTGAAATTGAATTTGATATTGGATGATCGGGATCAGAAGTTTGTGCTTCAGGAATTGCTCCATACCGAAGATCTGTGCCGGATGCCGGCATGGTCGGACTTTTCTCCGGATATGTTTGACATGGTTCTCAAGGAGGCCCGGCGTCTGGCCGTGGAAGTGATTTTCCCCGCCCTGGTGCCCGGGGATCGGGAAGGTTGCCGGCTTTCGGACGGACAGGTCTTTGCGCCGCCGTCCTTCCGTCGCTGCTTCGATCTCTACCGCGAGGGCGGCTGGATCAACATGGGGGTGTCCCAGGAGGCGGGCGGGCAGGGTTTTCCAATGGTGATCACCATGGCCGCCAAGGAGTGGTTTATCCACAATTTTGCCTTTTTCTGCTATCTGGAACTGGGGCAAGCCGCCGCGCATATGATCGAGGTCTATGGCACGGAACAGCAGAAACGCACATACATGGACAAGATGTATGCCGGCGTCTGGGGCGGAACGATGGCCCTCACGGAACCATCCGCCGGTTCCGATGTGGGAAACATCAAGACGAAGGCCGTTCGCCGGGCGGACGGATCCTTCCGTCTTCAGGGAACAAAAATCTTTATTACGTCAGGCGATCATGACCTGACGGAAAACATTGTCCACCCGGTTCTGGCCCGCATCGAAGGCGACCCGGCGGGCACCAGCGGCATTTCGATTTTTCTCGTGCCGAAATTTCTTGTGAACGACGACGGAACAATGGGGCGGCGGAATGACTATGCCATCGGGGGCATCGAGCACAAGATGGGGCTTCACGGCAGTTCCACCTGTGTGATAAATTTTGGAGAAAACGGGGATTGCTATGCCGAATTGTTGGGCGAGGAGCGTCAGGGCATGAAGATCATGTTCCAGATGATGAACGAGGCGCGCATCGCGGTCGGCCTGCAATCCGTCGCCGGCGCCTCCATTGCCTATCTCCATGCCCTCAACTACGCGAAGGAGCGCCTGCAGGGTTCGTCGCTTCTGGAAATGAAAAACCCGGAAGCCCCGCGTGTGCCGATCATTCAGCACGCCGACGTGCGCCGGATGCTCCTGTGGATGAAGGCTCATGTCGAGGGGATGCGGGCGCTCTTGTGCTATGTCTCCTATTGCGTGGACCGGGAGCAAGGCATGGAATCCGAAGCGGACCGGGAGAAGTATCACGGCCTTTTGGAGGTTCTGACCCCGATCTGTAAAGCCTATTGTTCCGATATGGCCTTCAAGGTAACGGAACTCGCCATCCAGACCTACGGCGGCTATGGTTATTGCGCGGAATACCCCGTGGAACAGTTCATGAGGGATATCAAGATCGCCTCGATCTACGAG
>JAAZHX010000281.1 GCA_012510495.1 Smithella sp.
ATCCGGCTGACCGTCGTCGGATTCCACAAATGCCGTTCTCCGTCAAGGCGGAAATGATATTCACCGCCGAAATCCAGCTCCAATGATCCCGGCCGCCTCGGCGAATAGGCTTCAGTGTGACGACGCTGCACATCGCGTGCAATCTGTTCCAGACCGATTCCGCCGATACGGGAACTGGTGCCGGTAAAGTAACGCTGGACAAGGTCTTTATTCAGCCCGATAGCCTCAAAAAGCTGGGCATTGAAATAACTTCGCAGCGTCGATATACCCATCTTGCTCATAGTCTTGAGAAGGCCTTTTTTAATGGACGCAATGTTATTGTCCGCAATCTGTGTCGGGTCCAGTTCACCGGGCAGTTCACCCGTTTGTTGAAGATAATTAAGCATTTCAAAAACCATATAAGGATTGATGCCATTGGCACCGTATCCGCATAGGAGGCAGAAATGCATCACCTCACGCGCTTCACCCGTTTCAACGATCAGACCCACTTCTCCGCGAAGACCAAGTTCAATCAACCCGTGATGCACCGCCGAAACCGCCAGCAATGCCGGAATCGGCATTGTGTTCTCATCGGCAGTACGGTCGCTGAGAATGATCAGTGAAGCATCGTGTTCAGTAATGACCCGACGGACATCCTCCACCACCCGCTCAAGAGCCTGTTCAAGCCCCAGCGTCGGATCAGAGGCATTCGGTACAAAAACGGTATTGACCGTATGGACGCTGAAATCGCCTCGTTTGACCGCACGCAGTCGGATCATATCTTCATTGGTCAGAACCGGATGCGGCAGTTTTAGCTGACGGCAGTGCTGCGGCGTTTCTTCCAGAATATTAAGCTTCTTGCCGATGTAACTCATCAGGCTCATTACCAATCCTTCACGCAGCGGATCGATCGGCGGATTGGTCACCTGGGCAAACATCTGCTTAAAATAGTCATACAGCAGCCGCGGACGGTCACTCAGTACTGCAAGAGCCGCGTCATTCCCCATCGAACCGACCGGCTCCTGGCCGTTAACTGCCATCGGCGATACCACCATCTTCAGTTCTTCGCGTGAATAGCCGAACATCCGCATTCGCGCCGCCAGCGTTGCCGGATCACCCGCCTCAAGGTGCGGCGTATCGAATAATCCCCGTAACTCGATCCGATTTTCGTTGAGCCACCGACGATAGGGCTTCTGCCGGGCCACTTTGCTTTTGATCTCATTATCGGTGATAATACGGCCTTCGACGGTATCCACCAAAAACATCTTACCGGGCTGAAGACGTCCTTTCTGGCGCACTTTTTCAGGCGGAAACTCCACCACGCCCGTCTCACTGGCCAGAATCGCCAGCCCGTCTGTCGTGATTGTATAGCGGCTCGGCCTTAGCCCGTTGCGGTCCAGGATCCCCCCCAACAGCCGCCCGTCTGTAAAGACCATCGCCGCCGGCCCGTCCCACGGCTCCATAATCGACGAATGGTATTCATAAAAAGACCGCTTATCCGTACTGATATGATACTTGACGCCAAAAACCTCCGGCACCAGCATCATCATCGCATGCGGCATACTGCGTCCGGCCCGCACCAGTACTTCAAGCATACTGTCAAAACACGCCGAATCGCTGGCTTTATTATCCAGTACCGGAATCACATCCGACAAATCATCGCCGAGCTGTTTACACCCCAGCCGTGTTTCACGCATTTTCATACAGTTGCGATTACCGCTGAGAGTATTGATCTCGCCGTTATGGGCAATGCAGCGGAATGGCTGGGCCAAACTCCAGCTTGGAAATGTATTGGTGCTGTACCGCTGATGTACCGTCGCCAAGGCGGAAATATATCGCTCATCGGCCAGATCGGGATAGTAGGCAAACAACTGCCACGCCATAAACATCCCTTTATAGCATAC
>JAAZHX010000119.1 GCA_012510495.1 Smithella sp.
GGACCAGCAGGCCTCTGACGCTGATGCGCGGCGCTCTCATTCTGGCCGTGGCAGCGGGGATGCTGTTCGCAGCGCTGTTCTTCAGCAGTTTCTTCTTCCTGGTGCCTCTCACAGGCCCTCTTATCTGGCTGACAGTGGCCTTGGCCACCCTCTCCCCCCTCTTTCTCTGGCTGACGCGCAGAGCTGTGGAGCGGGGTGTCGAAACCCGGCAAGCCAAAAAAGGGCAAAGCACCCCCGTTTGAGTCCTCAGGTATTGGGCAGGAACAAACATCCAGTTCCACAGAAGTGGCGATGGCTGAACGCTATGCAGTATGTTTCCACAGGGCCACAATGCCGCTTCTATCACTCACCGGATCTGTCTCAGGACGCGGCATGGCTCTCGAGAGGGAAAGAAGCTCCGGGTAAGCGCTCCTATCCCCGCGCTGTATATCAGGTGATTGTCGCGGCGGATAGGCGCCCACGATGCAGAAATCTCCTGATTGCCGTAAGTTCCTGTGCCCCGCGCCTGCGGGTAGAAGCACCGCATCCCCGGCAGAAATCCGGATAACGACTCCTTCCGGTCCACCCAGTCGCAAAAGCACCCATCCGGATATACAGCCCAAAGCTTCATGGGCTGTGGCATGGAAGTGGTCAAAGGAATACACCCCATTCACCCACACGCCCGTCCAACCACGGGTTTTGAAATGCCCTGCGAAGTCGATATGTTCCCCAGGCGCGTAGACTTGTGTATAGATCAATACTGGCCATATTGCGTTGGGAAAAGGCGGTTTTTCTGGCAGAATGATGGTTTTGATTGTCATTGAGATGCTCCTCCCGACTACGCCCATCCATGGAACTGGGACATTGCTTCAGTGACGCAGAACCAGCCCTCATATCTGATATAAAAAGGCTGCCGGTTTGGCAGCCGTTCCAGGGGCGGATTCTTTTTATGCTGCAATGGACACAACCTCTTTTTTCTTCACAAAGCGTGTTGTCTGGGCGGAAATTTCGTACAGCAGAATCATCGGTACCATCAGCATCATCTGGCTCACCGCATCAGGTGGGGTTAAGATCGCGGCAATGGCAGCGATGCCCAAAATGAAAAATTTACGATTTTTGGCCATGCCCCGGTAGCTGACTTTGCCGCGCCTGGCAAGCATATAGACAACTACCGGCAGGTCAAACATCAGGCCGAATGGCAACACAAAAGACAACACAAAGGAAAAGTATGCTTCCACCGACCACATCGCCGTGGCCACGCCCTCTGAAGCCTCCCAGAAAAGATTAATGGTGAGCGGAAAGACATAAAGGTAACAAAACACCACGCCGGCGATAAACAGCAACAATGTGGCTGCAAAAATTACCACGAATGTCCGCTTCTCATTGGGAAACAATGCGGGGGCCACAAAAGACCAGATTTGCCAGATGATGACGGGCATGGCGACGACCAAGGCCGCCACCAGACAGGTTTTGAACTGCATCATCAGCGCTTCAGACACGGCGGTGGCGATCACCTCAATACCCCGCAGGCGCACAGGCGCCAGCACAAAGTCAATCAGGGGCTCCCTGAAGACATAAAACAGCACCACAAAAGCAGCAGCGGTGGCGGCAACAGCAATAATCAGCGCAGTGCGCAACGCTTTTATGTGTGCAATCAGGGGCTGTTTCTCCTGTGTTTGTGTCATAAGCCTGGACAGCTTAGGCTTTTGGGGGTTCTTGGGATTCTGGCTCGTTATCTGTTGAAGTATCTTCTTCACCAGAAGTCTTCACCTCTTTTTTAAACTCCCGGATGCTCTGGCCCAGGGATTTGCCCACACCCGCAAGCTTGCCGCCGCCAAATACAACCAGTGCCAGAATGAGAATCAATAGAATTTCCGTTACTCCAATGCGCATGTAACTGCCTCCTTAGTCC
>JAAZHX010000296.1 GCA_012510495.1 Smithella sp.
CTGTATAGAGTGTTCGTATAATATCCGCCTGAAGCGCAACACGGCATCGGCCAAATACGGTTTGGGGACATCCAAAAGCACCGGAAACAAGTGAGCCATCACAGTCGTCTCCTGGCCTTTGAGAAGCCGCAAAATCGGAGATTGGTTCACTGCCGACAGCACGATCTGAGAATTTCGCCGCTGGGCCGCATAAATTGCTTCCCTTTTCTGCCACTGCGTTAACGCGATTGCCGCCTGCAGCTCGGACATTAACCCCGCCGACACCTGCATAAACGCCCGACGTATCGTTTTAAGATCATAAGGCTGAGGCAACTCCGCACCCGGAAAAAAAACGGGAATGTGCGTTCGAAAAATACTTCTGAACAGATAATTGACAAAGCGTCCTGTTATTGCAGGGCCGATACGAGGATGTTTTAATGTTTCCAGGGCATTAATTTTTTCTCTGCTCAAGAGTACGCCGCCGCCGACCGAGGTCAATGCTTTGAAGTTAAAACTCCACACCCCCGCAGTACCTCGAAGCCCGCAGACCCGTTTTGAAACGTCGTCAATCACCCCGGCCTGATATGCGGCATCCTCAATCCACGGCACATTCAAGGTTGACAGGCACGCATAGTCCTGACTTAAGCCATAGGTATTCGGAGCCACAATCGCATCAATTAGGCTGTCACTGATGTTCTGCTTCAGTCTATCGGCGTCAAACTGAATAGACCCGGCTTCCACGTCAATCAAAACGGGTTCCGCCTGTGACTGACGAATCGCCTGAATAACGGAGGGGCAAACATACGCCGGAACAGCAACGCGCGGATGGGTTAAGCCAAGTTGCTGAATTGCAGAGACAATGCAAAAACGACCCGAAGACAACAGATAAACATATCGGCCATCGACCTCTTTCCGTACCTTTTTCGTGAGTCTTTCTGTATAGGTGCGTGTCTTGAAAGGAAGCACACTCAGGAGACTGTATGCGTATTCTCGACAACCCCAAGCCGGTAAGTTAATGCGTACGTGCATTGCTTAGCTTTTAAAACATGATTATATTTTATACTTCTTTTTTGTGTGGTGGACGCCCCATAAAAAAAGATACGAACACGCAAAAGGACTATCCCTAAAACTTTGAGGGAAGATATGGGGTAATCTCAATGACTTGAAGCCAAGACGGTATAAAATAAGATTACAGCATGTGTGGACAAAAAACAAACTGTATTTTCCGGTCTGTAATATGCCTTTTACTGTCAGCTTTCGTTTTTTTCTATTCGTTTTATAAAATTCCATGAAGGAGCTGAATGCATGGCAACTCATTTTCTGTTTGATGCGATTCAAGGGGTCCCATTGCATGTTAAAACCAATACCTATTTTTCTATTAGCAAATTGATTTCGATCGACACCCTTTTCTTCAACAATACGTCGGGGAATTGGCCGGTCATAATCGTTATTTAAGACCCATGGCTTCATTTCTGCCGAGGTGCTGATCCGATGGATGGCCGGATGATGGACACAGCCGAAAAAAGGAACCGGAACTTGAACAAAGCCCGCTTGCAAACGGTATTCACCCAAAGATGTGGCAGAAGGTGAAGAACGTTTTATCGTCTTGACAACTGACTTGCTGTTAATATCCCATACTTTATCGCCATTGATCCCGATTATCACATAACTTTTCGGAAGATGCTCTGCATAGGATGCCCAGAAACAATCCGTCCCCAATTCTCCGGAGGCCATAAATAACGGCTCGATCATCGTTTGAGTGTTCGTCTTGTAGGTGTCAACC
>JAAZHX010000016.1 GCA_012510495.1 Smithella sp.
GTCCACACCTGGTTCGGGGCTGTCGCCGCATGCGACGTCGGAGTCTTCCTGTTCGGACTCTTCGCCTTGCCTCTGATGTGCTGCTGGTTCTTCTCGGTGTCTGTCAACCGACCTGTCGCTTTTCCGGGGTTAAAGTTTCCCGCGCTCTTCCATCCTTCTCCGGATTGAGCCATACCGTTTGTGCCTCTTCCAGGTTTCTCACCGCACGCCCCTTCCATCGCTCCGGGTGCTTCCTCTTCGCTTCCTCCAGAACTGATTTCCTCGCCTTGAGAATCGCGGCCGATTCTCCACGGTGACGCTGGGCGGGCGTGACGTACTTCAACGCGCTGTGACGGTGGATCTCGTTGTACCAATGGACGAAGCCGTACGTCCATTCTCTCGACGCTTCAAGACTCTCGAATCCGTAGGTCGGGTATTCGGGCCTGTATTTGAGCGTCCGGAAGAGGGACTCGGAGTACGGGTTGTCGTCGCTGACTCTCGGGCGGCTGTACGAACCGGTTATGCCGAGTCTTTCCAGTGTGGCCCTGAACGTGGAGGCCTTCATGGGGCTTCCGTTGTCCGAGTGGAGCACCAGCGGCGTCCCGTTCTTCCAGATCGCTTCCTTGAGATACGCTTTCTGTACCAGCGTCTTCGCGTACTGCGCGTTCTCCTCCTCGTGAATCTCCCACCCGACGATGTAGCGGCTGAAGATGTCCACGATCATGTAGAGGTAGTAGTATTTGCCACGGACCGGCGAGCCCATATACGTGATATCCCAAGTCCACACCTGGTTCGGGGCTGTCGCCGCATGCGACGTCGGAGTCTTCCTGTTCGGACTCTTCGCCTTGCCTCTGTTGTGCTGCTGCTTGTTCTCATGGAGTATCCGGTAGAACGTCGATTCCGACGCCACCCATTCCCCTTTGTCCGCGAGCGTCGCCACTATCTGCGCGGGTGCCTTGCTCGCATACTCGGGGCTGTCGGCGATCTCGAGCACTCTTTCCCGCTCCTCTTCGCTCAAGGCTCCTACGGGCTTTTTGCGCTCCGCATCCTTTCTTCCGTCCGTGTTCACGCCGCCTTCGGCCGCGTCCTTGAGCCATCTCTGACGGGTGCGGATGTCGATTCCAAGCTCCCGGCAGGCCATGAAGAGGCGTGCTCCGTTTCGATGCGCTTCGTCGATCAGCTCTACCGCTCTCAGGCGATCCGGGCCGCTGATCAGTCTTCCTCGTCGTCCCCCCAGATCGCCTGCGCTTTTTTTCGCAGCGTCAGCAGCGCCGCTGTCTCGGCCAGCGCCCTCTCTTTCCGCAACAACTCCCTTTCAAGTTCCTTGCTGCGCTTCTTCTCGGCCCGGATCTCTTTTTGCATCTCCTGACGATTGCGGAGATCCCGTTGGTTGGCCATCAGGCACGCCTCGCGCCACTCTTCTATCTCCGCGGGGAAGATCCCCTTGGACCGGCAGTACTCGCCCAGTTCGGCCTCGTTGAGAGAGTGCGTCTCCAGAACGATCAAAAACTTGTCCTCGGAACTCCAACGGTCGGGGCGTTCGCCGTTTCCGGGCGCGGCTTCGCCGCCGCCCCGCACTTCGTCTCTCCACTTCGCCAACGTCACGTACGAGACGCCGCTCTCTTCGGAGAGTCTCATTATCGGTACGTTCTCCGGCGGCATCATCTTCCGCACGACGGACTCCTTGAATTCAGGGCTGTATCTCTTCATCTTCATCGCACCTCCCGAGTGTCGATTCACACTTCTTTTACACCTCGGTTCAAGCGACTTCTATTATGACACAGGGGGACGTTTATCTGCCGTTATCAAACCTCTTGTACTGAAGCGGCCGCGATGGGAACGA
>JAAZHX010000290.1 GCA_012510495.1 Smithella sp.
CCCCCTTCTGCGCCTTCGCGTAGCCGCTTCGGCGGAGCAAGGTAGGGGGGCAGGGGGGTAAACAAAGCTTTTAGGGAAACAGGGGTAAAAAAGGTGAAAGGGGTAGGGGATAATAAGGGCATGGGACAAAACTTCCCTGCCGAACCATATGAAAAAAAACAGGGATCTACTCCCTGTTGATTTATTTTTCGGCTTAATTAATAACAGGACAGGTTCATGAAAACCTGTTCACTTACTGCCGCAGCATTTTATGGCCGGGACTTAAACCCCGCCTGCAGTGGTCTGACTGCCATTAAACCTTTTGGTTTCAAACAATTTGACAGTTTCGTCCTGAAGCAGGACCCAGAGCGAATAAACCCCCTTGAGTGTCCCGATCGGAATATTGAGGCATCCAACCGCCGCAACGATCATCACTATGAACCTTGCCCACGGCTGGAATGAAAGAAGCCCTATCCCCCCTACCAGTCCGAGTGTTGAGAGGAATCCGATGAGCAGGGGCACGCTTGCCGACAAAAAGTTGAGCACCATTGAGGGAATCTCCTCATTGCTCACGAATCCATGAGCAAACCTCAGCGCAAAAAAGGCAGCAAGAGCGCCTATCAGACCTATGAACCCGAAGCCGATATGTATGGCTCCAACCACGGTCACATGCTTTTTCATTTTATTTATATCTTCCATGACAGTAATGTTTTAATTCCTTTTGTTTTCCATTCCGGATTAATGACACCCGTTTTGAAAAATAGTTGCATCAAAATACCTAATATTTTTTTATAATATTCGTTTTTAAATTAAAAGTGGGGCACAATACTTGCATTTATTAATTTTGTAAAAACCCGGCATATGAAACGGATATTAATAATTGCCACATCATTCGTACTCCTTACTATTGGATTCACTTCATGCGAAGCCCTCGGAACTTGTAAGATATGTCGTGAGATCACCTATCAGACCGGCCGCGGAATCATCAACGAAGGTCCGGAAGCAGAGTATTGCGATGCCGAACTGATTGCTATCGAAACCAAAGACGATTTAGTGATAGGCGACAAGCGGTACTACTGGGAGTGCAGGTAATAAAATCTTTCCGAAAGTTTTGACGAACGGCTTTTTACTTTGACGAAAACCTTTGATAATTGGGTTTGCGGCATTAATTTTGTTTATAAGTTGTTAATAATTGTGCTCACTAATGAAGCTGACAATTATAAGTTGTCGTAAATTAGTAACAGTCAAATTCAATTTTAGATGTCCTTGAACTTCAGCAGCTTAGAATTAACAGACAAGACAATAGTCATTGTCGAGGATGATGTGCCTTCCATCAGGTATTATGAAACTCTCCTTCAAAGTTCAGGGGCTGAGGTTATCAAATTTCGTACGGGAAGGGATTTTATTGATTTTCTGAACAACAATGACAGTAAAATCGACCTGGTTATAATGGATTTTCTGATTCCGCTTGTAAACGGCATCGACTGCACCAGGATGTTCAGAAAAACCAGGAAAAACGTGCCGGTTCTCATGATAACAGCATACTCATCGGAACAGTCAAAATCCGAGGCATTCATCGCAGGGTGTACAGAATATATTCTCAAGCCGGTGTATCCGGAGAATGTCTATGCTCTTCTTGAAAAATATCTCAAACAGGAGGTAAATCAGGCTATGTTCCGTTCCTGACAATCTGGTTTCAATAGTTTTTTGTTCTCCTTACCGTCGGCTGAAGCCGACGGCAAAAAGAAGAA
>JAAZHX010000143.1 GCA_012510495.1 Smithella sp.
CCGTTGACCCGTGTCTGGGCGGGCACCAATCCAAGCGATTTTGCACCATCAACTACTCCTACTGGTGGGCGGTGGATTGATGTTGAATATGTTCCCACCGGGGATCAAGGACAAGGCCAGCTGCGTTCGGTGGATTTTGCATGCAGTGAGTGTCGTTCCAATCGCATCTACGAAATGGGCGGCCCAAGCGGCAATCAGGTGACTGCGATCAAGACAATCGTGCTCAATGATCAGTTGCAACCCGTGGAGGTCTATCTGGAACGATTCGATTATGATTCGCGGGGGCGGTTTACGAGCCATTCATTGGGTGACAATGATTTACAGGTCACCACGTGGGAACGCACCGATTATACCCCTGAGGATGCAACAGGGAGCAATCTTTTGATACGGAGGGATTTCGTTAATAATACCCAATATCGCGCCAAGGTTTTTATGGCCGATAAGAACGGGGCACTGCAAAATGAAATTCACTATCACGACCTGCAAGACTATGATTTTCAAGCCGAGACAAACTGGCTAACGGGACCTTATTCGATTTATACGTATGGCCGTGAGGGCGATGTATATATAACGACATATCCGAAAGGGAACAAGTTATGTAAGCATTACGACACTAATGGCAATGTGATCAAAATTCAATGGGATGATGCACAAGTTCCTAATGTGCAGTATGAATATGACGATTATTTCTACAACGGTTTGGACAACGACCCCAATATGCGAATCAGCCTATTGATGAAAGAAATCAATGCATATGGCGGAGAAACGATCTATACTTACGAAGGAACAAAGGTCAAAACCCGTACGGAGCCTCTGCCGCAGTATGGCATTTCAGACAGCAATCAACAGATAATGGAATACAACTATGACGCGCAAGGCCGTCTTGATTGGGAACGCCGGAAAAATTCTACCGGTCAATATGTTTATACAAAATATGTATATGATTTCACGGGAAAACTCAAGAGAACACACGAAAATTGCGCCGATTTTGCAAGTCCAAATCCGACGACGGGACTGATCACGACGTATGAGTATAACGAATACAATGAGAATGATCGAACAATAAAGCCTGGCAACCAAGTGCATCGTAAATTCTATTCCGCTTCCGGTACAGTTATTGCCGACGCAACATACCTGAATGAACCAAGTGAAGCGATAAGCGCAACAATTTACGTTTACGAAGACGGAAGGCTTGCGGAGAAGAAACAGGCAATAATGGATGCGCCGTTCGCATTCACTGAAGCACACGCTCAAAACGGCGGAATCGATATCAACTGGGTGCGTGAGCGATACGAATACGATGACTATGGACGTCGCATAGAGATTATTGCCGACGCCGGTGGCGAAAACTTGACAACGCGATATGAATACAACAACCAAGGGGAGATCATACTCGTACTTAAGCCTGACCAGCGTTACCAGAAGACAATCCGGGATGGACGAGGGCTTGTTTCAATGGAGATCACGGGTGTTAAAGTGGGGAACGACTATCATGACAAGGCTGTCACGCGGTTTTATTA
>JAAZHX010000059.1 GCA_012510495.1 Smithella sp.
GACCGGGACGATCCGATTGTCCCAAGTGCAGCTCAAACTCATTGGACCGAAGCACACGCAGCACGTCCACCAAAAATTGCGGATTGAACCCGATCTCCATCGGCTCGCCGTCAAACTCGACCGCCATATCGATCTGTGCATCGCCGGTCTCCGGCGCACGACTGGAAAACACCAGTGTCTTCTGGGAAATGCTCAGCTTGACGCCCTTGCTGTCTTCGGTCGCCAGCAGCGCCGCGCGCCGCACGGCACTCAGCGTCGGGGCCGTCTGCAAGGTCAGCTTCTTCTGATAATCCGTCGGGATAATATCTTCGTATTTCGGAAAATTGCCTTCCACTAGATTGGAACTGACGACGACATCGCCGCAGATCAATACAATCTGATTATTGACGAACCGAACGCCCGCGACCACGCCGTCCTGAACCGGAATCTTGTCCAAAATCGTCATCGTCTTGGCCGGCACGATAATGCGCCCGTCCGGAGGCGTGCCGGCTTTTTCCAGAGGAATAATCGCCTTGGACAGCCGCCGTCCGTCCGTGGCCACCATCGCCAGTTTTTTTCCGGTGATCTCCCACAAGATGCCGTTCAGCGCATAGCGGGTGCTCTCTTTGGCGGCGGCAAACACCGTCTGCTCGATGCCTTCCTGAAGCTTATCCAACTTGACCTCAAAGTCAGCCTTGCCCTCAAAGCCCGGCACAACCGGATACTGCGCCGGGTCGTGACTGTAAATCGTAAAACGGCTGTCCGACCCGACCAGATGCACCGCCGACTCGGCTGCCTGAAACTCAATGATCTCATCCACACTCTCACGCACAATCGAGCTGAGTTTATCGGCCGGAACGACCACATCCCCCGCCTCGGCAACCTCGACCTGGTTGATAATCGCCGTAATCCCAACTTCCAGGTCGGTCGCACAGAGACGCACGGCGTCTTTTTCCGTCGTGATCCGAAGACACTGAAGAATGGGTTTGGGGGTGCGGCTGGGCACAATGCTGGTTACGAAAGACAAAGCTTCCTGTAACGCGGCTCGATTGAATTTTACTTTCATAGCGTTCCTCGTGCGTCTGAATTATCCTTACGTTATTCGCGGCGTCCAAAATTCAATCCGGCATTGTACCCCCTATTCAGGCTTTTGGAAAGGGTTTTTATGCCTTATCTGCATTTTTTCACCATAAAATCATTCTCCCTTACCCTTAACACGGCGGGGTACTATTGGATAAAAAAAGAATATAAAAATTTAATTAACCGTATTTGTCATACCAAGCGTGAAATTGTGAAGAAACAAACCTACTGTGAAATAAGTATATGTAAAACAAAGACTTAGATATAAACCCAGTACAGTTGAACCGTGGACAACCTGTTAATGGAAATGTTTTGTCCGTATAACCAAGCTGTGAAAAGCGGGCAGACAATACTGATAATCAGGAAATTTCTTAAACGCCTCCACAGATGCTATAAGACTATCAACAGGTTTTCCACAGAGAAAACAACACCCCAAACCCCCGCAGCACCCTTAAGAAATGAGTTCGATAAGCCCAAAATAAAGGGTTGATTGTGTATAAGAAAAATAAGAAAAGGTTGACTTGCGATGGGGTTTGTGTGTAGGATTCATCCAGCGGTCACTTGAATCGGAGAAAGAATTCAGAAAAGGGAGGTGTCACGTGAGACAGGTCTATTGCTGGGCGGCTGTTTTATATCTTTTTTGTTCCATTTCTTACGCAGGCCGGCAAAACCCGATATTCCTGATTGAGCTTAATGATTTTGAGAACGAGTTCATACCTGGTCGTGTGCATGTGTCCAGTGATGAGGACAACCTCTTTTTTGC
>JAAZHX010000118.1 GCA_012510495.1 Smithella sp.
ATGCCGCCTACTACTGAGCAGGCTGTTATTATGCTCTCTTCTCATTTCTATGAAAGTAGAGATGGCAGTACGGGTGGCTTTTTTGCTGACAATGTGGGTGCAAGTCAGCAAGTTTGGAACACGGTCAATTTGCTCCTTAGACTTGATCGGGAATGGAAGGTGTAGGCCATGAGTTTTGGAAAAATGAATAAATTTGCTGATATTAAGGAAGTCACAACAACAAAAGACAGTGAAGGATTTGCGACAACATCAGAAACCGTGATTGCTTCGATTCGAGTCTACCGGGAAGGGCGTCATGGTAGTGAGCGCTGGGCTAACCTGGCTACTTTTTCAGAGGCTACGGATTTATTCAGGTTTCGTGCTATTCCAGAAGTTGAGGTTACGACAGAACACTTTATTGAATGTGATGGAGAACGTTTTGATATTACCTCGGTAGAAAACGTAAAAGGTCGAGGTATGTATACAGAAGTTTTGGCAAAGAAGGTGGTGAGCAGTATTGGCAAAAGTTGATATTAAGATGCCCGATGATTTTTTGCTCAAGATTTCAAAGCTTGGATCTGACTTTGACCCTGTTGCCGAAAAGGTGCTAAAAGCAGGTGGCGAAGTCGTTTTCAAACGAACGAAGAGCAATCTTTCTGCTGTAATCGGTAAAGGTACAAAGCATGAATCACGATCAACGGGTGAATTAGAAAAGGCACTCGGTGTCACTTCAGTCAGGCTAGATAGGAACGGAAACCACAATATTAAAATAGGTTTTTCTGAACCAAGGTCTGATGGAGAGAGTAATGCAAAACTAGCCAACATCCTTGAATACGGCAAACACGGTCAGCCTGCAAAACCTTTTTTGAAACCAGCAAAAAGTGCATCAAAGTCTGAGTGTATCTCAGTAATGAAAAGCACTTTTGAAGAGGAGGTCAAAAAGATATGAGCATTCTAGCAGACTTACAAGTTGCTTTAGAAACACTGGATGTTCCTATTGAAACAGGAGTATTTTCAGATACTGCCCCTGGTAAGTACATGGTGATTGTTCCGATGAGCGATAGCTTTGACCTTCATTCGGATAATCTACCATGCATCGATGTTCAAGAGGCACGGATTTCAATTTATAGCAAAGGCAGTTATACAGCGTTAAAAAATCAAGTGGTGCAGTTATTGTTGGCTTCCAGTTTCACCATAACCGCACGGAGCTACATCGGCTTTGAAGATGATACGGGCTATTACCACTACAACGTGGATGTAGCCAAACATTATGAAATAGGAGGTAATTAAAAATGGCAACAATTGGTCTGGATAAACTTTATTATGCGACCATCACAGATGATGAAAATGGCGAAGAAATCTATGGCACACCCACTCAGCTGGCAAAAGCAATCTCAGCAGAGTTATCTGTTGAACTGGCAGAGGCAACTCTCTATGCAGATGATGGTGCGGCAGAAATCGTTAAAGAATTTAAAAATGGCACTATCTCTCTTGGAGTGGATGATATTGGCTCGACTACTGCAGCCGCCTTAACCGGAGTCACGGTTGATAAGAACAACGTTGTGGTTTCTAACAGTGAAGATGGCGGGGATCCTGTGGCTGTTGGTTTTAGAGCAAAGAAATCCAATGGCAAGTATAAATACTACTGGCTCTACCGAGTGAAATTCGGTATTCCATCTACAAACCTTGCGAC
>JAAZHX010000325.1 GCA_012510495.1 Smithella sp.
AGATGGTCCCTCTCCGCCGGTCGAAAAGAAACTTTACCGGTTGCGGCGGTTATTGTCAAAGGAATTTGCATCATTGCCCGCTCATTCGCCCAATTCTCACGAAATTGAAAAAAATAATAAAAATAATATCTTTCCTTGACTTTGTGTGTCCAAAGTCCGAAAATGAGATTGATTGATTACACAGAAATTCACTAAAAAAATGATCCGGCAAAAAGCAATTAAGCTATTGAAAGGAAAAGCGTTATGAGATTATTTGCAGCATTTATCAGTCTTTTTTTGGCTGTGGGGTATTGTGCGTCAGCGGCCGGCGAAACAGCGACCGCGGAAGTTATACGTACCGCCGATCCTGAGGCGGCCGTTGTCACCATCAACGGTACTGTAATCAAAGAAAAGGAAGTCGCCGCCGAGACCGCAAAGCAACTGGTGGTCCAGACACGGCAGATGCCTCCCGGCATGGAACTCAACGACTGGATTCGCAATCAGATTCGTATCGCTGTCGTGGATATGCTGGTGGATAAGACCCTGATCGAAAAAAAGATGACCGCTCAAAAAATCACCATTACCGAAGAGCAGGTGATTGCGGAGATTGAGAACATCGCCAAACAGCAGAATCTCGCGGTGGAAGATATACCGGCGGAAATCGCCAAACTCGGCTTAACAATGGACGACCTGAAAGGTCAAATCAAGATGAAGGTTCAGATGGATACCCTCATCGAAAAAGAGATGAAAGACAAGGACGTTAAGGACGAAGAGGTCAAGGCGTTTTATGATGATAATCCGCAGTACTTTGATCGTCCCGAACAGGTGCGTGCGGCGCATGTCCTGGTTCTGACGCAGAACAAGAGCGACGAGGAAAAGGCCGCGGCCAAGACGAAGATTGAGGATATCTTGAAAAAGGCCAAGGCAGGCGAAGATTTTGCGGCGCTGGCAAAAGAACATTCCGAAGACCCCGGTTCAAAGGATAAGGGCGGCGAGTACACCTTTACCCGCGGCGAGATGGTTCCGGAGTTTGAAGAGGCAGCCTTTAAGCTCAAAGACGGCGAAATCAGCGGGATTGTTGAGACAGATTATGGCTATCACGTCCTGAAGAAGTTGGAACATTTGAAAGCCGGGAAGGTTCCGTTTGACGAGGTCACAAAAAAAATTAAGGAATTTCTGACCCAACAGAAGCGCAGCACGTTCTGGGAAGGCTACAGCAAAAAAATGCACGACGAGGCCAAGATCGAATACTCCGAGGCCGAAAAGAAGCTTCGCGAAGAAGCTGCTCTGCCGATGATGCAGCAGATGCCGCCGCAGTAAACGGCTGTGCAGCAATGACGTATTTCAGAATCGCCGGACACAGGTAACGTGTGTCCGGCGATTTTTTTATGGATGGTCGAAGACCATTTTTTTGACCTCGACGCCCTCGACGGCGTTGAGCCTCTCGGCCAGCGTGTCGGCATTTTGGGCGTCGTCGGTCATTTCGAGCAGCAGCAGACCGCTGGGCGAACAGAAGCCCTTGTCGGCCTCGTGCAGCCCCAGCCGGGTGCGGATACTGCAGCCGTACTCGGTCAACAGGTGCTGAACCACATCGACGTGGTGAATACGGTCGGTAATGTGAACACCCAGAATGATATGCGATTTGAGAGGCATCGTCGTTTCCTTTGCAAACAGGTTAACTCCGTCAATGTAACACACGAAATTATTCGATTATTTTAGTCTTCATAAACTGTTTTTCAAGCCAAAAAACAATCGTCTGTCTTTCTTTAAAAAATACATAGACTTAGAGACCCTGTATATAC
>JAAZHX010000315.1 GCA_012510495.1 Smithella sp.
AATTTATTTTGATGTAGGAATTCCTATTCCTATATATAAGGGATTAAATGACGATTTGTATATATTTACATATTGGCGCGAGATTTTAAAAAAAATCATTTTTCTTAATGGAAATATATATATATATCATTTAGTGAATGATTTATGGGAGTTAGACGCAATACATGAAAATGGGAAATATGCGTATACTAAGGTAAAATAACTCGGACATCCAACAACTGCTTCAACCTCATATGATGAGACCTCTGTCAATATAAAAAACAAGGACAGAGATGGTCGATCTTAACGGCTTGACCACTCTCATATACGTGGATTGGATACCACAGGTCAATGGTCCGCCTGAAAAGTCCGTCCGCTCTGACAATAGGAATCAGAATTGCAGATGCAAGTCTGTCCTTAAGGTTGAATCGACGATAACTTAAATTGCGTAATCGCCAATCTCTGCCCTTGTACGGTTTACGCGAAGTTATGCAATGTTATTGGTCATCAACCCCCATATGAAACAGGCCATTTCACGAGCCGCTGCGGTTGTTGCCTTATTACAATTGACACCACGAAAGATCATGGATGATCTTCTACGCTTAATCCGTTCCGTAGCTCTATCGGCGTAGGCAATAACTAGCGGGTTCATGTCTTTTTGTCTTGCCAAAAGACGCAACGACTTTTTACCGCATATTTGAGACCGACTCATTGCTTGAGCCGCCTCGATTAACAAGCATCTGAGATGTTTGTTTCCTGCTTTAGTTATTCCCAGCGTTTGACTGGATAAACCGCTTGAATGAATACCTGGACACAAGCCAAGATAACTTGCGAAGTACCGTGCTTTTTCGAAACGATTGAAGTCTCCTATCTCTGAGACAAGACTTACTGCAGTAAGGGTGCTTATACCGCTGAAGCAACAAAGCTTCTTGACATCATCCCTGATTAAGGGATCCTCGGCAATTTCGCCAATCTTTTCATCGAGCCGGGAAACCCTGCTCATCTGGTGATTTACTTCGGAAAGATATTCTTCGAATGAGTAGCGTTCGATATCATTGGCGAACTCGAGCGTCTTGAGCCATGCATAGAACTTTTGCGTCCAGTATTTGGCTCTTCCTCCATAGGGATAAACCATGCCTTTACGAAGTAAAAAGGATAAGAGGTTTTGTTTGGCTCTCTTTTGAGCCTTTAATGCGGTAGCTCTGGTTCTCGTTAATTCCTTGATGGTTTCGATTTCCGGTGATAACACATGAACCGCTTTATAGGTTTTGTGAGCCAAATGTAAGGCAAGGCTTCTTGCGTCTCCCTTGTCAGTTTTTCGCTTTTTTTCGTCAGGTGCTTTTGGAAGTGATGTAGGAGCCATGACGACGCAAGATATATTTTTCTTTTGCAACTGTCGGCAAAGAGAGAACCCGGTTGGGCCTGCTTCGTATCCACAGACGATCATTACGTCGTCATTGGAATAACGTTTTTCGATAGATTTGATGTAGGAAAGAACAGATGTAGTTTCTGCTTTCACGGTTGTTTCTGAAAACATGACGTTATCCTGAGCGTCATAACTGCACAAGCTGTAGGTGTCCTTATGGACATCCATTCCGGTATAGATTACTCTTGTCATGAAGGGGCCTCCGTTTGTTTGCGGTATGTATTACCTGGCTTCCAGTATGATACTAATCCGCGATTACTAACATACTGGAGGTCTCTTCATATTGTCTGACAATTTCTTTGTCACGCTTTTTGCGGTTGCAAAAAGCGCGCCAAGCCCTTCGGGCACGAAATTGCAGGTTAAACAAATGTTGTACAGATGCGCCTATCGGCGCACCAGACCGCAGCTGGTTTGACGCGCGCGCCATCCGTGGCGCGGGGCTTTATTGTTTTTTAAAGGAAACTATTGTACTATTCTTCTCTACTAAAGGGGTAAACTGATGAATCATTGGACAAATTTAAGTATAACATATGC
>JAAZHX010000172.1 GCA_012510495.1 Smithella sp.
GAAGGGGACTTCTTTCTATCGAGACTGATGATGAAAGTCATGTAAAACTTGAGAAGATTATTTCTATCCTTAAGCAGTCCATGTCAACGCCAATATTTGAGCTTTTGAAACGTGGTGATGAAGGTCATGTGGTTCTTTCAGCCCATAAAAACCCAAGATTTGTTGAGGATTGTGTCAGGGAGATGGCACGCCGTGTCCATACAGAATTTGGCAACCTTCCTGGAGATTCGGTCGTGACCATTGCCCAGGATAATGAAGAGAGTATTCACCAGCATGATGCGTTTGCAGAAAGGCAGGCGACCATAGCCGAACTTGAAGACGAGATCAATGGTGAAAACTTCAAGGTCAACTAAAATACCAGAGTAGCAGGAGAACCAGCAGCACAAGTGCTGTTCCTGCGAAAATTACCTGGCTTTTTTTTCCCTGGTAACTCCGGATTAGTTCTTTTTCCAAAATCAGAACGAACTCTGTGTATACGGGGATCATCTCATAGGTTTTTTCAACCTCGTCTTTGGTTATTTCATTGAAATGATGCGAAACCCGGTTTCGGAAATTTACAGATTCGATCATCTGCTGGCGCATTTCCCAGGAGATTACACCATAGTCATGCAGTCTTTTAAAAAAAACTTTATTTCTTACCTGTTCTTCAGGGCCGATATATCCCCTGATCCGGTTTACTTCCCCTGCCAGGTCTGACAGACGGTTTATCAGTGCAAAAAGAACCATTGTTCTTGCATAAAAATCTCTTCTGTCCTGATCAAACCTTTCTTTTCTCCTGAAAATTCTTTCAGCATCTTCCAGGTATTGCCTGATGTCACAGAGTATGGACTGGCAGGCAGGGGATCTAAAGAGACAGGGCCCTTCATGCATGAATTATGTCTCTTATATATGTCATTTTTTCCAAGTATATCAATTGTTTCAAGTTTACTGTGGAAGGTACATGAGCGCGAAACGATATTCTCTACCTGTTTTGTATAAATTCTACAAATTTCGGTCATTTTTTGGAAAACTGAAATCATACTAAAAGGCTGTAGGAGATTTATCCGTTTCATTGAGTAACACGACATTCCAAATTCATCATTATTTAAAACTCTGCGTTTAATCCTGTTTCGTTCATTTGGGCTTCATACGTGCCATATTTCTCTTTTAATTTGAACCTGGAAAAGAATAATACTATCAACATAGTATGAGTGAAGTCTTACTGGTTATTAAAAAACACATGTTTGTAATATTATTCGAACAACATTATCTTTTAATTACGTCATGATTTCCGTTCAAATGGCAAATTAGATATATCTTTCAGCCAAATGCCATTTGTCGTACAATGGTACGGTCATACCCTCAGATCTCCTGAGGGCTCTTGATATGAGTTGTACAGCATTGCGAACAAACAAATATCAAAGGCGATTCTCTTGTCCAAAGTAGTAGAAGTTTCCCCAACCACACGACATGAAGGGCACTCAAAGCTCGTCCTTAAAGTCAACGATGCGGGAATAATTGAGCGTGGAGATTGGCTGAGTATCACTCCGGTGAGAGGTGTTGAAAAGCTGTGCATAGGTAAAACCATGCACCAGGCACCCAAGATCTCATCCCGTGTTTGTGGTATCTGTCCAATTGCCCACACACTTGCAGGCGTTGGTGCCATGGAGGCATCGATCGGCTGTGAGATCCCGCAGGATGCATATCTTCTCAGAACTATTCTCCAGTGTGCTAACAGGCTTCACAGCCACTCACTTCATAATATTCTGACTCTGCCGGATATGTACATCCCAGGAACAGATACAAAGATCAACCCGTTCACTCCTGAAGAACCAGTAAGGACCGTTGCAAAACGGATTCAGAAGCTGCGTGAAGTAGGTCAGACCGTAGGTGAGATAGCCGGTGGAGAAGCAATTCACCCGGGCAACCCGCGGGTCGGTGGTATGTATTACAATATTACTCCTCAGGCAAAACAGAAAATCTTCGACCTTGCCAAGGAGGCGCTTCCACTTGCCATCGCCCAGATGGAATTCATGATCTCAGTCTTAAAGAACTGGGAGAACCGTGGCACTGTAACTGTCGGTAAGACAGAAGTTGAGATTCCGGAGAAATTCGGATGGCATGACCAGGGTTATATGGCAGCAGACCCTTCCTTTGAGAGTTCAAGCCTTGACTTTGAACCAAGGTGGGATCCTGACCGGTGGACTGATGTTTCACCATATAACTGGTTCCAGGGTGAAATGGAGGTCAGCCTTGAAGATGCAGATTACCCGGTAGGTGGAACCACCAAGGTTGGAACCAAGACCTGGCCGCAGATGCAGGCCTGTACTTCCGTTCCGCTCTATGATGGCTGCCCTGTTGAAGTAGGTCCACGTGCCCGTCTGGTCACATTCAAAAATTATGATCGTAAGGGTGCCATGGGTTTGCAGATTGCAAGGCAAATGGAGCTTCCTGACTGTCTGTACACCATGATTGAAGCCTGTGACGCTCTTGACTGCAATGGTTCAGTCCTTGCGGATGAGATCCCACAAGGTGACGGCAGCCTTGGCTGGAATGCAAACGAGGCTCCACGTGGCTGTGATGTCCACCTGGCCCGTGTCAAGGATGGAAAAGTTCAGGAGTACACCCTTCTTGTTCCAACAACATGGAACTTCCCGACCTGCAGTCGGGCTCTCGAAGGAGCACCATGGCAGCTTGCCGAGGTCATCATGCGTGCATATGACCCATGTGTGTCCTGCGCTACCCATATGCTGGTAGTCGACGAGAGCAAGAAGATTGTCGCCCAGAAGCTCGTCCAGTGAGAGTGCCCTGCGCATGCTGTTCCAGGAGATCGTAATCTGCGGGTGCGGAAATCCGCTCTTTGCGGATGATGGGTTTGGACCGGCCGTAGTCGAGGAACTACAAAAACTCGACCTGCCAGAGAATGTAAAGGTGATTGATGCAGGCCTTGGAGGTCCGCATTTCCTCTTTACTCTTCTTGCACAATCGGATGAACCGGTCAGACACCTCTTTATCATAGATA
>JAAZHX010000184.1 GCA_012510495.1 Smithella sp.
AGCGCCGGTCCCGATATGCTCCCGCCCATATTCACGGATGACTTCCGTGCCGGAATACGGTCGGTTACAAAGGACCTTTCGGCCGACCCTCCGCTCGAATTCAGAGATCACCTCGTCGGGAAACCCATCGGGGTAGACCGGAAGCGGTGTCGGAGAAACGATCCCCGCGATCTCCCAGTGCCCGATCGTCGTGTCCTTGCCGTTGGATCGCTCCGTCAGACGCCCGAAGGCACCCTCCGGCTTCTGCGGCAAAGCCGGAGTCTTCCCGTCGCCGCGGCGCTCCCCGATATCCCCGGCGACGCCCGGGATCGACAGGAGCCCGAGCCGGGTCAGATTCGGTATCTCAAATCGATCGGACAAAGCGACCGACGCAAGGGTGTTCGTCCTCTTATCCCCGAAAAGCGCCGCGTCCGGCGCGCGCCCGATCCCCAGACTGTCCAGAACGACCAGAAAAACCCTTCTGTTCGGATTCGGCTCGGTAAAATCCTGGAACTCTGTTGCTGTTTCCTTCATGATGCCCTCTTTCATATCCCGATTCCGGCGATCTGTATCGCCCGAAAAGTCGCATTCCCTGTAATGAATATGATATCACGAGTGCCCGGCATCGGCGAGGCGCCCGGAAGCGTGATCCGAATCGAAAAACGTCGCATTTCCCTCGGGAAAATCGTTTATTATGTCGCAATCGAGTCCGATTATTTGCATGTTTTGTTGCAAATAAGGTTGAATTTTCTCGAATTTTGTTACATCCCGCAATTTATGTGAGAGAAATATCATTTATAATGGTTAAAGTAAGTGATGAGGTACGCGGGAGGCCCACGATGAGCGATAAACCGAGATTGGTCTTGATTTCTCTGGACGCGGTCGGCGACCACGAGGTCGACGCGCTCCTTTCGATGCCGAATTTCCCGCGGATCGCAAAGCGGGGCACTCTCATGCGGAAGGTCGACTCGCTATTCATCTCGAATACCTACCCGATCCATGCGTCGATCCAGACCGGCGTTCCGGCCTGTAAGCACGGGATCGTCGATAACGATATCCAGTTGCCGGGCACCAAGGGCGAGCACTGGCGCTTCCACGTCCGTCATTTCGAGGTGCCCACGCTTCCTTCCGAGGCGATGAAGGCGGATCTCAGCGTTTGCTCGCTGATGTTTCCGGTGACCGGAGCGTCCGGCGCCCGCTATAATTTTCCGGAGATCGCCGGCAAAATGTCCTTTCTGAGACGGATGTTCCGGACCTTCCGGTACGGCAACAAACGGTTTATTTTTTCCTCTTTGTTTCGCCATCTGCGCGAAGTTACCGCGACCGGTGTCGGCCACGGGGACGAGCTGGTCACGTCGATCTCCGTGCGGCTTCTTCAAAAGAACAAGGCAGACCTTTTTATGATCCATCTTTTAGACGTCGACGTCACCAAGCACCGGCACGGCGCGACCTCGCCGGAGGCGGCGGAGGCGCTTCGGCGCCTGGACACGCGGATCGGAACGATCCTCAACGCGGCATGGACCGGGCCGAGAGCCGCCACGACCTCCGTCATTATTTTCAGCGACCACAGCTGCAT
>JAAZHX010000266.1 GCA_012510495.1 Smithella sp.
AGGAAGACACCAAGTATGGTTTACTTCAAATCACAAACGCAGAAACAGGCTGCGGCATGACCATTAACCCGGAGCAGCTTCACACTTATAAAACCCTGTTCCCTGTCCGAAGAGGCCAGACCACCTCAGGCTTTTCCCGATGATTTTGTTATGATCCTACAGTATCCCATAAAGAATGAAGTGGTAATATTTCGTTTCTTCCAGCGTTGTGAGCACATCGGAAACTCTTTTACTAAGCCGTACGAAACACTAATCAGTAGAGCAACAGCAATCATCAAATACCATCTATTATTTGCTTTCTTTTTTTCTGGTACTCTTTTTTTGTTATCAGCCCTTTCTTTTGCAAGTTTTTTAAAGATCCAAGTCTTTCTTCGATTGTCCAGGTTGTTTGATTAACTATTTCTTCTTTCGGAGGATTTTCATTAGTGGTAGCTATCTGGGTGTCACAGATCTGCTTGACGCAATCACTAATTGTTATCCCTTGTTTAAGCTGACCTTTTTGTTCAAGGCTCTTACATGTTAATTCACACTGTGAATCATTGACGTTGGGTTCGATGATGTTTTGTGAAGCTGGACTCGCGCGTAGCTCACTTTGATTGAGCTCCTCGGTAACCTTCGCAACAGAACCTTCACTTGCATCTTGAGATTCAGTGGTTTGTGTTTTTTGTAAATAAGATGGTGTTTGTATTATATTTGGATTAACACTTTGTGTTTCTGCGGAAATTTTTTCTCGATAATAACCTTTTGATTTCATACAATTATCAAATTCAAGTGCTTGCGTTAATCCCTGTGTTAATCCTTCAAGTACCCCCGCAACCAATGCCTGGTTTGCGTTAGCATATTGTTGCCGTTGGAATGCCTGAGCTCTCGAGGCTGAAATTTGCTGTGCGTACGAATCACATTCTGCACGGTCTTGGTAAAGTTGAGACTCATTATTATGATATTGATTTTTCCACCTATGGGTAGGTGTACATGCTATTAAAAGGAATATGATGAGACAGGGCAGGATACTTGAGGAAATTTTTTTGGTGTTGTTTGCTGTGAATAGTTTATACAACTTCATGACGCAGAAAAGATCATGTCTATGTATAAACATTAAATCCTCCTCGCTTTTTGATTAAAAGAGGGGTAGGCGAAACTTTTTTTCTAACTTGCATTTTGTGATTATAAGACCTTGGTTAATAGTGCTCCTATGATTTCAATTTGTCAATAAATAAAATCATTGAGATCCATGAGATCGCTCTTGTTGGCTTCGATTCCAGTGTTGAGCGCTAGTGTCGTAAGGTTAAAGAATTTCGCTCCATCTGGCCGATGCATACTTTCACATACAAGTTAAGTATCCGAGTCTAAATGAAATGTTGCTAATTACTGATTGAAAGGAGTTGACAAAGAATTTACCAGAACTGCGCCCTATACCCCAAAAAAATCAAATAACCTATTTGCCCGACCGCACCGGGATAGCCCGCACGCTGGTATCGTTCGACTTGGGATACCATGACCGGTTACCATAGCCAAAAGTGAAGTAGGCAGCCTCGGAACCACGCGTTTCGGATGACCACACATACCAATTTGGTATATCAATTAAATCATTAACATGATTACCATGTCGGTTAGTCTTGCTTTCATCAAATAGGCCCGCCAGTTCATCCAGAGTTGGCATCCTCCAATCTGTATAATTACCGCCACGGTAGTTTTCACAATAGTATTTTGCGTGCTGCCAGTTGATAGTTGAACCGTTATCCCGCGCTGCCCACATCAGACCGGTTTTAGTATCCATAACCGTTCCGTCACTATAAGCAATAAACCGTCCATCACTCTTAATTTCTTCTTTTATTGGAATCTTGGCTATCACCTCTTTCGGGGCTTCTATATTTACACTATTGACTGAGCGCACTGGGAGAGCGCGGCTATAGTCAGCGTATGATTGGTGATACCAGTTTCGATCGCCACCATCAAAACTAAAGAGTGCAGCGTAAGAGTCGCGTGTATCCGATGCCCAAGGAGCAATGCCAGTAATGCGAATCAGTTCAGTTAAATGGACATCATATCCCCGAGTGGATTTATAAGTTTTAGACCGATCATACAATCCCGCCAGTTCATGCTGTGTTGGCATTCTCCAGTCTGTGTATCCCCCACCGCGATAGGTTTCGCAATATTTCTTGGCGTCCTGCCAGTTAATATTATATCCATTGTCTTTAGCTGCCCACATAAGGGTTGTACTGGTATCCAGAACAGTGCCATCGTGGTAGGCAATGAAATTGCCATCTCTTTTGAGCTCACTAACAGGCGATGCGAAAAGATGCCTAGCCATAGTAACGTCTGTTTTCATATTAAAAGAACGCACTGGGAGAGCTCGATAAGCTCTAGTGAAAAATGGCCGTTTAGTCCATCCCCTTCCACCACCATCAAATCGGAAATAGGCACCTTCACTGCTTGCTGATGCCCACGGGCAACAATTGGATAATTCAATTAATCTGGTTATGTTATAGCCATTTATGCCAATTGTTCCACTTTCAAATAAACTTTCCAGTTCATCCAGTGTTGGCATTCTCCAGTCTGTGTATCCCCCACCGCGATAGGTTTCGCAATATTTCTTGGCGTCCTGCCAACTGATTCCTGTATAGTTGTCCTTATCCGCCCACATCAGATTTGTCCGCGTATCCAGTACTGTACCATTGCTATAGGCAATGAAGCGTCCATATCTGCGCGTCTCTTTAGGACCGAGAATAATTGGGGGAGCCACCATGGCTAACTTCTGCTTATCTACTTCCACCTGCCGTTGTTCTTCCTTCACTGCTTGCAGTTGGCTCTGCTTCTCTTCCAACTTCTTTTTTTCATCAGCAATGTTATCGGAAACTACAGCCCCTTTGTTTAATGTTCCAACAACAAAATAAAAATCTCCATGTAATGAGGAAAGTTCCCAAGGCGTCTGCTTTCCTCCTGTTTGTTTAATGATACTGGCACGGACTTTTTTAAACATCTGCTCAATGCCCAGACCTGGTTCTTCCATATATTGCAAAAGCGCAGAAGTGTATGGGCTATTTCGTCCTTTGCCATCAAGGGCAACATCTCCTGGACTTGTTGAATACGATATAATTGTCCCAGTAGGTGCTTTGGAGACAATGGCAAGACCACGTGTTGCTGACCGAAAACTCTTCGTGTATGGATTATCACGGCAGGCATCAAGAATAACTATATTTATCTTACTTCTGGCGTTATTCATCGCGGCCAGTATTCTACCGGCATCTATAGCTTCATATTCAACATCACTATCTTCATTGATTTCGGAACCGATAGGTATGAGATAATTCATCCCATTAACCTGTACGCCATGACCTGCATAATAGAACAGACCCGCATCTTTTCCCTTCAGTTGCTTGCCGAAATTATCAATCGCCTTACCCATGTCTTTTTTGGAGGCATTGGTTTTTAGAATTACTTTGAAACCGAGTTTCTTTAGCACTGCGGCTATATCCGTGGCGTCATTTACCGGATTCTTTAATGGCCCGGAACTGTAAGCGCTGTTCCCGATAACCAGCGCCGTGCGCCGCTCAGCGGCTGCATCCAGTGGTGAAGAGCAGAAAATGATAAGTATGATTATGACAAGGAAGATTCTTATGGACATGAGGTGCATAGAAATGCCTCCTTCGTGGTTGTGATTATACTGCAAATATTCCTAAATTACAATTCAGATTAAGGGAACGAATTGAGTTGAGAATTACCCTTGGAAAGGTTGCATATCTCGGAGACAATCAATTTTGTTGATTTCAGCAAATATTGCATTCAATTCTATTGCCTCATTAAAAAATGCTACCGGGCGAAGAGATTGGCCAATACAGGATGTTTTCTTATTTTTAATCCGAGCATCAGCCAAGCTCTTCCTATTACACTAAATGAGAAACGTTACAGTCAGCCGTCATAAAAGGGCCGCGAAGCTTTAGATGGACGAATCGTTATACGACCGACTGTTGAATGATCGCAAGGATGCAAGTCAGCTGATTCCTCACATCAGCCCCATGATCTCGTAGATACATTCTCCTTTTACCGGAGTGGTTACCCCGCCTTCGACGATGGCGCCCTCGTAATCGGCGATGATCCGGAAATAGGCCGGCCGGGCAATGAAGGTCCTGGCAATCCACTGCTTGAAAGGGTTCAGGCCGGCTTCGGCGACCAGGTCGCGGTTTTCCACCAGCGCTTTATGGCGGATCCGGATATGCGCTTCCACTCCGTCGCCGGCATAGTCGATATCGACGTTTTGGGGATAATACCGTTTCCGTTCGGGATGAGTGATAAAATTCCTCTGTCGGATGGTCACACCATTGACGCCCGCGATCATTTGATCGCCTTTGGCGATATACAGGGGAAGAACGGCCGGAAGCGTCTGGTCGTTGTGCGACACGTTGGCATAGATCAATGTATATTGTCCGGCAAGGATCCTGCCCCAGATCCAGTAGGGCGTTATCTTATGAATAGCTTTCGTCCCCCAGTTATGGTCCGCGTACCCTTCCCCCTTGATCTTTCGGACCACACCATTTTTGATAATGGTCCCCTCGATCCGGTTCCTGCCCTGGTGAACAGCCCAGTAGAACACATTTTTTTCCTCCGGAATATCCGCTCCTCTGGCAGGGAGCCATCCGGGCGCCAGGGTGGTCAGTTTGAAATCCGCTTTGATGCCTTTCATGTCCCATCCGATAAGAACTGTTTTGTCATCAAGACGGCGGATGTATCCGGCGGAAGAGTTGAGTTGTAAGTCTTCACCGGAGATTTTCATGTCGCCCTCCTCCAGCGTCCGGACATACCCGTCTCTGACCCAGTCCGGCCCGTAGAGGGAAAAGGTTACGACCGGTTTGCCCGATGTGAAGCTCCGGGCGTGAAAGACGCCGACAAAGGTTTCTCCCGTTTCAAAACGCCCGTCGAAGTACCACCATTCAAAGGTATTCTCCCCTTTCAGGGCGTGTCGCGCCATGTCGCCGGGTGTCGGCGGATTTTTACCGCAGTCGATGTAAGAAGCGCTTTTGCCGGAAATTTCCACCGGCGGATTCAGATGCGTGCATGCGGAGAGCATAAGGCTCAACCCCGTAAGAACGACGAATGCTATTTTGACCTTTTTCACAAAATTTCTCCTTTTCGTTGGGGGCGTTTTGAACGGATCCCGCCCGACTCGCTTCCGGACGGAAAATTTCTTTTGACGATGGGGGGAAGTTTAGAAAACTCGTCCTCGGATGTCAAGGATGTCTTGAGAATCTTGAAAAGGCGAAATCGCGGACAGTTATCCGCATAGCGGGCAATCTTTATTTCAGAAATGAATTTTGCAACAGTGAGCAGGGTTAGAACGTGGGAGAAAACTGATCATTCAACGGCCTGTTGCCCAAATGCCAATTTCGCACATCGAGAAACTCATTTGTCCTGAATGTCGTGCAGGGACAGGTAGCGCTCGACAGCCTGCTCGATGGTGGGAAAGAAATTTTCGACACCCAGCCGGTTGAACAGGCCGTAGCGCTTCAGCCGGTCTTTCACCGGTCCTTTCAGCTCCGCGAAACATAAATCCATCCCGGCCTCGCGCAGATCGGCATCGAGCTCGGCCAGTACGTCGGCCGCCGTCATGTCCACATCCGTGATCGGCTCAGCCGCCACCACAACCCAGCGGACCGGCGCCGGCGCGTGGCTCACCGCCCGCAGGACACGCCTGCGGAACAGTTCCGCGTTGGCGAAAAACAGCGGGGCGTCCCAGCGGAAAAGCACCAGACCGTCAATACAGTTGGCTTCCGGATGACGGGAAATGTCATGGTAACTGTTCAGGGGCTCCACATACCCCATCACGGCGCTGTAGGGCTGCCAGGCGCGCCAGATGAACGCCAGCAACGAGAGACTGACGGCGATAAAAATGCCCGGCATGACGCCCAGCAGAACCACCCCGAGGAAACAAGCCAGCGATAAAACAAATTCGTCGCGCCGCAGACGGTAGAGCCGCAGAACGTTCCGGATTTCCACCAGGCTCAGACAGGCGGCCACCACGACGGCGCCCAGCGCCGCCTGAGGCAGATGGGAAAGCAGTTCGGGGGCAAAAAGCAGCAGGAGAGCGACACAAAGCGCTCCAACCAACCCCGTGACTTGCGTCTTGGCACCCGCGGCTTCGGCCACCGGCGTGCGCAACTTGCTGCTGCTGACGGGGAAACCCGAAAACAGACCGGCCGCCGCGTTGGCCGCACCGAGCGCGAGAATTTCCTGATTGCTGTCCACTTCCACGCCGGCGCGGTGCGCAAACGTGCGCGAAACCGCGCTCATGTCGGTAAAGGACACCAGAGTGATCGCAACGGCGGCGGCAAACAGCTCGCCGATTTCGGCAAGCGACACGTCGGGAATCCGGAATTGAGGCAGTCCCTGCGGCAGCGGACCGATGACGGCGATTCCCTCCCGAATGGGGCCGGAAAGCCAGGGCACGAGGATCGTCGCTCCCGCCACGGCAATCAACACGCCGGGAGCGGCCGGCGCCCACCGGCGGAATCCGAGAATCACCGCCAGACAGGACAAACCGATAACACATGCCATCGGGCGAATTTGTCCGCTTCCGATGCCCTGCAGCAGATCACCGGTTTCCGCAAGGAAACTGCCCGGACTGACGGAGAAGCCGAGCACTTTGGGCAACTGGCTAACCAGCACGGTCAGCGCAATGCCGTTGATATAGCCGTCCCGGACGGGTTTGGAGAGAAGGTCCGTAATGAAGCCGAATTTGGCCAGGCCCGCCAGAATGCACAACAGCCCCGACAAAACCGCCAGCATGGAGGCCAGCGCCACCGCCTTTTCCGGACTGCCGGCGGCGAGAGGCAGAATCGTCGCGGCGATGAGGCCGACCAGCGCGGAGTCCGGACCCAGAACCATAATGCGGCTGGGACCGAAAACGGCATAGGCGATCAGCGGAACGATGGTGGCATACAGGCCGTAAATGGCGGGCAGACCCGATGCCGCGGCATAGCTCATTCCCACCGGAACCAGGAGGGCCGTCAGGGCCAGCCCGGCGGCAAGGTCGCGCCACAGCCAGCCGCGCTGATAACCGCGCAGAGTTGCAAGCAGGGGAATCCAGCGGGCAAGACCGTCCCGGTGATTTTGACGCGCAAAGGGATTCGTTTCCGGATTTTGTAGAGCCGCCACGGCGCACCTCATGGAAATGATGAGAAGCTTATAAATTTTTAACTTTTATTACAATATGAAATACTTTCTGCGTGATTTCTTCCGCGGCATTTGTCTTTTTTGGAAAATCGGTGTATAGGTCAATCGCATTTTCCGAAGTTCCGGCCCGGAGGTCAGCCATGATCAGACCCCATCGCAACCTTTTTTCCCGTACGCCGGCAGGACTATTTTTTGTTTTCGTTCTCCTGTCGCTATCCGGCTGCGACTATCTCAAATTTGTCGGGCAGAAAAGGACTCTGAAAAACGAATTCCACAATCACCCGAAGATGGATCTTCTGCGGAAACTGAACTTTAAAAAGGTCGCTCTGCTGCACGATCAAAGTCTTTACGGAAAAAGCCTGGCGGAATCCGTCACGCATCAGCTTCATGCCTGGATGATTTCCGTCGTTTATAGCTGGTCCCTGACGCCGGGCCAATCCGATGCCACGGAACTTCTGAAAAAAATTCAGGCGGCCCCGGACATGATTTTCTTCGCGGGCTATTATCCGGAAGCGGCCGAACTCCTCCGGGCAAAGCGACAACTCCAGTGGAAGGTTCCCCTCATGGGAGGCAACGGCGTGAATCATCCGCAGCTGGCAGCGCTGGCCGGCAACGCCCTTCTGGCGTTTACCCAGAGCGCGACGCAGATAAAAACAACTGAAACCAAAGCCGTGGCCGATTATCTGCATCGCCGGTATTTCAACAAATCCGGCCTGGCCGGCGAGATCTTTTTCAACGCTTGGGGGGATGTGGTCAACGACCTCTACGCCGTCTATTTCGTGGATGCCAACGGCCGCTTCATTCTGAAGAAACAGATTCTGCATGGCGATTTTATCTAGCGATCGCCATTTTATGCGTCATTCTGAAAGAAAGGGAGGCTGGTTGTTCCGGATGAAAAAATACTTTGTCCTATCCATGATTCTGTTGCTCGCCGGTTGCACGGTAAGCCCGGTGCTTTACCCCAACGCCCATTTAAGCAATGTCGGAAATGATCAGGCCCAGCGGGACATCGCTCTGTGCCGGGAGCAGGCCGACCTGTACGTCAAGACGAACCCGGCCGGGAAAACCGTGAAGGGAACCGCCATCGGCGGCATCGGCGGCGGGGTGGTCGGTGGCGCGGTGGGCGCGGTGGACGGAAGCTTCGGCAGGGGCGTGGGCATGGGCGCGGCCGGGGGAGCGGCGGCGGGGCTGGTCGGCGGAATCATCCGGGCTTCCCAGCCCGATCCGCTCTATATCAATTTCGTCAATCGCTGTCTGAACGAAAAGGGCTACGAAATCATCGGATGGCAGTGACCGATCAAGGAAGGCGCATCATGAAAATATCCCTGCTGGACCGGAGCCTCTACTACAAAGGGCTGATGATCCTGGTTCGCCTGGACCGTGAGATTCATGAAAAAGAAAGAAATCTTCTGATGAACATCGGGAAAAAACTCGGGTTTGACCGGAAATTCTGCGCCAAAACCATAAGGGACATTCTGGTAAACCGCTACATCACCGACGCACCGCCCCGTTTCTCGAAAGCCGGCATCGCCCGCGCTTTTCTTCTCGACGGGTTGAGACTCGCCGCAGCCGAGGGACAGACTCACGAAGTGGAGATCGCCTGGCTTTCATTGGTAGCCGAAAGCAACGGCCTGGCCGATTTCTGGGCCGATGCGCTGGAGCAATTCCGGTCTTCGCTCCCCGCCGGCATTTCCGGCGATCACTTCGAAGTGACAAAATTTCAATGGTGAAAAATCGCGCGGCGGCGACAATCCCTACAGGAAAATTTTGACAAGCTCCGCGGCCGACATCTGATATTTGTTTTTGATTGTCCGCCTGCCGTCCGATTCCCCCGTGACGGTGCAGGCCTTGAACCGCGAACAGTTTCCGTCTCTGTCCGGCCGGAAACCACGACAAACCCGCAGGACGTCCGGCGATATTTCATCAATCAGCACGATTTTGCCGTCTCTGTGTTTCAACCGTCCCAGCTCGAATTTCCCATCGACAACGTGCAGCTTTCTGGACGCAAACTCTTGCGAAACGATAGCGGCTATTTTTTGCACCAGCTTCACACTCTCGCCGATTTCCTTCCGGGTCAGCGCGCCTGTTTCGGCCAGCGCGTCCATCGTGATCAGAACATCGCTGTCGCCTTTCGTCCATGCCTCGACCACCCGGCGGAGATTTTTACAGGGCCGGACAAAGGGATAACGCCTCCAGAAGCTTCCGGTCGCGTTGTTTCTCCAGGTGAACTCCAGATTGGCCAGCGGGGCCGATCCGGGAAACGCCGGCGCCTGCGTCTTCATGCCGAGCGGAATGGCCGGCTCCACGATCATTTCGTTGTCGCTGATCGTATCGATGTAGTGCGTCGCAACGCCCTTTGATTTCAGAAGCTGGAAAAAATACGTGGCAAACCGGCATGCGATGGCCCCCTTCCCCGGAATTTCACCGACGACGACGTCGTATCCCGGATCAAAAACCGGTTTGCCGTTTTCGAAGTAGCCGGTGCCCCGGTCGGTAAAGACAAACCGGTACTTTCCTTTGTGCGCCCCGCCCGTTATCCGGAATACGTCTTTCGATTTTCCGCGGCAAACCAGGTTTTTCTCCGCCATTGTGTCCCCCGTCAGAAATAAATTTTTAAAATGACAGCCGTTGCCGTGCCGCTGCCCTGTAATAAAAAATCAGAGTGCTGCATATAAAGAAAGCCCGGACGTGTCAAACGAAAAATGGCTTCAGGAGGTTCCCGGCCGGTGGCGCTTCTGGAACAAGGCTCCGCTAAACCAGGGCATCCATACCGGTGCCAGGCTGCCGTTTTAAGCGGGATGAGACACACTTCAATAAGAGAGCTTTATCTTAGGAAATAAAGCTCTCAAAAAAGAAATGAAGTATTGTATTCCCGGATATAATGGTGCCCCTGGCGTGAGTCGAACACGCGGCCCACAGATTAGGAATCTGTCGCTCTATCCTGCTGAGCTACAGGGGCAACCGGATTGGATATGTCCGAAGGAAGCGGCGATTTAACATTCTTTGCCGGCGCTGTCAACTCCCGCGCTTTCATGCGTTTGCGAACTCCTTCAGGTGCGTTTCCAGCAGGCGGTCTTTGCTGAAATTCACCAATTTGAGTTTTTCAGGCCTGACGCCCGTAAAAGCGCATTTGGGCGCCAGGCCGATCAACTCCGACTCCAGAATCCGCACACCGCGTTCGGCGGCGAGGGCTTCCACCCGTTGATAAACCGCTTTGAGCGGGGTTTCTTTGCAGTTGGTCAGATTCATGGAAACCTGCGCCAGACGCCTGCTCTTTAAAATGACGCCGATGGCGCGCACATGCGGAAGGCCGCCGCTTTTTTCGCGGATGAGCGAGGCGATTTTCTGAGCCAGTCTCAGATCATCACCGTTCAAATTGATGTTGTATGCCACCAGCGGCTCGCGCGCGCCGACGGCCGCCGCGCCTGCGCCGGGATGAAAGACGGGTTCGCCGACGTCCGGCGCGTCTTTCTGAGCGGACATCTTTTTCGCCAGGGCCTCATAGCCGCCACGACGGACATCCGCAAGTTCTTTGCGCCCCGGAACGAGCGCCGCTTCGCCGTAAAAATAAACCGGAACGCCGAAGAGTTCATATAACCGGTTGCCGAAGAGGCGCGCCAGCTTCACGGCGTCCTCCATTTTCGTTCTTCCCAAGGGAATGAAGGGAACCACGTCCACCGCCCCCAACCGGGGATGGACACCGGCCTGCCGCCGCATATCGATGACCTTGAGCGCCTGACCCGCCGCGGCCAGCGCCGCGGCCAGCACATCTTCCGGCTTTCCCAAGAACGAAAAAACACTCCGGTTGTGATCCCGGTCCCCGGCGTAATCCATCAGGCGAATCCCTCCGGACGCCTTCAGTACCCTTGCGATCGAATCGATCTTTGCATCGTCGCATCCTTCGCTGAAATTCGGCACACACTCGATGATTTTCATGTCGATACCTGATAAAATTTTAACGCCGGCAACTCCACGCAGGTAAGTCTGCCGCCGTAAACCGCGCCGGTGTCAATGCCGATCTTGTTTTCGGCAACCAGCGGCGCGCTGAAATGCGTATGTCCAAAAACCACCCGCTTCCCGAAATCGTATTCGGAATCGATGAACTCCCGCCTGATCCACTGCAGATCCTGGGCGGACTGACAGGCAACCGGCGCCCCGGGACGCAGCCCGGCATGAACAAACAGATACTGATCCGTTTCATAATACGGCAGAAGCGATTCAAAAAAGATCAGGTGTTCGGCGGGAATTTTCCCCTTCCGGACACGCGGAGAATCCGACAGGAATATTTCGTAGGCCCGGAGCGTCGCCCAACCGCCGTTTTGCAGATACAGATCCTCCTCCACGCCTTCCAGATAGTTCAGGAGCATGGATTCATGATTCCCGCAAAGGCAGACCAATTTCGCATAGGCCGCGCGCAGTCCTAAAACATAGTCCACCACCCCTTTGCTTTCGCCGCCGCGGTCAATGTAATCGCCGATAAAAACCAGGGTGTCTACTGCCGGATCGGCCGGAATTTTCCGCAAAAGCCGCTGAAGCGGATCCAGGCAGCCGTGAATGTCGCCGATGGCAAATATCTTCATGATCCTTTGCCGTCATAAGCAGACTGCTAATCCAGAAGAGCGGCCGTAAAATCTCTGCTGTCGAAGGATCGCAGATCCTCCAGCCCCTCACCGACGCCGATAAAGCGCACCGGAAGCCCCAGTTCGCCGGCGATGCGCACCACCACGCCGCCCTTGGAAGTCCCGTCCAGCTTGGTCAGCACAATGCCGGTCGCTCCGATTTCCTCCTGGAACATTCTGGCCTGAATGACGGCGTTCTGGCCCGTCGTGGCGTCCAGAACCAGCAGGATTTCATGCGGAGCTCCGGACAGCTCCCTGCCGATGACTCTTTTGACTTTTTTGAGTTCTTCCATCAGATTGGTCCGGGTGTGCAGACGCCCGGCGGTATCCACGATCACGACACCGTTAAAACCCGCTTTGATCTTCCCGGCGGCGTCAAAAACAACAGCAGCGGGATCGGCGTTCATTTTCTGTTTGATGACCGGCGCGCCGACGCGAGCGCCCCATACCTCCAGTTGTTCAATGGCCGCCGCGCGAAAGGTGTCGGCCGCCACAAGCAAAATTTCATGACCGTCCCGGCGCAGCATATGGGCCAGTTTGCCGATGGTGGTGGTCTTGCCGCTGCCGTTGACGCCAACGGCCATAATAACAAAAGACCTGTCTTTCGGGATGGAGAGCGGTTTATCCATCTGCCGGAGAACGGCGATCATGCGATCCTGTAAAACCTTCCTGATCTGCGACGCGTCGGAAAGCTCTCTGCGTTTGACCCGTTGTTTGACGTCTTCAATCAAATCAAGGGCAAACTGCGGACCCATATCCGCCGAAATCATCAGCTCTTCCAGTTCGTCGTAGAGCGCCTGGTCCAGAACCCTTTCGCCGAAAACGAGCTGATCCAGATTTTTGGCCAGGGCGTCCCGTGTCTTGGTCAGCCCCGCTTTTAGTTTGTCGAATAAACCCACTTTGCTTCTTGTTCCTTTCCGCAAGAATCCTCTTGGCGAAACGGCAACACAACCGCCCCTTGGACAGACGGCGGGAAACCGTTATGGCTGTCCATGATTCATAACGACTTTCGACGCCAAAGTAAAGAAATGGATGATTTTCTAAAAAAAGGCGGGGTTTCCCGTGGTGTGCAGAAAACTCCCGCCTGCTGAATACAGACTGGGTCCGGATGCCGCCCGCTTCTCCCGCCGGGGCGGATGTCGGACGGACCAGCCGCCGGATTCAGAGGGCGGCGGGCCGAACAAAATGCTATTTAAACACCGGCCGTTGGGGCATCAGTTTGATGTACTTGATCTCTGCTTTGGTCTCTTCGTATTGAAATCCCAGGATATCCCGCATGGAAATCATGCCCACCACCCTTTTGCCGTCCGCAATCGGAATATGCCGGATCTTTTTATTTCTCATGGTGTTGATCGCGTAATCCAGATCGTCTTCCATCGACGCGATGGCGACTTCATGGGTCATGATATCCCCGACTTTCTTGTCGTCGCAATTCCCCCCGTGCGCGAGGCACTTACGCACGATGTCTCTTTCTGTAATGATGCCGATCAACTCATTTTTTTCATCCGTGACGGGAAGTGCCCCTTTATCGTGCTGCGCCAGTTTTTGAATCGCCGCTGAAATAAATTCATCCGCCTCAACGGTGATTAAAGATTTATTTTTGAATCCCGTAGCTTTCAACATATCCCGTATCTTCATCTCCCTTTTCCTCCCTTGTTCAATATGCTCTTGAGCAGGTCAAGAATCGATTTCCGAATGATAATGCCTTTAACGACGAAAACAAAATTTTCATCCTGGAAAACTTCACGTCTTCCATATAACTCATTTTTTTCCGAAAGCAAGCCTTTTCTTCAAAGCAGCGCCGAAGATGATTTTCGAAGCGGCCCGAAAAGTTTCCGCGCAAAAACAACGCTCTTGCGGGCGGCAGGAGAATCTGCGCCGAAGGCGATCGAACGGACCGGATCAATTGAGGGCTACGGATACCAGGGAGGAAATCCCCTGCTTTTGCATGGTCACGCCGAAGAGCGTGTCGGCAACTTCCATCGTGCTCTTGTTGTGCGTAATCATGATGACCTGGGATTTTTCGGCGACATCCCGGATCAGGCGGTTGAACAGGTTGGTGTTTGCGTCGTCGAGCGCCGCATCGACTTCGTCCAGAATCAGGAAGGGCGACGGACGGTACAGCAAAATGGCGAAGATCAGCGCAATCGCCGCCAGAGATTTTTCGCCGCCGGACAACAGGCTGACGCTTTGCGCTTTCTTGCCGGGAATCTGAATGTCGATGTCCACGCCGGTTTCCAGAAGATCGCTTTCATCGGTCAGCAGCAGTTCGCCGCGCCCGCCGGGGAAAATATGGGCAAAGGTTTTCTTGAAGCATTCATTGACGGCGGCAAAGGTTGCGGAAAACCGTTCGCGGGATATTTTATTAATCCGGGTGATCGTCCTTTGCAGCGACGCCAGCGAGTCGTTGAGGTCGTTCAACTGCGTGGCCAGAAACTGGTTGCGCTGATCCAGCTCGGCGTATTCATTGAGCGCCAGCAGATTCACTTCGCCGAAATTTTCGATCATCTGCTTGTCTTTTTCCAGCAGGGCGCCGAGTTCGGCAATTTTTTCATCCTCCAGCATCTCAAAATCCGCCATCAGGGAGGCCAGGTCCACCTGGTGCTTTTCCGCAACCGCGTTTTGCAGGTTTTCCAGGGTCAGCACTCCCTCGCGGCACTGCATTTCCAGCTCGCTTTGCTGCCGGTGCAGCTCGTCCATTTTTTTCTTGATGTCGCGGATTTCATTTTCCTGAATGTTGAGCCGCTCGTCGTCCCCGACACGCTTTTCTTTCAATTCGATCAGAACCGTTTCACAGGCCGCCAGTTTTTCGTAAAGGGTCTTGAGCGCCTCCGTATCCGCCTCGACGGCGGTGAAAAGACCGGCCAACTGCTGTTCACAGGCCGCGATATCCTCCCGCTTTCGTGCGGCTTCGCTTTCGCTTGCGGTGAGATCATTCTGCACTCGCGCGATCGTCCGCAAATCCGCTTCCTTCTTTTCCGCCAGCGCGGCCAGCAGAACTTTTTTCTCCGTGAGCCGCTTTTCCTGGGCGTCAATGGCCGCGCGTGACTGCTGGCGGCGGCTGTTGAAGCCGGAGATGATTTCGTTGAGTTCCTTTTCCGCCGCTTCCTTCACCAGAATTTCCGCCTCGAGCTCCCGCAGTTTCTGCCGGGCCTGGGCCTCCTCCGATTTAATATTCCGGCGATTGAACTCCAGAACAGCGATTCTCTGCTTGAGCCTTTCCGATTCATCGCCGAAGCGCTCCAGATCTTTCTTCCGGCTGTAGGCGTTCATTTCCAGTTGATGTTCGCTGTTTTTCAGCCCGGCAAGCTCTTCATCCCAACGGGCAATCGACGCCGCCAGTTCTTTCTTTTCCCGCATGCGGTCGTCGATCTCGCCGGAAAGCTTCCGGACTTCACGCTCCAGCTCCGCGATTTCCCGCTTGGTGGCCAGCAGGCTTTTCTCCACCGCCCGGCCGCTGCCGCCGGTCAGAACGCCGTCGGGACTGATGGTATCGCCTTCGGGAGTCACAAAGGTACCCCGGAAGCCGTTTTTCTTCCAGAGATTGATGCCGGTTTCAATGGAGGGCGTCAGCAGCACATCGCCCAGCAGACAGTCGGCGATTTTTTTGAACTCCTCCTGGACAGCCACTTTCTCCAGCAGGGGCTCCGCTTCCTGAAGATGTTCCGCGCTGTAGTGTCGGGCGTTGTCGCCGCGCAGCTCCACCGGCACGAAACTGCCCCGGCCCAGCTTGTAATTTTTCAGATAATCAATGGCGCGGAGGCCTTCTTCCTGGTTCTTCACCACGACATACTGGAGTTTGTCGCCCAGCACCGCTTCCACAGCCGATTCGTATTCGCGGGGAACGTCGATGTGGTCGGCCACGACGCCGTAAAACGCGTCGGAGCCGTCCTGCTTTTCAATGACTTTTTTGACTCCCTCGTTGGACCATTTGAAGGCGGCTTCAAATTCTTCAAGCGATTGCAGCCGCGACGATTTGCCGCCCGCCTCTTCCTTGACCTGGAGGATGCGTTCTTCAACCGCCTGCAGGTCCGATTTGGTTTTTTCCAGCGCGTCGGCTGCTTCTTCTTTCTCCTTCGTAATCCGTGCGATTTCCTCTTCTTCCGCCGCCAGCCCGAGGGAAAGCTCCCGCATTTTTCCCGCAAGCTCGGCAAGCCGCTTTTTGTCCTCGTCGATTTCCCTGGTTTCCCTCTCTTCGCGCCTGTGAAAATCCTCCATGCTTTTTTTGAGGCTCGTGGCGGCGTTCCCGAATTTGGCCAGATCCTGCATCACGTCAATGTAGCGGATTTTATGCTCTTCCAGGCGGGCGTTGATGTCCCGGTCGGTTTCTAAAAACCCTTGAATCTCACTCGCCCCTTCATCCAGCTCCTGCTGAAGAACGGCCATCTGCTGGAGGGCGTCCCCGGATTTCTTCTGCAGATTCCCGATCTCGACGGAGAGGCTTTCTTTCTTCCGGCCCATCGCTTCGATCTCGGTCAGGTTGTTCTGCCTGCGTTCCGAGACTTCCGCCATCCGACGGCGCGAAAACTCAACATTCTTTTCCTTGATGTTGATGGCGTTTTTCGCCTCATAAAGCCCGGTTTGATGAAGGCCGATCTGCTCGTCTTTTTCCAGGAGGGCCGCCTTCATTTCCTGCAGAGAAGATTCCCTGGCTTCCATTTGCGCCCTGACGGCGTCCGCCTGGCCGGCAATGCGCGCCCGCTCGTCCTGCAGCGCGGCGTTCTTTCCGGCCATTTTGGCATAGCCCTGACGGGACAACGTCAGTTCCGTCTCTTTCATTCGCTGCTTTACTGCTTTATACTGCTCGGCTTTTTTGGCCTGACGGGTGACGGCGTTGAGTTGCGATTTGACTTCCCTGTGAATGTCGTTCAGGCGCAGGATATTCTGTTTGGTGGCCTCCATCTTGCGAACGGCGGCATCTTTGCGGCTTTTATACTTGGACACGCCGGCTGCGTCTTCGATAAAGAGGCGGCGGTCTTCCGGCTTGGCTTCTACCAGATTGGCCACAGCCCCCTGCTCCACCAGGGAATAGGTCCGGGCCCCGATGCCCGTGCCCATGAAGAACTCTTTCACGTCCAGCAGGCGGCACGGCACCCGGTTGATGCAATATTCACTCTCGCCGTCGAGAATGGTTTTGCGCGAAATGGAAATTTCCGTCAATTCGCCGTAAATGCCCGGAAAGGACGATCCGTTGCTCGACAACGTCATCACGACTTCCGCCATGCTTACGGGAGCGGCGTCCTCGCTGCCGTTGAAAATCACGTCGTCCATCTTCTTGCCGCGCAGCGCTTTGACCCGCTGTTCGCCCATAACCCAGCGAATCGCATCGACAACATTTGATTTTCCGCAGCCGTTGGGTCCGACAACCGCACTGACGCCCTGGGAAAAGTCAACCGTAACCTTCTCGCGGAAGGATTTAAAACCTGTGATCTCCAGACGCTTTAGTTTCATAAACCATCTTTAACTGAAGTTGTGCAAATTTTGGCAAATCCTAACAAAAGAATGTCTCTTTGTAAAGCGAAAATACAACAAAATGTATTCCCGAAAAAACACTACCACAACATATAGTGCTTGCCGGTTCATTTTCGAAGATCTGGTTTTAACAGCCGTCTTCCTGGAAGCAGAAAAGAGCAGAAAAAAGCTCGTGGTTTAACGGATGTTATGATGCATCCGGTCTTCAGCGATTATTGACCAAATGCCTCGATTCCGAACGCCTGCAACAGGCCTTCCAGCCTTTGGCCGCAGGAGGGGCACTGACGCCCCGAAAGGAAATGGTCAAGAATTCTGAAACCATAACGCCGGATTAACAATTTATGGCAGTTTGAACAGTAGGTGTTTTCACCCTCATCGCCCGGCACATTGCCGCTGTAAACATGATGCAAGCCTGCTTCTTTCCCGATCGCGCAGGCGCGCCTGAGAGAGGCGACGGAGGTGGAAGCGACATCGAGCATTTTGAACTGCGGGTGGAATCTGCTGATATGCCATGGGGTTTCCGGACCCAGGGCCCGGATGAATGCGGCAAGGTCCTTTAATTCTTCGGCGGAGTCGTTCAATCCGGGAATTAAAAGCGTGGTAATTTCCAGCCAGATACCCAGGTCTTTCATTTTTTTGAGGCTGTCCAAAACGGGGTCAAGTCTCGCGCCGCACTGCTTTTTATAAAACTTGTCCCGGAAGGACTTCAAATCCACATTGGCGGCGGCCAGATAAGGTGACATCAGATCAATGGCCTGGGGCGTCATGAACCCGTTGGTGACAAAAAGGTTTTTCAGTCCTGCCCGGCTGGCGATCTTCGCGGTTTCCAGAGCGGTCTCCAGGTAAACCGTCGGCTCCGTGTACGTATAGGCAATCGTTTGGCAATTATTTTTCCCGGCTCTTTCGACTATTGTTTCGGGCGGCACCTCTTCCCCCATGATCATGAGCGTGGAGCGGGGCATCTGGGAAATTTCGTGGTTCTGGCAAAACAGACAGGTAAAATTGCAGCCGGCGGCGGCCACGGAATAGGACCGCGAGCCGGGAAGCACGTGAAAAAAAGGCTTCTTTTCAATCGGATCCGCGTGTTCGGCGATCAGCGTCCCGAAAACGAGGGAGTATAAAACACCGTCCCGGTTTTCCCGGACTCCGCACAGACCGCGTCGACCGGGTCCAATGTTGCAGTGGTGGGCGCATAGTCCGCAGAGCACCCGGGACCCGGCCAGCCTTTCGTAAAGCAGCGCCTCGCGGATCATGATTTTCCCTCCCGCAGCATATCCCGAACGGCTTCCGGAGCAGCAGACCTCTCTCTCGCTTTCAGCTTGAAAGAATTTAAAACGGGATGCTGGACGGTTCGATACGTATAGTTGACGGCAAAAACCATCCCGACAAACGCCCCGAGTGGATTTTTCCTCATGGGAAAAAGGTCTTCCAGTGACGGCAACAGGGCATGCGCCGGGCCGGGAAGACACATCACGGATCCCCATTGAATTTGAGCACCCGACATAGTTTTACGGATCAGGCGCTGCATTTCTCCTATAGAAAAAAAGCGCGCCTCCGACGCGGCGGAAAAACCGAAAAACTTCCGCATGGCCTGTTCTGTTCCGGCCAGGGAATGCCGGTTGAAAAAACCGACAAAAACTCGATTGCGGCTGACCCGGATCGCTTCCGCAAGGGCTCTTTGCGGATTTGCTGAGCCCTGCAGGCCGCCCATTACCGTGACCATGTCGAATTCGTTGTCGGAAAAAGGAATATCGGCGGCATTTCCCAAAACCAGTTCACACGAGGCGCCAAGCTTCCTCCGGGCAGCTTCCAGAGCGGCCTGCGACGGGTCCATTCCCGTCAGAAGACATTTTTTCCGTTCGAACAGACGCAGATAATTTCCACTGCCGCAGCCCACGTCCAGAACGGACTCCCCGGCGACGGGAGAAACCAGGTCCAGGATCAATTTTTCCTGCAGTACATACAGGCGGCGACCCTGGCGGGTTTGCAGCCAGTTATCCCCTGGCCCGGCCTGAAGCGGATCGAAAAACATGGATCACCACCCCTTTGGAAAGAGTTCAGCCTCCGATGTCCGACATGTCCCGGTGGCATTTTTTCAGGTGTTTGTCCGTGCAGTCCAGGTCGTGCTTTTCGGGTTTGAGCCGGACGGCCCGGCGGATCAGTTCGTCCAGTTCGCCGTCGTTGCAGTTTCGGCGAAGCGCCGCTTTTAAATCGACTTCCTCATCCTTGAGCAGGCAGGCGCGCAGTTTGCCGTCCGCCATCAGACGCAGGCGGTTGCAGGTCGCGCAAAAATGGTCGCTGACCGGGTCGATAAACCCGATTTCTCCCAGCCCGTCCGGCAGTGTAAAGACTCTGGCCGGACCGTCCGACTTGCGTTTCCTGGCCGCGAGAGGGATAAGCCGGAAGTGACGGCCGATGATTTCCTGCAGGTGACGGTTCGGTAAAAAATCCGCCGGGTAGCCGGTATCGACCTCGCTTACCGGCATGATTTCGATAAAACGAACCTGAAAAGGTCTGGTCAGCGCCAATTTCGCAAAATCCAGCGCCTCGTTGTCGTTGAATCCCCTGACGATGACGGTGTTTATTTTGATGGGGGAAAAACCCGCTTTCTCCGCCGCGGCTATCCCGCGAAACACATCGTCCAGGTTTCCGCCCCGCGTGATTTGAGCGTATTTGTCCCGGTCCAGGGAATCCAGGCTGATGTTGATCCGGGTGATGCCGGCGTTGAAAATCCCTTCCGCGTACTTCGCGAGCAGGATGCCGTTGGTCGTCAGACTGATGTCCTCGAGGCCTTTTATTTTTTTTAAATCTGCAGCAAATTCAACAAAACCGCGCCGGACGAGCGGCTCGCCGCCGGTCAGCCGCACCTTGACAAATCCCATGGTCACCACCCGGGAGACCACGCGGAGAATCTCCTCGTACCGGAGAATATCGTCATGACCTTTCAGCGAAACCCCTTCCATGGGGCGGCAATACAGGCAGCGCAGATTACAGCGATCGGTGATGGAAATCCGAAGATAATTGATGTCCCGATTGTATGCATCCCGCATGATATCAAACCAATGCTCCTTTAATTTTCCAGCCGTCGTTCAATAACACAAACCGCTTTACAAAACAACTTCAGCCTCACCCGGACGAATCCATGAGGCGGCGTTTTCCCGCCGGAGAAACATCCGGCGCGGGCGCAAACGATCGGGCCGAATGGATTTTCCGTGCGGGCAACCCTTCACCTCAAATATACGAAACAAGTTCTTGACACGACGTTCTTTCTCGTCTAAACAAAAATTAAATGCGTTTCCTGCCTGTCATCGAGCCGTCGATTGCGTCAGCGCAAGGCAAAATCATTCGGAGCCGTTCATGGACAAAATTCCGATCACGAAAGAGGGTTTTGACAAATTGAAGAAGGAACTGGAGACGGTGAAAAACGTTTTCATTCCGGCAAACATCCGGGACATAGAAGTTGCCCGGGCGCACGGCGATCTTTCGGAAAACGCGGAGTACGCGGCAGCCAAAGAGCGGCAATCCTATCTGCACGGCAAGCTTCAGGAGCTGGAAAATAATCTGGCTTCCTGCAACATCATCGTCCTGAAAGATATCCCGAGCGATCGGGTGGTTTTCGGCTGCTTTGTTACCATCGCTGACAGTAAGAGGGAAGAGATCAAATACCAGCTGGTCGGCCCTTTTGAATCGGATATCAGCCAAAACAAAATATCCGTCACCTCACCCATCGGCAGGGCGCTGGTCGGAAAAAGCATCGACGCCGAAATTTCCGTCAACACCCCCGGCGGAACCCGCAATTTTCAGATCACCGGCATTTCGGCCGAATAGCCCGCTTTCGGGAAAATAAAAAAGGCAGCTTCGTTTCGGAAAGCTGCCTTTTTCGTCTATAGGGGGCGGATTAGCTTTGTGAGAGTTTCTCCGCAACACTGATCCTGTTGACCGCCCGAAGAAGAGCCAGACGCATTTTTTCATAATCGCTGTGCTCTTTGGCTAATTGGGACAGGGTGGTTTCCGCTTTTTCTTTTGCCTTGAGAGCCCGGTCCTTGTCGATGGCGTCGGCTCTTTCCGCCGTCTCGATCAGGACGGTGACCTTGCTGCCCGTCACCTCGGCGAAACCGGTGTTAACGGCGTAATGCGTTCTCTTGCCGTCGTTGATGTAATAAAGCTCTCCGATGTCCACGGACGTCAGGAAGGGCTCATGGCCTCTTAAAACGCCGAACTCCCCTTCCGTGCCCGGAATCGTCACTTCATCCACTTTTCCGGAAAAAACCATCTTCTCCGGTGTTACCATTTCCAGCATTAATTCATCCGACATGGAAATCCTCGTTCATTAGGCGGAAAGCTTCTGGGCTTTCTCGATTGCTTCTTCAATACCGCCGACCATATAAAAAGCCTGTTCCGGCAAATCGTCATGTTTTCCTTCCAGTATTTCCTTGAAGCCCCTCACGGTATCGGCCACGGAGACAAATTTCCCTTCGGTGCCGGTAAACTGCGCAGCAACAAAGAAGGGCTGTGACAGGAACCGCTGAATTTTTCTGGCACGGCTCACGGTCTGTTTGTCGGCTTCGGAAAGCTCGTCCATCCCCAGAATCGCGATGATGTCCTGCAGGTCTTTGTACTTCTGCAGCGTCACCTGCACCTGGCGGGCGACGGCGTAATGGTCCTGACCGATAACGTTCGGATCGAGAATTCTTGATGTGGAATCCAGTGGGTCCACGGCGGGATAAATACCGAGTTCGGCGATCGGACGGGACAAAACGACGGTTCCGTCAAGGTGTGCAAACGTGGTGGCCGGCGCCGGGTCGGTCAAGTCGTCGGCGGGCACGTACACACACTGAACGGCTGTAATGGAGCCCTTGGTGGTCGAGGTAATGCGTTCCTGAAGTTCGCCAAGATCCGTGGCCAGTGTCGGCTGGTAACCGACGGCGGAAGGCATGCGGCCCAGGAGAGCGGACACTTCGGAACCGGCCTGTGTGAAACGGAAAATATTATCGACGAAGAAGAGCACGTCCTGACCTTCCACATCACGGAAGTATTCCGCGGCCGCCAGACCCGTCAAAGCCACGCGGGAACGAGCTCCGGGAGGTTCCGTCATCTGGCCGTAAATCAAGGCGGCCTGCTTGATAACGCCGGATTCCAGCATTTCGCGATACAGGTCGTTTCCTTCGCGGGTTCTCTCGCCCACGCCGCAGAACACGGAGATGCCGCCGTGGTGCATGGCGATGTTATTGATCATTTCCATCATGACGACGGTTTTGCCGACGCCTGCGCCGCCAAACATTCCCATCTTTCCACCGCGGGGAAACGGCACGAGCAGATCGATAACCTTGACGCCGGTTTCCAGAACGTGAACGGATGTGTCCTGTTCCAAAAAGACTGGAGACTGCCGATGGATGGAAGCATAATTTTTAGCGTTGACCGGTCCGAGACCGTCAACCGGACGGCCGACAACGTTCAAAATCCTGCCCAGGCCTTCTTTACCGACCGGCACCGTAATGGGAGCGCCGGTATCTTTGGCAATCATGCCGCGAACCAGACCGTCGGTGATATCCATAGCGATGCAGCGGACAACATTGTCACCAAGATGCTGCGCGACTTCAATAACCAGGTTATCCTCCTGATCGTTGATCGCGGCATTGGTGACAAAAAGCGCATCCAGAATTCTGGGAAGCTTCCCTTCTTCAAAAGCCACGTCAACAACAGGACCAATAACCTGAACAATCTTTCCGGTATTCATAACTATCTCCTTGCAAATAGTCGAAATATATATTTTTTACGCGCGAGGTGCCGCCGCAAAATCAACCCTTGGCCAAAGCCTCCGTGCCGCCTACAATATCCATCAGCTCCGCCGTAATCGCCGCCTGTCTGGCTTTATTCATCTTCAACGTCAATGAGCTGATCAGTTCTTCGCAATTGCTGGTCGCATTATCCATGGCGGCCATCCGCGCGCCGTTTTCACCGGCGGATGTCTCCAGCAGCGCCCGGTAAACCAGAACGTGGACATACATCGGCAACAATTTGTGCAAGAGCACCTCATCCGACGGCTCGTAAACATAATCCAGCCGCGTATCCGTTTCCAGGTCCGCGTCCGGGCTGCCGATGGAAGGAAGGGGAAACAGGCGGACAACGGTCGGCCGCTGGACGGAAACATTCACAAACTGATTGTAGATCAGATACAGCTCGTCATATTCGGCCTTGATGAAAGGTTCGATGACTTCATCGGCGATCGCCACGGCGAGCGTCATGTCGAATTTGCTCAGACAGTCCACCTTGTACGCCAGGATATTGGCCTTTTTTCGGAAAAAGTCTCTGCCCTTCCGGCCGACGTTGATCAGGGCCACGTCCCTGCTCTCATAGGCCTTGTCCCGTAAAAATCGTTCCGTGGCCTTGATCAGATTCGTATTGAATCCTCCGCAAAGCCCCCGGTCGGACGTCATGCAGATCACTTGAACTTTTCGGGGGTCCCGTACTGCCAGGAGCGGATGCGTGGAGGCGTCCACCCGCAAAGCCAGGCTGTTGAGAACATCCATGAATTTTCCGGCGTAGGGCCGGAAATTGTCCATTTTCAATTGCGCTGATTTGAATTTGGACGCGGCCACCATGTTCATGGCCCGTGTAATCTGCTTCGTTTTCTGAACGGCAGTTACTTTTCTTTTAATATCTTTTAGCGAGGGCACTGAAAACTCCTCTCAACCTGAATTGATTTTCCACTCCGCGGAGATCCCCTTTTGAGAATCGCGCACGGATCAAAAATTATTCCGCCACGAAAACCGATTCGAAAGCCGTCAGCATGTCTTTCATTTTCTTTTCCAGGTCCGCGGAAATGATCTGTTTTTCATCGATTTCCTTCAGGATATCCTGATGTTTGCTTTTCACATAACTGAGCAGCTGCTGTTCATAAACGAGGACCTTTTCCACATCCACCTTGTCGATGAAACCGCGGCTTCCGGCAAACAGCACCACCACTTCCTCGCCCAGAGACATCGGCTGGAACTGGGGCTGTTTCAGCAATTCCACCAGACGAACGCCGCGATCCAGCTGCGCCTGGGTCGATTTGTCCAGATCGGAGCCAAACTGGGCAAAGGCCGCCAGTTCCCGATACTGGGCCAGATCGAGTTTCAGGGTACCGGCGACCTGCTTCATCGCCTTCACCTGGGCCGCGCCGCCGACGCGGGACACGGACAAACCGACGTTGATGGCCGGACGGATTCCGGAGAAGAACAAGCTGGGTTCCAGGTACACCTGGCCGTCGGTAATGGAAATCACGTTGGTCGGAATGTAGGCCGACACGTCGCCGGCCTGCGTTTCAATGATGGGCAAAGCCGTGAGAGATCCGCCGCCCATTTCCTTGCTCACGCGGGCGGCCCGCTCCAGGAGACGCGAGTGGTTGTAGAAAATGTCGCCGGGGAAGGCTTCCCGTCCGGGCGGACGGCGAAGCAGCAATGAAATCTGACGATAGGCCACGGCCTGTTTGGACAGGTCATCGTAAATGATCAACGCGTCCTGGCCGCGGTCGCGGAAGTACTCGCCGATGCTGCAGCCGGCATACGCCGCAATGTACTGAAGGGTTGCCGGGTCGGAAGCGCAGCCGGCGACCACGCAGGTATAAGCCATGGCGTCATGCTGTTTGAGCCTTTCCACGACCTGCGCCACGGTGGATTTTTTCTGGCCGATGGCGACATAAATGCATTTGACACCGGTGTCTTTCTGGCGGAGGATGGTATCCACGCAAATGGCCGTCTTGCCGATCTGGCGATCGCCGATGACCAGCTCGCGCTGGCCGCGTCCAATCGGGGTCATGGCATCGATGGCTTTGAGTCCTGTGTACATGGGCTCGTTGACCGGCTGGCGCTGAATCACGCCGGGGGCGACCATCTCAATACGACGGAACTCCGATGATTCAATCGGGCCTTTGCCGTCCAGAGGAGTGCCGGTCGCGTCGATCACACGGCCCAGCAACGCTTCGCCGACCGGAACCTGGGCAATCTTGCCGGTTCTTTTGACGATATCCCCTTCTTTGATGTGGGTTACTTCGCCGAGAACAGCAACACCGACATTGTCCGTTTCGAGGTTGAGCACCATGCCCAGAATGCCGCCGGGGAACTCGAGCAGTTCCATGGCCATGGCGTTTTGCACACCGTACACTCTCGCGATGCCGTCACCGACGGAAAGAACGGTTCCGGTTTCGCTTATATCCAGCTTTTTTTCATAGCTTTTGATCTGCTCAGAAATAATTTGACTGATTTCTTCCGCCTTGATGGTTTCCATGCTCTATCTTGCCTCCCCTAAGAGATTCCTCATATTGTTCAATTGGTTTTTGATGCTGCCGTCATACAACGTATCACCAACACCAATAACTATGCCGCCCATCAGATCCTTGTCGTCCTCTACCGTAACTTCAACCGACCGGCCGGTCATTTTTTTCAGGCCGGACGTGATGTAGCTCTGCATTTCCCCGGACAGTGGAAACGCCGTCTTCACGATAACCCTCACCGTCTGAAGCGTTTCATCCATCAACTGCCGGTAGCAGGTTTCGATGTCCGGAAGAACGTCGATCCTTTTCTTATCGATCAGCAATTTCAGGAAATTAATCGTCATGGGGGAAAGCGACAGCTTGTCGATGATGCTCTCCAGCACTTTTTTCTTACTTTCCTGCTCAAAGATCGGGTTGGCCAGAAAGCCCCCCAGATTCTTGTTTTGCGCGATGACGGAAGAGAACTGATGCAGCTCGTTGTAGTAGAGCTCCAGCTTGTTTTCTTCTCCGGCAATGTCAAAAAAAGCGCGAGCGTATCGTTTTGATATATTGCTGATCAATTTTTGTTCACCACCTTATCCATATATTCCCTGACCATGGCTTCATGATCCTGGGCCGTGATGCTCTTCTTTAAAATTTCTTCCGCCATCTGCACGGAAAGAGCAACGGCTTCCGTGCGAAGCTGCCCGGATGCTTTTTTCAATTCCTGCTCGATGCGCGCCTGGGCGTCTTCCTTCATCTTCTGGGCCACCCTGTGCGCGTCTTCGATGATTTGTTGCTTTTCGACCACTCCCTGCGCCTTGATCATCTCAAAAATACCGTCGATTTCCTGGGACGCCTTGTCGATTTTCTCTGCATACTCCCGGTACTGCTTTTCCGCCTCCGCTTTTTGAACGGTAGCGTTCTCCAGAGACTCCTTGATTTCCTGGCGGCGGCCGACAAAGAAACCTTTGATTTTCGACCCCAGCAAATACACCAGAAATCCAATAATCAGGGCAGCATTCAGGGTTTTCCAGGCGAAGTCTTTCCACTGCGAGCCGTGCCCCTCGCCGCCTTCACCGCCGGACGCAAACGCCAAGCCAACGGAAAGCAACAGGAACATCAGGGAAAGAAGGATTGGAAAATGGACCGGACGAAATGAAGATTTCATTGAACTCTCCTTCCCAGAACCTTTTCGGCAATTTCCAGCGAGAGTCTGCGGGACTGGCCTTCCAGGATCTGACGGGCGGACTGCATTTCCGCATCCATCTTCTTTTGAAACTCCTGGGTCATCAGCGGGATTTCACTGCGAACGGCGTCCACGATGCTTCTCGCCTCCGCCGCGCCTTCGCCGATGATTTCTTTTTTCAACTCCGAAGCGCTGGTCTTGGCCCGGCTGAGTTTTTCATCGTATTCGGCGACTTTTTTATTCACGGAGTCATTGAAAAGCTTGATCTCGTTGTCCAGTTCTTCCAGCTGCTTTTTACGACGCTCGATGATGGACAAGATAGGTTTGTAAAGAAGAAAATTGAGGATAAAAATCAAGGCTATGAATGTAGCCATCTGAACCAGGAGCGTATAATCGGGAATTACGGTAACCACAGCTGACCTCGTCTTTATTTTATCAAACCTTCCCGGCCCTCAACGAACGTTGATCAACGCAGGAAGATGCATTATAGTGGATCCGGCATTTCAAACAGCGTAATCTCTGGGAGTGATTTGCTTCAGACAACGTAAGGCTTTCATACAAGCCGGGCTTATGCTGAACCTAGCCACACCGCGAGGACGGAGGTTACTAATCACACCCGCATAGGGTTTGTCAAGCTTTTTTATGACCGGCGGTCTAATTTCAGAGAATTAATGTTTAAACCAATGATTTTCATTGTTTGAGAATGATTATTCCCCCGCCAAAGTTATTCTTTTTTGCTCCTTCACCTCGCTCATATGCGATTGGCCGTCAAAAACCGCCCCTTCCTCCATAACAAAGACCGGCGCCCTTACATCGCCTGCCAGTTTGCCGGTGGAATGGATGTTGATTTTTTCTTTCACCTCGATATTGCCCTGAACTTCGCCGCCGATGAAAACGCTGCCGACTTCCATGTTGGCCTTTATCAGGGCGCCTTCTCCGACATCCACCGCTCCCTGTCCGAAAATTTCCCCCTGAAAATCACCGTCAATGCGAACATGACCGGTAAAAATCAGCTTTCCGATAAATTCGGCGCCTTTGCCCAAAAAAGCTTTGGTGTCGTCAAGACATTTCTTTTTTTCCCACATACCGCACTCCTTGTCGTTTTGAAATAAAATCAGCGCTGCAAGGTGAACCTGCGCACACTCACATTCATCAGCAGTCCGATCGCCGCCATCAGGGAAACTGCCGCCGAACCGCCGTAGCTGATGAAAGGCAGCGGAATGCCGACCACCGGCAGGACACCCAGCACCATTCCCATATTGATCAGCACCTGCCAGGCGATCAACGCGGTAATGCCGAACGCGAGGATCGTGCCCAATAAATCTTTCGAATGCAAGGCAATTTTTAACCCCCAGATGATCAGGGACGTAAAAATCACCATCAGCGCCAGGCCGCCCACAAATCCCCACTCTTCGGCAAACACGGAGAAAACAAAATCCGTCTGCTGTTCGGGCAGAAATTTCAGCTGGGTCTGGGAGCCCTTCAAAAAGCCCTTACCCAGAAATCCCCCGGAGCCGATCGCGATCATGGACTGAATGATGTGGTACCCCGTTCCCAGCGGATCACTCTCAGGAGAAAGAAACGCCAGCAAACGGTTTTTCTGATAATCCCGTAAAACATGCCAGACCAGGGGCAACACGATCAGAGCGCTCGCGGCGGCAATGGCGACGGATTTCCAGTTCATCCCGATAAAAAGAACGATGGAAGCGGAAACGATGACGATCATCAGCGCCGTCCCCAAATCCGGCTGCTTCAAAATCAGGGCGCAGGGAAGCATCACGATCCCGAAGGGGACAAGCAATTCCCTCAACCGATACGGTTCGTGCGACTTGTGATCATCGAAATACCGGGCCAGCGCAATGATAATGCTGATTTTCATCAGCTCGGAAGGCTGGAATAAAAAGACACCGAACGAGATCCACCGCTGAGCCCCGTTTGCCGTGTGGCCGAACAGGGCGACCGCAATGAGGAAGGCCATCGAAACAGCGTAAAGGCCGTACGCCGCCCGATTGATGTGGCGGTAGTCGATCAGAAAGGCAACCATCATGAACAACAGGCCGAAGAAAACCCATTGCATCTGCTTTAAATACAGCGGAGACGCACTTTCACCCAGGCTGAACCCCGTGGAATAGATATTGACGACGCCGATGGCGCAGATCAACATCACCAGGGCAAACAGCGTACAGTCAAAATTCTGGAAGATGCGGCGGTCGTATTTGAAAAAAAACATAACGCCTCCCGGCCTGCTCCCATGGCCGTCAGTTTCCGGCCTCCAGCGCTGTCTGCTGCCGGACAGCAACTTCAACGGACCGGTCTTTTTTCTTTCCGTTAAAATAAGCCTTTAAAATTCTGCGGGCAATCGGAGCAGCGACAGCGCCGCCTCCGCCGGCATGCTCGGCAATGACGGAGACGACGATTTCCGGATGCCCGGCCGGCGCCCAGCAGGCAAACAACGCATGATCCTTGTGAAAAGCGGCAATTTTTTTCCGGCGCCGCGCCTGTTCATCCTGGGGCAGACCGATCACCTGCGACGTCCCCGTTTTACCGCAAACGTCCTCGCCTTCGATGCGCGCCGCGTAGCCGGTGCCTCCGGGTTCATTCACGACGCCCCACAGCGCCTGTTGGAGCAGCTCCACGGTTTTCCCGCTCAGGCCCAGCTCTCCCTTTTTTTCCGGCAAATATTCCTTTATCACGCCACCCTCGGCCGCTTCAATCCGCTGCACCAGACGGGGGCGCCACAGTGTGCCGCCGTTAGCCAGCGCGCCGTAAGCCTGTGCCAGCTGCAGCGGAGTGGTCAAATTGAACCCCTGGCCGATGGCAATCGATATGGTTTCGCCCATCTGCCACGGTTCTTTCATGCGATCCATCTTCCAGTCCCGGGTGGGGACCAGCCCCCTCCGCTCATGGGCCAGCTCAATGCCGGTGGCCTCGCCCAGGCCGAACTGCCTGGCGAAGCGCGCAATGCGATCCACACCCAGCTTTTTTCCGACGGTATAAAAATAGACATCGCACGACTCCACCAGCGCCCGGTGAAGATTGACCGGCCCATGCCCGTTTTTTCTCCAGCAGCGATAGGTCCGGTTGCCCAGAGCGAAGGACCCGTTGCAGTGGATTCTGGTTTCGGGGGTGATGACCCCCTCTTCCAGCGCCGCGGCCGCCACGATCATCTTGTAGGTTGACCCCGGCGGATATTGACCCGCAATCGCCCGGTTGGACATGGGTTTCAGCGGATCCTTCTGCAGCTTTTCCCATGCTTCACGGGCGATGCCGCTGTTGAACAAATTCGGGTCGAAAGACGGCGAGCTGACCATCGCCAGGATGGCGCCGCTTTGCGGATCCATCGCGACCGCCGCTCCCGGCCTTCCTTCAAAGGCCTCCCAGGCCGCCTTTTGGAGAGAGGCGTCGATCGTCAACACCACATTGGAACCGCAAACCGGATCGATCCGCCCCAGATTCTTGATGACTTTGCCGTACACGTTCACTTCGACCAGCTCATTGCCCCGGCGGCCACGCACGTAAGGATCCAGCGCTTTTTCAATGCCCGACTTTCCCGTGATGTCGCCGAACAGGTACCCTCCCTCCGGCTTTTCCAGCTCCTCCTTGCTGACTTCTCCCGTGTAGCCGATGATCGGCGCGATGATCTCCCCGTCCAGGTAAAGACGGATCGGCGTGACATCCACGTAGACCCCCGGCAAATCCAGGCTGTTGGTTTCCACCAGCGCCACTTTTTCCATGCCGACATTTTTTTCCAGCCGGACGGGAAGATAGGGCTTCATCGTTCTGGGGAAAAGCTGGACCGAAAAATCAACCGACTTGGTTGCGTAGATATCCCGAATTTTCCCCATCAGCACGTCATGATCGACCCCCCGGGCGGGCAGGTACAGCACATCAAAAGAGGGGCGGTTGTCCACCATGACAAAACCGTTCCGGTCCATGATCAAACCGCGCAGGGGCTGAATTTTGCGAAACCGGACAGCGTTGTTTTCAGAGCGCTGCTTGAGTTCATCCCCTTTGATGATCTGCAGATACCACAGGCGGATCGTCAGGGCCGACAGGGCCGCGCAAATCAGAATCATCACCACGGTAAGCTTGCGCCGGAAGTCCACCGGCTCCGGCCCGTTCTGGAGGCTGCCCGGTTTATCCATACGCCAACAATCTTTCCACCCTGCGCATCGCGTAAAAAAAGCAGACGGAAAGAACGCCGACCAGCAGGGTCTGCGGCGCCAGGACGGGGAGAATTTTACCGACCATGTCAAAGTCAAACACAAACTGGCAGATCAAAACCAGCGCCAGCGATTCCGCGACCGAACAGATCAGGCTGAAGCCGGCAATCAGGTAAAGCCTTTCCGAATCAATGTGCGAGGAAGCAAACCAGGCGAACAAAAAAACGCAGACATACAACAACGTGAACAACCCCAGGACGGTTCCGGACAGACAATCCATCGCCAGCCCCACGACAAAGGAAAGAGCCGCTCCCTTCCACAGATCCAGGCGAAAACCGGCGTAGATCACCACGATCAGAGACAGCTCCAGCGTGACAAGCCCGGAAAAAAGGATTTCGGCCAGCTTGGACTGCAGAGCCACCAGCACAACGGCCGCGAAAGGCAACAGAACATAATACATCATTTTGCGGTCTTCCTTTCCCCGAACGGCTCCTTTCTTTCCCCCGCCAGAACCAGAACTTCCTCCAGCGAAGTAAAGTCAACAAAAGGGGACACCCGGATATTCAAAAACATTCCCGCGTCCGACCGGCTCACATGAACCACCTTCCCGACCAGCAGTCCCTTCGGGAAAATATTGCTCAAACCGGACGTCAGAATCACATCCCCTTCCCGGACATCCTGAGTCCTGGAGATATACCGGACGACGCAGCCGCGAGATCCCGCTCCGCGAAGCATGCCTTGCTGGCGTGTCCTTTCAACGAGGACATCCACGTTGGAGCCTTCGTCGATCAGAAGCTGAACTTTGGCGCTGCGCCGGGAAACATTCGTCAGCCGGCCGATAAGACCGGGAGGGGCCATCACCGGCATGCCCGGTTTCAGGCCGTCGGCCTGGCCCTTGTCGATCCAGAGGGTTTTGGCCAGAGCGCCCTGTTCCTTGCCGATGACGCGGACGGCGATGAAGCGGTAGGGTGCCCGCTCCCCGAGCGACAGGAGCGTCTGCAGCCTCCGGGCTTCCAGAAACCCCTGCCGGTAAAGCGCCAACTGCGCCTGAAGATCGCCCATGGCACCCTTCAGTTTCCGGTTCTCCTCTTCCAGTCCCACCAGGCGGACATAGCGCGTCCAGGCGTCGTCAACGCTTTTCACGCACAGCGTCAACAATTTTTGAACCGGCGCCGCCACCTCCAGCGCCAGCTTCTGCGGAAGGCTCCGGCCGGTGTCGTATTTCAGACCGTACGAAAAAAGGAAAACAGCGGCGAGAACCACCGCTCCGACAAAGATGACGGCTCGATAATTTTTAAAAAACATGCTTAACCCAAACTATCCGCCGCCAGTGAAGACCGAACCGCCGGTCGGCATCAGATCCGAATCGTCACCTCTTTGAGCACATCCAGCTGATCCAGCGCCAGGCCCGCGCCGCGGGCCACGGCGGAGAGCGGATCATCGGCCACCATAACGGGAAGACCGGTTTCCTCCCGCACCAGAATATCAATATTCTTCAACAGCGCTCCGCCGCCGGTCAGCACGATTCCGCGGTCCACGATGTCTCCGGCCAGCTCCGGCGGCGCGTTTTCCAGGGCATCCTTGATCGTGTCCACGATCACCGTCACCGGCTCGATAATCGCCTCCCGGATTTCCTCCGAACTGGTTTCGATCGTTTTCGGGATGCCGGAAATGAGATCGCGCCCTTTCACGTCAATCATTTTCACCTCGGCCATCGGATAGGCGCAGCCGGCCTCCGTCTTGATCATTTCCGCCATCCGTTCACCGATCAGCAGGCTGTATTTCCGCTTCATGTACAGGACAATTTCCTCATCGATCTTGTCGCCGGCCATCCGCACCGATTTGGCATACACAATGCCGGACAGAGAGATGACCGCTACTTCCGTCGTGCCGCCGCCGATGCCGACCACCATGGAGCTGGTGGGCTCGGCAATGGGCAGTCCCGCCCCGATCGCCGCCGCCATCGGCTCCTCGATCAGATAGACTTCGCGGGCACCGGCGGATTCAACCGTCTCGCGCACGGCCCGGCGCTCCACCTGCGTAACCGCCGACGGGACGGAAACAATGATCCGGGGACGCACCAGGGACTTGCGGTCGTGAACGCTCAAAATGAAATGTTTGAGCATGGCTTCCGTGATGTCGAAATCCGCGATGACGCCGTCGCGCATGGGACGGATAGCTACGATATTGCCCGGGGTGCGGCCCAGCATGCTCTTGGCTTCATTGCCGACCGCCAGCACCTTTTTGACGCCATGCTGATTCTTGTGCACGGCGACCACGGATGGTTCGTTCAACACAATCCCTTTACCCTTAACATAAACGAGAGTATTGGCGGTTCCCAGATCAATCGCCAGATCATTGGAAAACTTTCCCAAAATATAATCGAATAACATGAGTCCTCCTGAATTTCCCTTGAATATATCGTACTTACCTGCAGTTTTGTGTCTATATCGTATTTCAACGGTCTAAGCAACGCCTTTTTAAAATGTATTTGCAATTTGCCCTTCTCTGTAATACTAACGGCCTCAATGACCCCGGTTATGAGTTCCATCATCACTTTCGAGGAGACGCTATGCTGAAATTTTTCCGCAAACATGCGCGAGGCTGGTTCATGCTGGTCTTTATGGGCATCATCATCTTTGTTTTTGTCCTGTATTTCGGCACGGACCGGAGCATGCAGGCCGCCAACGCCCTTGCCATTGTTGACGGCTTTGTGGTCACCGAATCCGAATATTACAATGAGCACTCCAAAATGACGGATATGGTCAAAGCGCGCTACGGCGGCGTGCTGACGGCAGACATGCTCAAGCAGATGGACCTGAAAAAAATGGCCTACGACAACCTGATCAACCGCCAGGTCATCATCGCCAGGGCCAAAGACATGAAGATGCAGGTGTCCGACGACGAGCTTCGGCAAATGATCATGGCCATGCCCGCCCTGCAGACGGATGGCAAATTCGACAACGACAAATACCGGCAGCTTTTACGCTTCAACCGGATGACCGCCGAAGATTTTGAGGCCGGCCAAAAAGTCAGCCTGGCGGCCGGTAAAATCGAAACCATTATTCTCGAGGGAATCAAGGTCTCCGACCAAGAAGTGCTGGACCTGTACACCCTGCAGAACCAGAAAATCAATCTCGGTTTCATGGCCATCGCCGGATCCGATGTCGCGGGAAAAATCAACCCCGCCGCCCCGGATCTGGAAAATTATCTCAAAAACAACAGCAATGCGTTTCGCGTTGCCGAACAGGCCAAAATTCAATATCTCTATTTTGCGGGCGAGGCCTTCTCTCCGGCCGAAATCAGCGCCTCCGACATTCGGGACCATTACAACCGGCACAAAGACAGCTACAAAGGCAAAGACGGCAAGCCCCTGGCGCTGGAGCAGGCCGCTTTGAGCATTGCCCGGGAGATGAGGCAGAACCGCGGAATGCAGGAAGCTTATCTGGAAGCCAAAAAAGCGCACGACACCATCTACCAGGAGGAAAATTTCGAAGACTACGCGGCAAAGCACAAACTGAAAATTCAGACGGTTGATTTTTTCCCGCTCAACAAACCGCCACAGGCGCTCGCGTCCGTCAAGGATCTGGCGCAGGAACTGGCCTCTCTGCAGCGAAAAGACATCAGCCGGGTCTTGAGCTCAGGGAGCGGTTATTTTATGATCCGCCTGGAAGACAAAAAAGCCGCCTACACGCCACAGCTCAAGAACATTGAAGCCGATGTCCGGCAAGCCTATCTGAAAAGCGAGCAGGAAAGAGTGGCCGCACTGGAAGCGGAAGGCCTGCTGGAAAAACTACGCAAGGGCGAGAGCATGGAAAAGCTGGCTGCGGCAAAAGGCCTGAGAATCCAGGAAACCGGCTTCTTCCAGCCCGGCAACGTCATTCCCAAACTGGGTGCAAACCCGGATGCCGTCAACGTCCTGATGTCCCTGTCCCTGAGCCACCCTTATCCGGAAAAACCCATGGCCATCGGCAACTCGCAGGTCATCCTCAAGCTCAAAGACCAAAGCACGCTGGACATGAAGGACTTCGACGCCAAAAAGGAAATCTACCGGAAAGTCGCCATGAACCTGAAGCGGGAGGAAGCGATGAAATCATGGCTGGAGGGAAACAAAGAGGCGCTGATGAAAGAAAAACGATTGAAAATTAACAAAGAGGTAAAAGACTTATAACCGGGACGCCTCTGTGTCCATTAAGGATAGAAAATAATTTTGAGGTTCTCTCCCCGGCGAGTTCGGAAAAGGACCGGGTGAAGAGGATAAAAAAGGGAAGAACGCCGGTTCTTCCCTTTTTGTGTTTTGGTGGAGCTGAGGAGGATCGAACTCCTGACCTCTTGAATGCCATTCAAGCGCTCTCCCATCTGAGCTACAACCCCAGTAAATTCCCAACAAATTCGCCTGCCCCTTAACATGCCCCTCCCCGGCTGTCAACAGATTTTCAGCTTGACTTTTGGCCTTCCGTCTATATAATCGCGCCCGTGCCGGAGTGGTGAAACTGGTAGACGCAGAGGACTCAAAATCCTCCGCCCGCAAGGGCATCCCGGTTCGATTCCGGGCTCCGGCACCAATGGAATCAAAGGCTTGCAAGGTTTTCATGACTTGCAGGCTTTTTTGTTTTTTCTCTGGCCGGTCACTTGATCCCGCCCATGTCCCGCTTTTTATTTCCATGCATAAAAACCCGCAGCAACAACTTCGAGCAGTGCCGCCGTGAATTTCGGCAAACCGGAATTGCTTTCTATTGCAGGCAGGATGAAAGTCAGACACCCAGGTAATCCTTCAGTTTGCGGACGGCCTGGCGATGTTTGGCCGGTACCATGCGTCCGATATTCAGAAGCTTCCACCGGACGGCCGGCAGGTTCTGAACCTCTTCTAGCCCGAGCAGGTCCCATTGTGGCGCTCCTTTCTTGGCCGACAGAAGGAATTGACGCTCCGGAAGGGTCAGGTCATTGGCAATCTTGGCAATAAGCGTTTTTCGCGTCTCTTCCAGTTCTCCGCAGGTCACCGCCAGAGAGGCCATCTCGCGAAATTCGGTTTCAAAGACCGGCCGGATATCGATCAGGCCGGGATTGAGAATCTCCACCATGGGTCATATTCGCTCGAAAGCCGGGCCATGGTTTTCTCCCCTTTTACGGCTTCGAGGGCGACTCTGGCTTTGAAGGCACCATCGTGGTTTCTTCGCATGCTCTTTGCCATTTCTCTCTCCTTCTCAAGTATGGCAGACTAACATGCACCTTATTCACCTGTCCAGTTTCTGGGGAGTAGTATACATCATACATAGTGACTGACCAGAAAGCACCCACTTCGGGCAGACCGTCTGCGGCAAACCGCATGACATAGGCATTAGCGCCATTAAGCGGCAATCCATGCGAGTCCATGGTGACGTTTATATAAGTGCCTTCCGCCGCATCAAGTGTCACTAATCCGACATTGCAGTGTGCGACGCGCGTGAGGAAGTCATTAGCCAATCCTGACCGTCCGGAGTACTGGGGTGGATATGACCAACCGTTCACAAACTTACCATTACCACCAGTGATATTGAAATTATACATTAACACCCGGCTATCCGCTTCGGCGCGAAGCGGCCCGCGTTTAGTGGCGGCGTCCATAGCTTCCACATCTTGGTTGGGACCTACGCCAATCTGCGCAATGGTCGCGAGAAAAGACTGTTGGTCCGGTGCCAGCGGAGGATTCTCGGTCATGGCACGATTAATCGTCTTCCAAGTGGCGAGCGGATCACTGGCGGGATAAGGCACCCAAACATCGCGATTTTCCGGCAAAGTATTCGTTGTGCCCCAGCAACTGAGCGGCGTGAGCTTGTATTGGTCTTGGATAGCATGGACAGTTGGCTCGTCTTCCACGTTGTAGATCAGCGTCCGACCTGCCATATACGCATAGGGTGTGCGATCGTGACAATTCGATCACACCAGGCGGCAATGCCCCCGTCCATGTCGGTCCGATGATGGCATAGTCACCGGCCATATTCGGACCGGTCTTCGATAAAGCTGATAATGCGCATGATTCCTTTACAATGAGGACAGACCAGAGGATCAAACTGATATATTTTTTGAATCAGTCTTGCCCAGCTTTTTCTGAAAGCCTTTACATTCCCCGCCGGTTCGAGAATGCAAGGGATGGCATCGTCCGTTTCTGTTGCTTTTCGTTTTCCTCGTGCGACGTTGCTGTAATACCCGTAGTACCGCACCATCTGCTCACCCCTTTTCAGGCACGGCATTTTGCATGAAAACCTTCAGGGAATCCCAGGCGCAACGGCTAAGACTGACAAGAAGCTTTCGATCATACAAGAAGTAACGGCAGAGAATCTTCGGGAGGCTGAAGATGAAATGCCGGTGAGGGGCCTTTTTGAGAACATCCATGCAGAGTCACTCCCCGAATTCCACGACGCGCTTCTGATGGCAGGACGGGCAGAAATGCCTTCTTTTACAAGAGAAGGCCAGCAGGTATTCATGGCCGCAGTCTTTGCATTTGACACGGGCAAGGCCGTTTTTAATATCGCCGCAATCGAGATAACGGTAAATCACTTTTTCGATATAGGGCCGCCAGAAGCCATACTGCCGCGAGAAGTGTTCATTGTCAGTGATAATCATGAACAAATCAAATTATCAGTTTGACAGTTATGCAGGATTTGGATAAAAATTGATCATTAACGAGGCCTGGCTGCTTAGATTACCTGCTCTGCGCGAACTATCACAACAATGCAAAAGTGTTTTTAAAGCTTAAGAGCTTGAATTAATTTAATAATAGCCGCAAAAACAAAAAACGCGATTACATAATGGGATTAACGCATATTTTGCACTGTAGTCCTGCCGCGCTGGTTTGACGAGGACGGCTTGCTGATGCAGAAGCTTTTATGCTTGCAGGATTTCGGCTTCACCCAGTTCCACAGAAATGAATTCACCATCTCCTCTGGAAATAATCCGGGAAGACCGGCACGGTAAAGGATGCAAATCCGCACAACTGGCGCAGTGGGCTACAGCGGGGACGGTGAAGGTGCCGCCTGGCGCGTCAATCAAGCCCGACTTCAGTGCTGCAACGACAAGCAGAAGACGCTTCACGGATTGCCTGTCGCCCAGCGACATCTTCATCCTCTGCCCGGCTTGAAGATCACGCCTCGCTGGCGTTTGCCGTTCAGCTTCACAACGAGTGGCTTGTCGAACTGCAGATGGCGCACCACTCCGTCCGCGGGACCGAATACCTCTTCCAGCCATGCCCAGTCGAGAAAACCCTCTCCCGCCGCCGTGTTGACGGTGAAATAGCCTATCCGGAACGATGTCAGATTCTGGAAGAAATGGCTGCCTTGAGATGGCGTGACCCGCGAATCGTAGAATCCGGACTCCACAATCACGCGCGCGCCCGCAATCTGCTCCCATGTGACCGGCACCCCCAGCCACGGATCTGCCGACCCCCAGCGGCCTTGCCCGATGAGAATATAAGGAGTCCCTGCCGATACTAGAAGCGCGTTCCGGCGCGCTATTTCCGTGACCACTTCCCGGCTCTTGCTACGCTCGAAGCGTCGCTGATCAACCATGACGATATCACGGATGTGATCGATCCTGCCGTTCCCTAGCACGCTGTCGGACAGGCACAACACATCGGCGGCCTCTGTATCCCCTATCTCCACCTCGTCCGATTCCCGGGACATAGCCATCGGACGTATCTGCAAGAAACCGAACTCCTTGGGCCTGTTCCCCGAACTGGTGAGATCGACGGCAAACTCAATCTCGACCTCCGTCCTCATGCCCCAGCACCCAAGCTCCATCAGGCGCATCAAGATGTCAGGCAGCGGAAATATCTGGTGTTTGAGAATCGGCGCGAAGCTGACAAGTCGGATACCCGGACGGGTGATGCTGTCGTAGACACAGTCGTTCTCCGGAGAGTATGTTGAAGCGACGTAGCTCAACGTGTGGTCCTCTTCGGCCACTTTCAAGGGGTGATGCGCCTCCGTGGGCTCTCCCTCGCCGGCTTCCATCTCAATGGCTATAAACTCCCGTTGCGAATTGTCAAGCATGTCCTTCAGCATCGAAAAGTGGACGAGATTCTGCGGATACTTGGGACAGAAAGACTGCGCCTTCTCTCCGTCAACCACCGTCCGCCCTAGCCCCAGGGCCACCGTAGCCACCCCGTCCTCCGGAGTCTGCGGAGGATAGGGATAGAAATTGTATGAACGAGCCACGCCCGCCAGGTGCGGATAGAAACGGGGCCCGTGCCGCGACCCGACGACCCTCTGGATGAGCACTGCCATCTTTTCTTCTTCGAGGCGATACGGGGTCACTTTGAAGTAGTTCTTGGCATAGGTAAGAAAAGTCGAGGCGTAGACACGCTTGACCGCGGTGACAAGCTCCCTGAACCGCACATCAATGTTGTCATCGACGTTAGGCAACATGAACGTGTTGTACACACCGGCCAGCGGCTGATACTGTGAATCCTCAAGTAGGCTCGATGACCTTACGGCCAGCGGAGTAGGCATAGCTTCAATAAAAGCCCTCAGATCATCCTCGTATTCGGGCGGGAATGCGGCGGCAATAAAGCGTCTTTCGATTTCCGCGTCATCCTGCGAGCTCATGGCAAAGTCATGAAGCCCGTTTTTCTGGATAAACCGGTCGAAGACATCAGTACCAAGAACCACCGCCGGCGGCACCGTGATCTGCACACCTTCAAACTGGTCGAACATATCTGCATCCTTGAGCAGATGGCGCATGAACGCGAGAGCACGGGCCTTCCCACCCAGCGAGCCTCCTCCGATACGCGAGAAGCTTGTCGTGGCATCGAAGGCGCCCGCGTCGAAATCGCCGATAGTCTCGCGCGCCTGCTCCCGCCGGTAGGCATCAATGCGGGATATAATGTAATCACGACGTTGTTCCGGGCTCGAGTAGTCGGTCCCCCGGCGCGTACGCAGGTGGTTCGCCAGGTTGAATTCGGTTCGGACCCTGAGCCATCGAGAGAAATCGTTCCGGTCCGCGTGGTAGGTAATCGATTCGGCAGGCACGACCCGCAGCTTGCGGAGCAACTCCCGAAGATCCCGCGCTCGATCTACCGTCGTCCCGTCCGGCATCTCAAAAACAAAATCGCCGAACGCCAGGCTCTCGACCATGAATTGGCGAAGGCTGCTGAGCAGGGTTGGCGAGCCTTTCAGCATGAACGAGGCCCATACCCCGCGGGCAAGCTGTTCGGTTTCTTTACGGCTTGATTGCAGCAGAATCGGGACATCGGGCCACTTCTCGCGCACCATGCGGGCGAATTCAAGCCCCGCTTCGGGCGCAAGCTTTCCCTCGCGAGGAAACTCGATGTCGGCGATAACACCCAGGGTCTGGTCAGGAAACGAGGAGAAATAGCCCCAGGCTTCCTCGAAGTTTGTGCACAAGAGGATTTTAGGACGCGCCCTCATGCGGAGAATCCGGTGCGCCATGTTGAGCCCCTCTGCGATGAGGCTTTGCGAGTGCCTCATTACTTCCTGGTAGATTAACGGGAGGAACGCGGAGTAGAAGCGGATATTGTCTTCGACCAAAAGGATGCACTGCACGCCGGCTATTCCGGTGTCATAGGCCACATTCATGCGATCCTCGACGTACTTCACGATGGCCAGCAGTATCCGGGGATCACCCTGCCAGAGAAAGATACGCTCAAGCGCCGAGGTGTCCTGGCGCGCCATGAACTCTGACAGCTCCCCGCCGTCGTAGGCGAGTATAATCACCGGGATGTCGAGTCCTGCCTCACGCAGCTTCCCAGTAAGTTCAACCGCGTTCATGTCACCCACGTTCACGGCCGTGATGATGAGGTTGTAGCGGGGCTCCGACTTGGCGAGGGCAATTGCCTCTCCCCCACTCGATACGTGCGTAAGCCCGCTGGTATGGTGCAAATTGAGTTCGAGAAACTCGCTCAGAATCAGTTCGTCAAGCTGTCCGTCTTCTTCCAGGATGAAGGTGTCGTAGAGGCTCGACACCAAGATGATATCCTCAATGCGTCTCGCCATAAGGCGCTGGAAAAGTTCCCCGTGTGTCTCAGGGGAAAGTATCCGTTCCCGATCAATTCGTGAAGCGTTCGATTTCACACAACACCTTGGTCGAGCAGAGCATTCGCTACTTTGAGAAAGCCGGCAATATTGGCGCCCGCGACATAGTTGCCTTTCTCACCGTATGCTTCGGCGGCATCAGTAATCTGTCGAAAGATCGCCCTCATGATACCATGAAGCTTACTGTCGGCTTCTTCCCGGGTCCAGCTCACGCGCATGCTGTTCTGGCACATTTCGAGGCCCGAGGTGGCGACGCCGCCGGCGTTGGCTGCTTTGGCCGGCAGAACCTTAACTCCGGCATCCATCAGACACACCGTAGCCGCCGTGGTGCACGGCATGTTCGCGCCCTCGGTTATCAGCCTGACGCCACCCTTGACAAGATTGGCCGCGTCGGTGGCATTTATCTCGTTCTGAGTCGCACTGGGGAAGGCAATGTCGGCCTTGTGCGTCCAGAGCGGGTTGTATTCGAGAGAGGGGTCGGCGGGTACAAACACTGCTTCAGGGTATTTTTCGGCATACTCCTTGATCCGGCCGCGAGTGACATTCTTCAACCGTAGGACGAAGTCGAGCTTCTCGCGGGTGATGCCACCTTCGTCATAAATGTAGCCGCCCGTGTCGGACAACGTGACCGGCTTCGCGCCCAGCTGAATAAGCTTTTCGACAGTGTACTGCGCCACGTTGCCGCTGCCGGAGACGAGACACGTCTTGCCGCAGACCGAGTCTTTCTTGAGGGCAAGGACTTCGCCGGCCAAATACACCGCGCCGTAACCCGTCGCCTCAGGCCGGATGTGCGAGCCGCCCCAGCCAAGGCCCTTGCCGGTGAAGGTTCCGGTAAATTCATTGCGAATGCGCTTGTACTGGCCATACAAATAACCGATCTCGCGCCCGCCTACGCCGATATCCCCAGCCGGCACGTCGGTGTCGGGACCGATGTGCCGGTACAGCTCGGTCATAAAACTCTGACAGAAGCGCATAACCTCCATGTCGCTCTTGCCCTTGGGATTGAAATCCGAGCCTCCCTTGCCACCGCCCATAGGAAGGGTCGTCAGGGCGTTCTTGAACGTCTGTTCGAACGCCAAAAATTTGATGATGCTGAGGTTCACCGACGGATGGAAACGCAAACCTCCCTTGTAGGGGCCTATGGCAGAGCTCATCTGGAGGCGGAAACCGCGGTTCACCTGGATCTCGCCCCGGTCGTCCACCCAGGGAACACGGAATATCACCGTGCGCTCCGGTTCGACCATCCGCTCGAGAATGCGGGCCTGACGATACTCAGAATGAGTGTCGAGAACCGGTGATACGGAATCGAACACCTCCTCAACGGCCTGATGGAACTCCGGTTGCCCGGGATCCTTGACCCTGACTACTTGCTCCAGGGTTGTTCGGCAATATTTATTCACTAGGCCTCCTTTTAATTATTGGTAATTATTGATAAGAACTTGTTTTTTGTTGTCGGCAGTATAGAAAACGTTCTCTTGTGTGTCAAGAATATTCTGCCACAATATAGGGCAATGAATAAGTGTGCGCGCAAGTTGCAGGAGCGCTTTTTGGGGCGACAAAAAGGGCTGAACTCTGACGCAACTTGTGGTAAAAACATTCCCGTTAAATCATCAGCCATCTTCCCGGGACAAGGGGGCCAGCATGAACGAAAAGAATCTGATCCTTGCGGTGGATGTCGGCACCACGGAGACAAAGGCGGCGCTGGTAAGCTCTGACGGGTACATCGATTCCCGCCAGTCGTCTTGCTGTTTGTGTTATCCGGATAAATCGTGCGTCGAGCAGTCGCCCGAAGAAATATCGGGCGCCATCTATCAGTCCAGCCGGGCGGTTCTGGCTGCGCATCCTGATCTGACCGCAAGGCTTGCCGGTCTCGTCTTCACAAGCCAGATGCAGAACACCGTTCCGGTGGACCGCGGCGGAAAACCGCTGATGAACATGCTCTCTTGGATGGATGAGCGCGCGGCCTGCTTCACGCAGGAGGACATGTTCCGGGGCTGGGTGAAGATCGAGGGCTACCCGGTTTCCAAGCTGCTCAAGTTCATGAGAATCACCGGCGGCATGCCCGGAAAAACCGGCAAGGACACGGTCTGCAAACTGGCCTGGATGAAAAAAAACAAGCCGGATCTGTATGATTCGGTCCATAAATTTCTGGACGCGAAGGACTACGCAATTTTTCTGGCAACCGGCAATTATGTGACGTCCTATGACATGGCCAACGTCACCTGGCTGATGGACGCGCGCGATAAAGACATGAGAAAGTGGGCCTGGTCGGAGGACATTCACAGGATGTACGGACTCGATTCCCGCAAAATGCCCGAACTTCGGGCGTCCACCGCAATCGCCGGCAGCGTCACCGCTGATTTTGCAGCGAAAACCGGCGTGCCCGAGGGGCTGCCGGTCGTGACCGGCTGCGGCGACCTTCTCGCCTCGGCGATCGGCTCCGGCGCCATCGAAATGGGGCACCTGCACGTGAACATCGGCACGGCCGGCTGGGTCGCGACGCACCATCCCGGGACGGCAATCGACACCAAGCACTACATCGGCGCCATCGTGTCGGGCGTTCCGGGCAAATATCTTCTGATCAGCAAGCAGGAAACCCTGGGCGCGGCGCTGGACTGGCTGAAGGGCGTGCTGTATCCTCCCGAACTCCTGTCCGGGAAAACCGCCGCCGAGATCTACAAGATGATGGATGCGGAAGCGGCCCAGTCTCCTCCCGGCGCAAACGGCGTTCTTCTGACCCCCTGGCTGTTCGGGGAGCGATCGCCCATCAACAATCCGGACCTGCGGGGACAGATCTTCAATATCGGCATGAACACGACGCGGGCCGATCTGAGCCGGGCGGTCATGGAGGGAGTCGCCCTGAACATCCGCTGGGGTATGGAATTTGTGGAAAAAATATCGTTGAAAAAAAGCAAACCGTCCACGGACGAAGTCCGGCTGATCGGCGGCGCTTCGAAAAGCGACATCTGGTGCCGGATTTTTGCGGACGTATTGCAGAGGCCGATCGCGCAGATGAAAAACCCCCAGATGGCCTCCGCGCAGGGCGCGGCCGCCGTCGCGATGGTGGCTTTCGGCCTTTACAGAGATTTCAGCGAAACCGACCGGATGCTGCAAAAAGGAAGCGTCTTCAGGCCCGATCCCGGCACTGCCGCGCTGTATGACAAGCGCTACCGGCAGTATCAGGCTCTGTATAAAAACAACCAAAACACGTTTCGGGAACTCAATCATTGACGGGAATCCGGTGGGAAAACAGGCCGTCGGCGCCATGGCATCGACCGGGCGTTTCTTTTTGATTCCCTGACGGAACTATTCGCTGGTCGGCAGCGAGATCGAAGCCGTGGAGGCGATCCTGAAGGTTCCGGCGTTATGACGCCGTCCGTGCGGGCGGATTACCGCACTTTGGCGTCCGCAAAGGACCGAAACAGCATTCCCAGCATCCGGCCGACGTCCTCCAGAATCCCAACGGTGATCCCGTCGAGGAAGCCGAGCGCCGGAAGGCTGCCGTCCCTGAAAATCACCCTGGCCGCGTCCGCGGAGCATTTATTGGTCTGCGCTGCCGTTTCCGAGGGACCATTCGGGTTCACCCGGCTGAAAACATCCAGCAGGTCCCGGCCGTACTGCTCGAGGAAAAAATAAAATATCGCGTTGTGCGTCTTTCCGGCCTTTTTCATATACGCCGGAAGAAGGCGCTGCACGCTCCCGGGCGCTTTTTGCCCTTCCCGCGCCCCTTGCAAGAGGGCCTCTCCGAAAGGACCGAATCCTTCACGGAAGCGGCGTTCGACATACACCTCATAACTCTGATGCACCGCGGAAGCCGTTTTAAACAGCGTCTGTCCGGAAAAAATGTTTTTCATGAGGAAAAAAGCGGGCAGCACCCTGACGTGAAAAGGATTGCCCAGATCCGCCAGGTAGTGACAGCACCGGGAAAGGTAGCGCCACCCCCAGTAGTCGTTGCCGTTTTCAAAAGCGAGCGCGGCGAAATCTTTATGAACGCGGAAGGATTGGGGGGCCGCGCCGAAGGTCGAAGTCAGGAGCCGGAATTCCATGTGACGCCAGCCGTGGGACCCGCCGGTGATTTTCTGGTTTTTGTGGACGGCCAGATCGTGGTCCAGGTCAAGATCCGGCTCCGTGCTGTAGATCACCAGCACTTTCCACGGCTCGATCGTTTTCTCCGAAGGCGGCTCCAGGGCGAAGTCGCCGTTTCGTTTTTTATAGTCAAAAGACCAGACCGGGTCCAGATGCCGGCGCTCCTGATAACTTTCCTTGTAAATATCGATGTGCTTCGGGCCGACGGGCCAGACCTTGTCGCCGAACGGGGGACGGGGCTTTACGGCGACGGGCGGAAGAGAAGCGAGGCCGTCCAGCGCCCGGACGGCAAAGTAGGTGATGTATTCGTGTGAGAACCAGGGCGCCCAGGCCTGCGGCAGATCCGGGTTGTTGTGGAGATGATCGTTCAATGCCGGGTATCCTTATCAGCGAAGCGGGGAGCGACCGCTCCCCGCTTCATGCGTTTCGTGACTAGATTTTGAAATCGGTTTTCTTGTTCCAGACGCCCAGCGCGACACCCAGCTCTTCATGCTCTTTGGCGTATTCTTCCAGCCGGATGCCTTGAATCGCGGCGTCGATGGCCTGCCGGAGAGCGCGGGCGCCGGCTTTCGGTCCTCCCGGATGGGCGTGAATGCCGCCGCCCGAACCGATCATGGTATCTCTGCCCAGCGTGTTGACGATGTCCGCCACATTGGCCGGCGTGATGCCGCCCGAAGGCATGGGCAGGGACGGCTTCAGGCCGCCCATTGGATACGTCAGGTTGCGCACGGTACTCATGAAGCGATCGTGCATATACATGGCCTTGCCGCCCAGGGAGAAGGGCAGAACGACCGAGTCCGCTCCGCACAGACGGGCAAACTTGCCTAAAATAAGCGGCGACGACACTCCCTGATTGGGCGCCATATAATAGGCGCCGGCAAAATCCATGTGCGCCAGAATCGGCACGTTGATGGCCGGATCATCGGCCAGCGCGCGCATGGCTTCCGGTCCGACGGACAGGTAGTTCACCATCATTGCGTTTGCGCCCGCGTCAACGCAGCGCCGGGCCAGGTCGAACATCCGCGGCAGGCGGTCGGTGACATTGACGGTGTAAAGGGTATGTTCGCCGGTTTCTTCAAATACTTCTTTTTCAATCTTCATATAAGCCTTCACGCGTTTGACTGCGTCGTTGTAGCGCATATTGGCGATCAACTCATCGTCCTTGATCACATCGCAGCCGCCCAGCGCCGCTTCCCGGAAGAGCTTGGTGCCGACTTCCAGCGGATAGCCGCTGCAGGGTTTGATCATGTTGTTCAGCAGCGGACGGCCTTTTTTGAGACCCAGCGCCTTCCACCAGCCGTCCGTCCCGAACTTCGGCCCGTTGAACTGATCCAGCGTGGCTTTGGGGAGGCGCAGATCCAGCAGTTTGAAGTTGGGCACCATGGAAATGTTGCCGATCACGGCGGTGAGCATCATCGGCAATTGATCTTCGATATTGGCCGCCGGAAAAGCGATCTGAAGAACGTATTGCCGCTCGGTCACATCCGCCGGCAGGGCGTGTTCATAATAAGGAACTTCAAAAACGCCGATGACTTTGGCCACATGGCCCGCGCGCACTTCAGGCGTTTCGCCCGGCACCGGCAACCAGGTGCCGGTGGTCTGCTCGATCGCCAGAACCTGCCCCATCACCGCCATATCCCAGCCTTTATCCGCCTTGATCCAGTAAGTGGCGATGACATGTTTTTCCATATCGATGCCTTCCGGCAAAGCTATGGGCTTATCGTCAAAGGGGCCGATTTTGGCTTTGGAAACCGTCGAATTTTTCTTTGTTTTCATAAATGCAATGCTCCTTTGTGTTTTAAATGGGTTTACTCTCCGGGAATCAGCGAAAGGACGTATTCCCAAATGCTCAACGTTTTCTTTAACGCCTCGTCATCATGCTGCATACAGGCGTACATGCGGGTTCCGGCCAGCGTGCACAATCCGTGCGCCATGGTGACGATCTGATAATTGTCCGCAACTTCTTTCCTGGCAAAAATCTGCACAAGGGCGTCCGGCGCCTTCACGTCCACGGAGAAAAACGCCGTTGTCATATAATGCATGATCGCGCCAAAATTATAAACAAAGAACCCCAGATCGGGACGCGTCGCAAAAAGGTCATTGAGCGCTCCGGTCAGCTTATCGGCGTAAGCCGCCGCCTTTTCCACGGCTTTGTTTTCTTCCATGTATTTGAGCGCATAATAACAGGCCGCCATCGAAATGGGATTGGCGGCCAGCGTGCCGCCCACGAATACTTTTTCGCCGATGCTGCCGGCGCATACTTTCATGATGTCCTTTTTGCCGGCCACCGCGCCCGATGAAGGATAGCCGTGCGTGATGATTTTTCCCAGAACCGTGAGATCCGGAATGATGTTGTAGTATTTCTGAGCGCCGCCCATATCCAGACGGAAGCCCGTGACGACCTCGTCAAAAATCATTAAGGCTTCATACTGATCGCACAGCCGGCGAATGGTTTTGTTCCAGTCCGGATGAACCGGATGAGCGCCGGATTCGCCGCCGATCGGTTCGACCATCACGCCCGCCACACCGCCTTTGTCCTGATGATCTTTAAACGCTTTTTCCAGCCCTTCAAAGTCGTTGGGCGAGACATCGACCGTATGGGCGAAACATTCTCCGGGAACGCCTTTGGCTTCCAGGTTATACGTTTGGGGGATATGCACGGAGTAAACCATCTGATCCGACCAGCCGTGATAGCTGCCGCCGATCTTGATGATTTTGAGTTTGCCGGTATAGGCGCGCGCGATGCGCAAAGCGGCCATGTCCGCTTCCGTTCCGGACTGAAGGAAACGAACCATTTCCACCCCGGGCATGTTTTTGATGATGGCTTCGGCGGCGAGAAGCTCGTATTCGGAAGTAAGCCCCGTGGCGGGCCCCTTGTGCCGGATGAGATCAATGATCTTTTCATCGAGTGGTTCGTAGCCGTGCCCCAGGATAATCGGCGCGCCGCACAACAGATAATCGAGATACTCATTGCCGTCCACATCCCAGATTTTATATCCTTTGGCGCGGTCCATCGCCAGGGGGAAAGGTTTGTTCTGGCTCAGGTTGTGCTGCACACCGCCGGGAATTATGCCTTTGGCCTTCTCGAAGATCTCGATGGATTTGCGGCATCGCGCGGCATAAAGTTTATGTTCGGTTTCCAGTTTGTCTTTGGGAATCGGCCGGGGCGCGCGGGCCAGCAGCTCATCTTTTCTTTTCATAATTTCCGCGTATTCCATAAAATCACGTCCTCCTGCGATGCTTCTTTTTGCTTTATAAAGCGCATGTCCCTTCTTTTTGTTGGTTCATGCGGGCGCATGCCTTCTTTTGCGAATTATAATATACGGTGAACTCCTTGAACAATTCGTCGTAAACTTCCCGGTTGTCGGGGTTGGGCGTGTATTCGGCCTTGATTTGAACGTATTGCGGAATGTCTTCCAGGCGGATGCGCCCCAGCGCCATCGCCGCCAGAAAAGCGGCGCCCCGGACGTTGGAATAAATCGGGTCTTTGACCTGGCGGATTTTACGATCGAAAATATCGGCAAAGATTTGCGACCAGACATCGGAATTGGCGCCGCCGCCGATAAAATTCAAATACTCAAACGGGCGCCCCATGAATTTTTCCACCGGCGTAAGCAGCCATTTGGCGTTGAAAGCCACCCCTTCATAAACGGCCCGGACAAGGTCCTCGCGCGTATTTTCCAGCGAAAGATTGAAGATGGACGAGCGGATGCGGCAGTCATCCACCGGAGAGCGCTCTCCGTAGAGCCAGGGCGTGAAAATCACTTTGTTGGCGCCCGCCGGAACCCGCCCGACAATTTTATCCATCACTTTGTAAATATCCGGCGCGCATTCTTCCCGCATCAGTTCGTCCTTGTGATACAAAACATTGTCCCTGAGCCAGGTCAGGCATTTGCCGGCGCATTCCTGCTCGCAGAGAATGAGGTAGCGGCCGGGCACCGGACTGGGAAAAGATCCGAGGTTATTGGAGATGTCCGTTTTTTTAAACGGCACGTGGGCGGAGATCCACGACGACGTGCCGATATACAGGTGTCCTTCAAAATCCCGCACGGCGCCGGATCCCACGCCCGCCGAGGGAACATCGGGCGTCCCGCCAATGACGGGCGTTTCTTCCTTAAGTCCCAGCTCGGCGGCAATTTCTTTTTTCACCGGGCCGACAATCTCCAGGGCCTGTATCAAATCCGGCAACTTTGAACGATCAAAGCCGATCATTTTCAGGAGTTTATCGCAATAGACCACGCGCGAAGGATTGCGGTTGTCCGTCAACCAGTGCAACAAAATGGAATCATAGGTGGCGGTGAACCTCCCCGTAAACCGCAGATTAAGGTAATCTTTGGGTTCGAGAAATTTATACGCCGCGCGGTAGATTTCCGGTCGGTTTTTTTTCAGCCAGAGAATATGTCCCGCCGGGTCTTTCCCGGTCAGCGTGGGCAGCGCACCGGTATACTTTTGCCAGAGCAGCGCCTTGTATAAAGAGTATCCGCTGATATTCAACAGGCCGCCGAAGACATCTTGAACATCCCCCGCCCCCCGGCTGTCCATCCAGATGATGGCGTTCATCAAATGATTGCCCGCTTCGTCCACTGCGACGGTTCCGGACCACTGGCTCGTGACGCTCACGGCCACAATGTCGTCGGAAGACACGCCGCTTTTTCCGATCACGCGCTTTGCCGTGTTCAAAATCGCGTTCCACCAGCCCTGCGGATCCTGTTCGGCCCCGCCGTCGGGAAGCAAGATGACGGGCGTGTCCTCAAACTCGCTGCCGATCACTTCACCGTAAACCGAAACAATCGCCGTTTTGGGCCCTGAAGTTCCCAGATCCACGGCCAGCACATATTTTTCATTGCTTTTCATTTTTTCGCTCCGAAAGAATCCAGGTTATGACGTTTCTCTGATTGCCTTCCATTTTTAAGCGGAACAAAAGCCTTTCACGGATTTAACGGTTACTTTCACGTTCGACATACGCTGCCTCCCGCGGTTGGTCATACTTCTTAAAGACAGAGTCCTTCCGGATGCGGGTGTCCGAAGGACCATCCGCATCCGCCGGTTTTACCGCTGCGTTCAGTATATTCCCATCGCGCAGCCGCCCGCGAGCGTGCCGCCCAGCTCGCGGCACGATTCGAGAACCGTTTCGGTGATGTCGCCCCTGGCTACCACCGGCGCGAAGACGGTTTTGAATTTGTAGCCCAGCGCGATGCGCTCGATGGCGCGCAGCGCGCCCGAGCCGTCGTTGCCGGCGCTGATGAATACGACAAAGGGCTTGCGGAACACTTTGTCCTGCGCGTCAACGTAGGTGCGGTCGAAGAAGTCCTTAAGCATGCCGGACATGTAGCCGAAGTTTTCGGGCGTGCCGACGGCCAGGCCGTCGCAGGCCAGCAGGTCATCGAGGGTGGCGTCGGCGGCTTTCTTCAAAACCACTTCGACGCCGTCAATGGCTTTCGCGCCTTCGTAAACGGCCTGGGCCATTTGTCCTGTGTGCCCGGTCTGGGAATGGTAAACGATCAAAATTCGGGTCATAATAAAAAGGCCATCTGCTATGGGCAATAGGTGACGGGCGATGGGAAGCAAGAGGCGTACTTCTAAATCTTCTTCTGTCCTCTCGCTCCTTGCCTCTGACCCATAGCCTTTTTACGTCATTTTGGCGACGATGTCCAGAAATCCGTCCGGCTTCAGGGAGGCGCCGCCGACCAGCGCGCCGTCAATGTCTTCCATGGCGGCCAGCTCCGCGATATTGTCTTTGGTCACGCTGCCGCCGTACAGAATGCGGATGCCCTTCGCAAGGATTCCGTAAAGCTCTCCGATCAGGCCGCGAATGAAGGCGTGGACTTCTTCGGCCTGCGCGGACGTGGCCACCTTGCCCGTCCCGATGGCCCAGACCGGCTCGTAGGCGATCACCACATCGTCGGGCTTTTCAATGCCGTCCAGAGCGCCGCGCACCTGGCGATCGACAACCGATTGCGTCACGCCCTGCGCCCTTTCCTCATCCGTTTCGCCCACGCAGACGATTGGTTTGAGCCCCGCGGCCTGCGCCTTTTTCACTTTGGCGTTGACGCTCTGATCCGTTTCGGAAAAATATTTGCGCCGCTCCGAATGACCGAGAATGACGTAGGCGCAGCCGGCATCTTTGAGCATGGCGGGGGAGATTTCGCCCGTGAAGGCGCCCTTGTCCTCGCTGTACATGTTTTGCGCGGCCAGCGCCACGGCCGAACCTTTCAGAGCGTCGCCCACCGCGGCGAGCGCGGTAAACGGCGGCGCCACGACGACTTCGCCTTTGGCCGAAGCGGAAAGTCCCTCCCTGATCGCACAGGCCAGGGCGACGGATTCACCGATGGTGTTGTGCATCTTCCAGTTGCCGGCGACTATCCATTTTCTCATGGGGATCCTCCGCCTTAACCCAGCGCCGCAACGGCGGGCAGGGTCTTGCCTTCCAGCAGCTCCAGAAACGCGCCGCCGCCGGTGGAAATGTAGGATATCCTGTCGCTTTTGCCCGTCTTGTGAATGGCCGTGTCCGTATCACCGCCGCCCACGATCGTGAGAGCGCCGGAGGCAACCGCCGCATCCACCAGCTGGAATGTCCCCGCAGAAAAGGGCGCCAGTTCAAACATGCCCAGCGGTCCGTTCCAGACGATGGTCCTGGCGGACTTCACGGCTTCGGAAAACGTCGCAATTGTGGCGGGACCGATGTCGAGGCCCATCCAGTCGTCGGGAATATTCTTGATATCCACAATCTTGACGTCCGCGTCCGCCGTCGGCGTCCGGGCGATGACCACATCGACCGGCAGGAGGAACTGCACGTTTTTGGCTTTGGCTTTGTCGAGAATCGTTCCGGCCAGATCCAGCATATCTGTCTCGCACAGGGACTTGCCGACGTTGTATCCCTGGGCTTTCAGGAACGTGAAAGCCATGCCGCCGCCGACGACCAGACGATCAACCCTGTCGATCACATTTTCCAGAACCTTGATTTTGTCGGACACTTTTGCGCCACCGATAATAGCGGCAAGCGGGCGGGCCGGATCACCCATAGCTTTGTTGAAATATTCGATTTCGTTTTTCAGCAGAAAACCCGCGGCACAGACGGGCACGAATTTCGTAATGGCGGTGTTGGAGGCCGCCGCGCGGTGCGAAACGGCAAAGGCGTCGTTGATATACACGTCGCACAGCCTGGCCAGTTCCTGCGCAAAAGCCTCGTCGTTTTTGTCTTCGCCGGGATGGAAGCGCAGATTTTCCAGCAGGATCACGTCGCCCGCTTTCATAGCGGCCACGGCCGCAAGCGCTTTTTCACCGATGCAGTCGTCGATGAAGGGAACATCTTTCTTCAAAAGGGCGGAAAACACCGGCGCGACGGGTTTCAGCGAAAATTCTTCCACTCTCTTGCCCTTGGGACGCCCCAGGTGGGAAGCCACGATAACGCGGGCGCCTTTTTCGCGAAGGTAAGTGACGGTGTTTAAACTCGCTTTGACGCGGGTGTCGTCTTTGACGTTGCCGGATTTGTCCATGGGCACGTTGAAATCCACCCGCACAAAAACCCTCTTTCCGCTGACCTCGACCTGATCCAGATACTTCATGCAAATTTCCTCTCTTTGCGTATTTTATTTCATGATGAACGACAACAGTTCCAGCATCCGGTTGGAGAAGCCCCACTCGTTATCATACCATGAAAGGATTTTAACCATGTTGCCGCCGATGACGGTTGTGTTCGGCAAATCCACAATCGACGAATGGGGATTGCCGTTGAAATCTCTGGAAACCAGCTCTTCCTCCGAGCACAGAAGGATGCCCTTCATGGTCCTCCCGGCGTATTCCTTTAGTTTTTCGTTGATTTCCTGCCGGCTGGTCTTGCGCGCGAGCGTTGCCACGAAATCGACCAGCGACACGTTGGGCGTGGGGACGCGGATGGCCAGGCCGTCGAGCCTTCCCTTCATTTCGGGAATGACTTCCGCGATGGCCCGGGCAGCGCCGGTGGTCGTGGGAATCATCGAAAGGGCCGAAGCGCGCGCGCGCCGCAGATCCTTGTGCGGCTCGTCGATGACCACCTGATCGTTGGTATAGGAATGGATCGTCGTCATCAACCCGTATTCCACGCCGAACTCCCCGTGCAGGATTTTGACGATCGGCGCCAGGCAGTTGGTGGTGCAGGAGCCCATGGAAATGATGGAATGCCTGCTTTTATTATAGTCTTCGGCGTTCACGCCGAAGACTACCGTCACGTCGGGATTTTTGGCGGGCGCGGAGATGACGACTTTTTTGGCGCCTGCTTTGAGATGCTTTTCCGCGCCGTCCCGGTCCGTGAATCGGCCGGTGCTTTCCAGAACAACGTCCACCTCCAGATCTCTCCAGGGGAGCTCTTCGGGGTCGCGGACGGAAAAAGTTCTGATTTCCCTGCCGTCAACCAAAATCGCATTGGGCGTCGATTGGACATCCGCCCGGAGCGTGCCGTGGGTGGAATCATATTTGAGCAGATGGGCAATGGTTCTGGCGTCGGCAAGATCATTGACGGCCACAAATTCCACATCGCTGCTTTTGCTTTCGAAACCCGCCCGAAACACCAGCCGGCCGATGCGCCCGAATCCGTTGATTGCAACTCTTATCGCCATGGCCATCTCCCCGATTTTGATGCTTGAGCCTAAACAAAAGCCCGGACCTTGTCAACCCATTTCTCTTTAACGACAATGGTTTAGCGCAGATAGCGCGGGATGCCGCCGTTTTGAATTCAACCGGCAAGCCTCTTTTATTTTTCCTTGCACTTGGAGGCCATTGTTCATATACTCGCGCACGGTAAAGAGATGGACGGTGTGATTTTATCCGGGAGGACACGTATGAAAAACATGGCGGCAGCTTTCATGACGCTTCTTTTGATGGCGTCATTTTTACCGGCAGGACACGCGGCGGATCCGTCGATTACCGGCGTTTGGTCTCTGCCGGTTCTGAAGGGCAGGGACAAAGGTAAGGAAAGGTTTCAGGTTGAAATCTTTGAAAAAAACGGCGTGTACTACGGTAAAATTGTAAAACTGACTTCTCTGCCCGAAAACGCGCGTTGCGCCAAATGCAGGAAAGAAAGAAAGGACAAGCCGTTGATGGGGATGCTGATGTTATGGAATCTGAAAAAAGAAGCCGGCCGGTACGTTGAGGGAAAAGTTTTTGACGTCGAAGCGGGGAAGGAATATAAGTGCAGCATCACGCAAATTACTCCGGACAGGCTGAAAGTCACGGCCAGTTTGTTTTTTTTAAGCGAGAGCCATTACTGGACAAGAGTAAAGTAAGCTTTGATGAGCAAGACGCGGCAGGCGCCCCGCATGATGATTGAACATTTCCGGTCGTCCGGGGTCAAAAGGTGTTTGAAGGACAGAGTATGGGGCTTCAAATTTCGATTGACAGAAGCCCGGGGCTTTCCTATAGTCAACGCCAATGAAAAACCAGTTTCTATTCAAATTAAAAGGAGGGTTAGGTATGAATCAGTCTTTTTTACGCAAGGGTCTTGTTGTCGCCGGATGTGCAGTGATTGCTTTTGTTCTCAGCACGGGATTGGGGCTGGCCGCCACAGTCGGTCAGGAATTGGCCGATCCTCAGTTGAGGGACGCGAATGACCAGCCGGCAACGATTCCGGATTTTGGAACGCACGTAATTACCGTGACCTACGCCGACTCGAGCGCGAGTGACTATGGAGATCCCATGAACGACGCGACGAAGACAAAAAATTACAGCAAGGCGGCGTACCGAGGGCTTGGTGTCGCCAACATGAAAGATTCCGTCGCGCCTAATTTTCTGATTCGAAAAATTGTCAGAGGCAAAATTGAAAAATATAAAAGCGTGATCCTGACGGACCCGGATCTGACGCTGGCCAAGACATGGAACCTCGGCAACTGCAAAGGCAAGTCCGTATATATTGTGGTCGGCAAGGACAAAAAGCTCAAATACATCCGTTACACCGACAAGAGCAATCCCTGGACCCAGGCGGACATCGACAGCGTTTTGAAAATGATAGAAGGCTTGATGTAAACCAATAAGATTTTACGGAAAGTCCTGAAAAACCCTCAAACGTCATTGTCAGGCGGTTGAGGGTTTTTTTTGGCGAATCAGGCGAGAAATTTCGAAAGGAAAGATATCTCCGCGTCGTAGGTGCCGATGAGGATGAGTTCATCGTCCTTGCCGATTGCGTACGCGGGGTCCGGATTGATGATGGTTTCGCCCCGATGCTGAATCGCGACCACGGTGCAGCCGGTTTTTTCCCGGATGCCGGAAAGAGCCAGCGCCTTTCCGATCAGGGATGTCGGAGCAGGAAGGTGGAAGAAGTTCAGCCCCTCCGCCAGAAGCATCGTTTCCTCATTCATCAGAAAATTGTAGATGGCGTTGGCGCCCAGCGAAGCGTAAGACATGACGAAGTCCGCCCCTGCGCGGTGCAGCGTGGAGACATTACGCTCCTCGTTGGCGCGGCTCAGGATCTGCATGTCCGGGCGAAGGCTTCTTAAATATTTAGTGAGATAAATATTGGTGGCGTCGTCGTGCGAGGTGATAATTGCCGCCGGGGCTTTTTCAAACCAGGCCTTCTGCAGGGTGTGAATGTCCGCCGCGTCCCCGAAAACAAAATGTCCGTCCGCTTCGTTGCGTTTTTTGGTCCGTTCGATGATCAGGTACGGGATGTCCGCCTTTTGAAACCGCTCGGCAATGGCATGGCCGACGCGCCCTCCGCCGACAATGATCACCGGGTCGCCCGCCACCTTGCAGATCTGATAGAAGGAATACACCTCATCGTAGGCCGTCAGGGCAGCTTCCGTGCCGGCGAACACCAGAACACTGGTGCGGTCGATGACCGTGTCCGGTCTGGGAATGATGAAATTACCCCGCTTCCAGATGCCCGCCACCGCCAGGCCGAAAGTTTCGCGGATGCCGCTTTCGGCCAGCGTCTTGCCGATCAGCGGCGTGCCGATGGCCGGCGCCTGCGCGATGACCAGCTGTTCGTAGCGGCCGATAATGTTGGCTTTGCAGTCTCCCGCGATGGTCCAGGCGGCCAGCGACCCCCCCAGCAGATCGTAAAGCTGCAGGACGCGCGAACTTCCCGCCAATTGAAGGATATCCACGGAATGAGGAGACTCGGCCGTGGTGACAATCGGCAGATGCTCGAAATCCTCCCGCAGCGTGAGCGTGATATTGGTGTTTATCTGGTCGCTGTTGGTGGCCACGACCAGCGCGGCGTTTTGCGCGCGCAGCCGAAAGTAGGTTTTGGGATCGTCGATATTACCGATAGCGACACGGATGTTTTTGTCGTATAGCTCAAGCGCCTGATGCAGTTCGCCAACGACCACGACGTAGTTTTTCTTATAGCTGTCCAGCCTTTCGATCAGATCGGCAGTCACCGGGTCATAATGCGTAATGATCACGTGATTACGGGTATCCGGCGGAAGCTCCCTGGGAGCGCGGCTCCGCGCCTGCGCTTCCATCCAGGGGGCGAAAAAAAACTTAATGAAGACAAAAGGAAGAAGAATCAAAAAGACAACCACACCGGACAGAAGCACCAGAACGGAAAAGGCCCGGCCGATGTCGCTGGAGAACGTGATATCCCCGAACCCCAGTGTAGACATGACTACCATGGTCCAGTAAAAACCGGTAATCCAGGAATGCCGCTGTCCTTCCAGAGCCATGAGATAGTGAAAAACCATGCTGTAGACCGTGATCAGGACAAGGATGACCAGAAGGTACTTTGCCAGCAGGCCGATATTGGCTTTGACGATTTTGCTTCGGGAGATCGTGCTGATGATGGCCGACAAAAACTTCATGAGAGACGCCTTCACATTCCTCGCTGTTGGCGGCAGTATATGAAGCGCCGCGTGGTCTGTCAATCAAAATCGAGCGCCCCATCCGCGGCCGGACCAGCCGGGAAATCGCCGCCGGCCGGGATGGACAGATCCTGGCGTTTTCAAAAGATTCGCCAAAGCCGCATGATTCTTTCTTTGATTTTATCCGGTTTTATAGTAAATCAGGGTGCCGGATGCGGAATAAAAGACGCGAAAATGGTCTCTGAAACAACAGACCGGGAGGAAGCGAAATGGCATTGAAAATTTTAGGCATCTCCGGCTCGCCGGTGAAAAAGGGCAACGTGGAAACATTTCTGACGCAGGCGATGGAAGGACTGCCCGCAAAGAATTTTCAGTTCGAAATCGTTCATCTTTCCGGTTTGAAGATCGGCGACTGCATCCATTGTAATTTCTGCCTGACCAAACAAACACCGGGCAAATATTGTTCGCTCAAAGACGACGCCCAGCGGGTTTTTGAAAAGGCCGAAGCGGCGGATATCCTTGTGCTGGCCAGCCCCGTGTATTTCATGCGCTCGTCCGCGCGGATGGCCGCGCTGCTCGACCGGTTCCGCGTGTTTGTCTTCGGCAACCTGGCGGGCGGAAAAATGAAAAACAAGATCGGCGTGAGCATGGCCGTCGCCTGGCTGCGCCAGGGCGGCCTCGAGCTTGCGCACCTGTCTCACATCACCGCCTTCCTGACGCTGGAAATGATTCCGGCCAGCGTCCATCAAGGCGTCAGCCCTCTGGGCGCCTCCGCCCTCGCCAGCGCCGATGGTTCGGGAGGCTTTGATCCGAACATCCGGCGCGGCATCGAAAACGACGAAGCGGGACTGCAATCGGCGCGTCTGATTCTGCGGCGTGCGCTGGAACTGGCCCGCCTGGTGCGGAAATGACGGAGGTTTGAAAAACATTGAATCCCGCGTTAACTGACGCGGACAAAGCTTTCTGGAGAATCGCCATGGCCCGATACATTGCTTCGCCGTTTCCGCCGGCCAGCCCCAAACGCGGGGAAACGGCTTTCCTGCGCCGGTTATCCGCCGTGTTACTGATGGCGCTTATCCTGACCGTGATGCCATTCGAATCCCGGCCGTCCGGTCCGGACGTGTCTTTTTCATCGGACACGCTGGTCCGCGGCGATCTGATCCTGCTCAGGGTCCGCGGTGAAGCATCCGATAACATTCAGGTCGTTTGGATGGAAAAGGAAATCCCTCTGGTCCACAACTCCAACGGCTGCCTGTGGCACGGATTTCTCGCCGCCGATTTGAACCAGAAGCCGGGAGTGTATCCGGTGGCCGTGCGTGTTCCATCCCGGGGGCTCGAAAGATATTTTAAACTCCGGGTCAACGACCGGGATTATGGCGTGCGCAAAATCCGGCTGCCCCGGGCCAAGGTCGAACTGGACGAAGCATCCCTGCAGAGAGTGAAGAAAGAAGCGCAGACCGTGAATTCCCTGTGGGATGCGGATTGCCGGCCTCCGGAATGGAAAGGGTCTTTCAGGATTCCGGTGGACAACAAAATTGTCGGGCCCTTCGGGCAGAAAAGCATCATCAACAAAAAGAAGCGGTCCCCGCACACGGGCGTGGACATCCGGGGAAAAACCGGCTCTTTGGTCCGGGCGGCCAATTCCGGCACCGTCGTTTTGGTTGCCGATCACTTCTTTACGGGCAAGTCCGTTTACATGGATCACGGCGGCTGTATATTCAACATGTATTTCCATCTGGATTCGATACAGGTTGAAGAAGGGGACTTCATCGAAAAGGGGCAGATCCTCGGGCGCGTCGGCGCCACCGGGCGGGCAACCGGCCCGCATCTGCACTGGGGCGTGCGGGTCAACGGGGCCAGGGTCAATCCGTTAACGCTGATCGAATTGAGTCGGGAGTTGGACCCGTGACCTAACGGCTCCGGAAGCTTGCGCCCCGAAATGTTCCGCGGTGTTTGGCAGGATGATCCATCGCGGCGACCGGTGCCTGTGCGCTCGAACGCGAAAAATCAGTCTCAAATGGTGTGTTGACATCGTTTTTTGATTATATATAATTCTGACGGTTCAGGAGGCGCGTATGCGAGATTTTCGAAATATTTTATACGCAATAGATCTGGATGCGGAGCGTTTTTCTTCCCTGATGCGCGCGCTGGAATTCGCCCGGCTTTTAGGAAGCCGGATGCACATCTTGTATGTCAACGACCCGCAGGCCGGCTACCGTCATCCGACGGATTATGAAGATGCCGTTGCTTTAAAGGTCAAAAAAGCCGCGCCCGAATCCCTGCTGGAGGGTCTGAAAATCATTTATGCCGTTTCCAAAGGCAACCCTGTCCAGGAAGTCGTGCAGTACGCCCGGGATCATCGGATCGACCTGATCGTTGTCGGGCATGAACCCCGCGGCAAGCTGTATGCGGCGATGTTTGACAGCACGGATGTCCGCATCATTGACGAGGCCATACTGCCCGTTTTAGTCTTCCCGGAAATATAAGTTCTTTCTGCAAAGAAGATCCTCTAAGCCAAAAGACCTGACCGCGCCCGGCGCCATGCGCGAAGGAGTATTTTGCCCATGAAAATAAATAAGGACGCGAATCCAAAAAATATCAAGATCGGCCTTTTCGGTTTCGGGAAAACCGGCCGCCTGGTGGCGGAAGAATTTTTTCAAGACGGCCTGTTCGATCTGGAATGGGTGGTCCGAAAAACCAACAAAGACAATCACAAATACGCGACCCGGCTATTGGGACACGAAGTCGATGACGCAAGGATTTTTTCCGTGGATGAAGTGTCCCCCGATTTTTACGGGCGGTGCCCGGTGGACATCATCGTTGATTTTTCAAGCGCCGCCGCCCACAGGTATTACGCTCCCGCCGCTGACGCCGACATTAAAATCATTTCCGCCATTTCGAAGTACAAAGCGGAAGACTTGGAGGATTTAAGGCGAATGGCTGAAAAAACAGCGGTGCTGTATTCGCCGAACATCACCCTGGGCATCAATTTTCTGCTGGTGGCGTCTCAAATTCTTCAGAGTATCGCTCCGCACGCGGATATTGAAATCGTGGAAGAGCACTTTCGCAACAAGAAGGAGGAATCCGGCACCGCTTTAAAAATCGCGGAGATTCTGGGCCTCGAAAAGAAACAGCACGTCAACTCCATTCGCGTGGGAGGGATTGTGGGCAAGCACGAAATCATTTTCGGCCTGCCTAATCAGACCATCCGCCTGGTGCATGAGAGCATCAGCCGGGCGGCGTTCGGCCAGGGCGCCATTTTTGCGGCCAAATGGCTGATCCATGCTCCGCCAGGGCTGCATTCCATGGAAAATATCATCGTGGACATGTTTAAGAAAAACATCCCTGTTTACTAGATTTTGCAGAATTGATGGAGGGCGTCTTGATGAAAGACTGCACAATGACGGGTTTCTTCGATTATCGCAGCAAGGTGATCGGCACGGATCAGGTGCTGGAAAAGCTGAAGCCCGGACAGAAGATCTTTTTATCCAGCGGCGTCGCGGCGCCGGGGAAAGTCCTGACGGCGCTGGCCCGGTCGGACGCGAAGAACCTGCGCGACTTGGAGATCATTCAGCTCATTACGCTGCGCAAATACCTGTCTCACCAGTGCTCCGACCAGTACCGGCTGAAAACGTTCAACGTCGGAGAAAGTATCAGCAAGGAAGTCGCCGAAGGCCGGGTCGATTTCATCCCCGCCAACCTGATGGAGCTGCCGTACATTTTTTTAAGCGGCGCGGTGGCGGTGGACGTCGCGATCATTCAGACGTCCGTGCCGGACGACAAGGGCTTCATGTCGTTGGGCGTCGCGGTGGACGTGGCCAATATCGTCATCAAGCAGGCTGCGCTGGTGATCGCCGAAATCAATCCAAACATGCCGGTGACGCTGGGCGAAACGACCATCCACATCAGCAGCATCGACTATGTCGTCGAAAGCGATCTGCCGTTGGTCGAGCGGATCAACCGACCGTATGACGAGATTACGGACCGCATCGGCTGGAATATCTCCAACCTGATCGACGACGGGGCGACCGTCGTGCTGCACGTGGGCAGACTGTTCAACGCCGTGGCCGATCACCTGAAGCAAAAGCGCAACCTCGGCATCGTAACGCATGTGGTTTCCGACTGGGCGCTGGACCTGATTGAATCCGGCGCCATCTCACTGGACCGCAGCCGGTTCAACGGCGGACTGGTTACCGCCAGCTATTGCTACGGCAGCAAGGCGCTCTACCAGTACGTTCACCGCAACCCCATCTTTGAATTCTATCCGATCGCGAGGCTCAACAATCCTTTCGTGGTGCGCCGAATCAAAAGCCTTATCGGCATCATGAACGTGAAAAAGATCGACATCTCGGGCGAGTCGGTCATCTTCCATTCCGGCGACAACCTGCTGACCGGCTACGAAAGCAAACTGAACTTCGCCGTCGGCGCGACCATGACCCGAAGAGGCAAGGCGATCGTGGCGCTCAATTCCGTGGATACGGAGGGAAACAGCAACATCGTCATCAAGTTTGACGGCCGGACCGACAACACCCACAGCACGCTCGGCGTCGTAAAATACATCGTCACCGAATACGGCGTGGCCAATCTTTTCGGAAAGTCTATTCGGGAAAGGGCGCTGGCCATGATCGACATCGCCCACCCCGACCATCGCGAAGAACTGCTCAAGCAGGCCAAAGCACTCAATTATGTTTATGCGGACCAGATTTATGTCGCCCGCCACGCGGCCAACTATCCGGCTCTGCTGGAAACGCGCAAATCCCTGAAGGACGGTTTGGAAATCAAGGTTCGTCCGATCAAGCCCTCCGATGAGGACAAGATGCGGCGGCTGTTCTACAACTTTTCCGATGAATCGAAATATTTCCGTTATTTTGCCCCGAAGCCGGTCATGCCTCACAAGGAAATGCAGACCTATATGAGCATTGATTATGAGAAGGTTCTGTCTGTAGTGGCCATCGCGGAAAAGGGGCGGAATGAGAGGATTATCGCCGAGGCCCGTTATGCGTATGACAAAAGCGCCGACGCGTATGAGATTGCGTTCATCGTCGATGAGGACTTCCAGGGAAAGGGCGTGGCCACCTTTTTGTTCAGGTATCTGATCAAAATTGCGCGGGACCGCGGAATTCAATGGTTTATCGCCTATGTGCTGTCGCGCAATGACTCCATGCTGAAGGTCTTTGAAAAATCAAATTTGCCCATCGCGAGATCGTACGAGAACGATGCGCTGGTTTTACGTTTTGATCTGGCGCAGGCGGCTGCGGAACCGGAATGCGACCGTAAAGAAGCAGGCGCTGCGCCGCATAATTCATTCTTGCCATAGCCACCGGATTGTGGAATACTTCGCCGCGAATCCGGCCGGTTCGTGAAGTATTACAGACTTTTGGTTTTGCCGGGTTGTAAAAACAACATCAACGATATCAATCCTATCGAGGGAGGTAGCAGGATCATGTCAAATGCAGTCATTGTCAGCGGTGTGCGCACAGCGGTTGGAGCCTTCGGCGGCTCTCTGAAAAACGTTCCCGCCAAAGATTTGGGAGCGCTGGTGATTCGTGAATCGTTAATCAAAGCCGGTTTCAAGCCGGCTTTGCCGGCTCATGCCAAAGAAGACGCGCCGGATACGGCCAAAAACGAGGGCCTTTGCCCGGTCGAACAGCAGTATTCCAGGTGGGACGCAAATCTCCGGGAAATCGCCGTGGACGAAGTGATCATGGGCAATGTCATCGGCGCGGGCCAGGGGCAGAACGTCGGACGCCAGGCCATGATCCGCGCCGGCCTTCCCAAGGAAACGACCGCCATCACCGTCAACAAGGTATGCGCCTCCGGCATGAAAGCCATTGCGCTCGCCGCCGCCAGCATCAAGGCCGGCGACAACGAAGTGGTGATTGCGGGCGGCATGGAAAACATGAGCGACGTACCCATCGGTCTGCCCAAGGCCCGCTGGGGGCACCGCATGGACATGCCGTTCGGCAAAACCGTCGATCTGATGGTGTTTGACGCCCTTTATGAGATCTTCTACGGCTATCACATGGGCGTCACCGCGGAAAACATCGCCGCCCGCTACAACATTTCCCGCGAGGAGCAGGACAAATTGAGCCTGGAAAGCCATACCCGCGCGCGTAATGCGATCAAAGGCGGCCTTTTGAAGGATGAAATTGTTCCCGTGACGATTCCCCAGAAGAAGGGCAACCCCATCGTATTCGATACCGATGAGCGTCCTATGGAAACCAGCATGGAGAAGCTGGCCAAGCTGGGCACGGCCTTCAAGAAAGACGGTACGGTGACGGCCGGCAACGCCTCCGGCATCAACGACGCCGCGGTTGCGCTGCTGATCATGAGCGAGGACAAAGCCAAAGCGCTGGGGTTGAAACCCCTGGCCCGCATCAAGGGCTACGCGTCGGGCGGCGTCGATCCGGCCTACATGGGACTGGGGCCGGTTCCGGCCGTGCGCAAACTGCTGCGCATCACCGGCACGTCGGTCAAGGATTACGGCTTGTTTGAACTCAACGAAGCGTTTGCCTCCCAGGCCATTTCCTGCCTGCGCGAGCTGGACATTCCCTGGGACATCACCAACGTCAACGGTTCGGCCATTTCCATCGGCCATCCGGTCGGCTGCTCGGGAGCGCGCATCGTGCTGGCGCTGGCCAATGAAATGAAGCGCCGCAACGTGGGGCTGGGGCTGGCTTCCCTGTGCATCGGCGGCGGACAGGGCATGGCGATTGCAATCGAAGCAGTTTAACAAATATTTTATATCGTAGGGAACGGCTCCAAACTGTTCCCTATATTTTTATGGAGTTGTTCATGCCTCATCAAACCGTCAACGGCATCAATATCTATTACGAAGAACAGGGAACGGGTGAGCCGCTGCTGCTTCTCAACGGCCTGGCTTTCCCGATGGACTTGTGGTTTGCGCAGATCGAGGCGTTGTCCAAAGAATTCCGTGTAATTGCGCCGGACAACCGGGGCATCGGCCGAAGCGACAAGCCGGACGATGTGTATTCCATGGAGTTGATGGCCTCTGATACCGTGGGGCTGCTCCGGCTGGAAAAACCGGACCGGCTTTCAAAAGATATAAGAGAATTTTTAAAAGGGAATTAGACCTTCAGTCTTTTTCTGTATCCTTGCCGGCCGGAAGGATGTTGGGGTCACAGCAACCCATAAAACATGAGTGTCAATGAGAGTAAATTCCATTCAAACCGTCACGCCTGACGAAGCCGTCCGGGCCGTTCGCTCCGGCGATCACGTCCATATCAGCGCGACGTCCAACACTCCCGTGTGCCTGGTTGCGGCGCTGTGCCGGCGCGGCCGCTCGGGCGAACTTCACAATATCCGCATTCATCATCTGCACACGGAAGGTCCCGCGCCTTACGCCGATCCGTCGTTTGAAGGCGTTTTTCAGCTCGAATCCTTTTTTGTCGGCCCCAATGTCCGTTCCTGGACGCAGCAGGGATACGCCGATTACATTCCCGTGTTTCTGGGGGAAACCCAGCGTCTCTATCGCGAAGGATACCTTCCGTGCGACGTGGCCCTGATTCAGGTGAGTCCGCCCGACGAACAGGGGCAAGTCTCCCTGGGGACGTCGGTGGACGCGTCCGTGGCCGCCGTCGAAAAGGCCGGGATCGTGATCGCCGTGATCAATCCGCATGTGCCCTACACCTACGGCGACGGCCTCATTCCAACCGATCGCATCCATTTTTTTGTGGAAGACGACACGCCGCTGGAAACGGTTCTCTTCGCATTGCCCAATGCTGTCGAGGCGGCCATCGGCAAACACTGCGCATCGCTCATCGAAGACGGAGCGACGCTGCAGATGGGCATCGGCGCGATTCCCAACGCAGTGCTCGCGCAGCTTTCCGGGCATAAAAATCTGGGAATCCACACGGAGATGTTTGCCGACGGCGTGATCGATCTGGTCGAGAATGGCGTCATCAACGGAGAAAACAAGGCCATTGACCGGGGCAAAATGGTGGCGACGTTTCTTTTGGGGTCCAAAAGATTATACGACTACACGCACCGCAACGACCGGGTACTGATGAAAGACGTCGGCTACACCAACGATCCGTTTGTCATCGCAAAAAACCCGAAGGTCACCGCCATCAACTCCGCGCTGCAGGTCGATCTGACCGGCCAGATCAGCGCCGACTCGCTGGGGACAAAATGCTACTCCGGCGTCGGAGGACAGGTTGATTTCTTTTACGGTGCATCGCGTTCGGCGGGCGGAAAACCAATCCTGGCCATGCCGTCGGTGACGGAAAAAGGCATCAGTAAAATCGCCCCCATTCTGCTTCCCGGCGCGGGCGTGGTGGCGACACGCGCCCACGCGCACTGGCTGGTGACGGAATTCGGAGCGGTGAATCTGTACGGTCGTTCCCTGCAGGAGCGGGCGCGGCTGATCGTCGGCATTGCCCACCCGGACCACCGGGAAACCCTCGACCGTGCCGCGTTCGAACGATTCGGTCCGCATTATCATTTTGTGCGCGCATGACGGACCGGACCTGATCCGCACGAAATCCGCGCAAGATCCGTCGGCACAAAGTCTTGTTCAATTTTCTATTTTCTGCTACACGGCATACATGAATAAATACAATATCCCTCAGAAGATATCCCCGCGTGGCTGCGGTTCAAAAACTTTTTTCATCCATCAACGAGTTTCAGCAGCTGGGAGAATAATCGCATGAAGGATCACGCCAAGACCAAACAGGCCCTGATTGGTGAACTGACTTCCCTGCGCGAACGGATCGTGAATCTGGAGCGCTCCGCATCGGAGCAAAAACGGGTGGAGGAGGAACTGAGGGAAAGCGCGGAGAAATACCGGCTGCTTTTCGAGTATTCCCCTCTGGGTAATTTCTACTTTGACGAAAAGGGCGTCGTCGTTGCGTGCAATGGACACTTCGTCGGCCTTATCGGGTCTTCCAGAAAAGCGCTGATCGGCCTGGAATTGTTCAAACTGCCGGATCAAAAGGTTGTTGAAGCGGTTCGGCAGGTGCTGGACGGCAAAACCGCCTTTTATGAGGACGTGTATCGTTCCGTCACCGCGGACAAAGCCACGCCGGTAAGGGCTGTTTTTACGCCGATCCATCTGGAGGGTAAGGGCGTTATCGGCGGTGTGGGGATTATTGAAGATATCACCGAACGAAGGCGCTCGGAGGAGGCGCTGCGCGAGAGCGAAGAACAGTATCGGACACTGGTCGAAAATGCCGACGAAGCGATCCTCGTGATCCAGGACGGCAGGATTAAATTTGTCAATACCCGGGCGGTCGTGGCCTTTGGATATTCAGTGCAGAAATTTATGTCCATCCCTGTTTTTGAACTGGTGCATCCGGAGGACAGGGAAATGGTGATCCGGCGGTATCTTGAGAAAATCAACGGCGATGCCGCTCCCACCCGACATACCTACCGGGTGCTCCACAAGGAAGGCCCGGTCATGTGGATCGAAATCAGCTCCATTCTGATCCAGTGGGAAGGCCGGCCCGCGACGTTGAATCTCATCACGGATATCACCGACCGCAAAAAGGCGGAGGATGCCCTGCGGGAAAGAGAAGAGAAGTACCGGACCATTCTGGAAAGCATCGAAGACGGTTATTTCGAGCAGGATCTCGCCGGTAACTTCATTTTCATAAACGATTCCATGTCTCGAATCTACGGGTATTCAAAAGAAGAATTAATCGGCTTGAACTATAAGCAGTATACCGATCTGGAAGGCGGCAGAAAATGCTTTCATATCTTCTTGAATATTTACAAAACAGGGAAGCCCGGAAAAATCGTGGATTTTGACATTATCCGGAAAGACGGAACCAGAAGGCATATTGAATCATCCGTGTCTCTCATCCGGGATCCCGCGGGGAATTCAACCGCATTTCGGGGCATTGTCCGGGACGTCACGGAACGCCGGCAAGCGGAGGAGGCCCTGAATAAGAGCTTTGCCAGGCTGCGCGACGCGCTGAGCGCCACCGTTGGGGCAGCCGCCATGATGGTGGAAACCAGAGATCCTTACACGGCGGGCCATCAGCGCCGGGTGGCCGACCTGGGCCGGGCCATTGCCCTGGAGATGCAACTGACCGACGAGCAGATCGAAGGCATTCATATGGCGGGTATGGTCCATGATCTGGGTAAAATCTCCGTTCCCTCCGAGATCCTCAGCAAGCCTACCAGGCTCACCGACCTGGAGTACCGGCTTATCAAAACCCACCCGCAGGCCGGTTATGATATTCTTAAAGACATTGCGTTTTCATGGCCCATTGCCAGAATCGTTCTGGAACACCACGAGCGGATGAACGGATCGGGATATCCGCATGGTCTGAAGAGGGATCAAGCGCTCCTGGAGTCCCGGATCCTGTCTGTTGCGGACGTCGTGGAAGCGATGGCCTCCCATCGTCCCTATCGAGCCGGACTTGGCATGGAGGCCGCTTTGGCCGAGATTGAAGCGAATCGGGAGATTCTCTATGACCCGCTTGCTGTGGATGCCTGTCTGAAATTGTTTCGCGAAAAAGGCTATCACTTTTCCGAATCCTGAAAACAGATGTTTTCGAACCCGGGAGGTCCCGGCAATGCCGCGTCCGGTTTTTCCGTCACAGCCGAAAAGCGGAGCGCCAAGCTGAAATTTACGGTGAATGAGATCGTGTCGGTCAGCGAAGCAGCCGCGAAACTGGGCCGCACGATTTACGGCAGAAACCTGGAGAGAGTCAGGGGTAATCGCTAAATTAAAACCGCCCGTCCCGTCAAGACTCCTGAAGCCGCGCTTACGCGCATTCGCTGTAGCCGCAGAGGCGGCAGACGGCGCAGCCGCCCTCGTGCTCGATGATGCCGCCGCAATCCGGACAGGCTCCTTTGAGGAAAACGCGCTTCACGTGCTGCATCTTGCCGCCGTTTGCCGCCACATGCGCCTGAATCGCTTTGGCCACCGCGTCGGCGCAGGACAGGACCTTGTTTTCACCGAAGCCGGACGGGGAATGGCAGGAAATGCCCTGCAACTGTTTGACGACCTGACGCGCCTGAAGTCCGCTGCGCCAGGCCAGCGAAACCATGCGTCCGATCGCTTCGCTCTGGGAGGCGGCGCATCCGCCTGCTTTGCCCATTGTCGTAAAGAGTTCGAAAAGACCCGTGTCGTCCTCATTCACCGTGACGTACAGCGGTCCGCATCCCGTCTGCATCTGATAGGTCCAGCCTTTGAGAACTCTGGGCCGTTCGCGTTTGGTCGCGAGTCTGTCCGGGGCGACGCCCGCTTCGGCTTCTTCTTTTTTCCCGACGCTCAGCACCTGATGATCCCTTGAGCCGTCCCGGTAAATGGTGACGCCCTTGCAGTCGAGTTTATAGGCCAGCTCATAGACGCGGGTCACATCCTGAATCGAGGCGCTTTTGGTGAAGTTGACGGTTTTGCTGACGGCGTTGTCCGTAAACTTCTGAAAAGCGGCCTGCATTCGAATGTGCGCCTCCGGCGTAATGTCATGCGCGGTGACAAACACATTGCGGATCTCTTCCGGAATTTCCATTATGCCGTGAAGGGTGCCGTATTCGGCGATCCGCTGCATAAGCTCCGGCGAATAAAATCCCTTTTCTCTGGCCATGGCTTCAAAGAGGGGATGGACTTCCAGCAGAATGTCATTGTCCATCACCTGCCGGACATAGGACACGGCAAAGAGCGGTTCCACGCCGGAAGAGGCATTGGCGATAATGGAAATCGTGCCGGTGGGAGCAATAGTGGTCACGGTGGCGTTGCGCAGGGGCGGCTCGCCCTTTTTGTCGTAAAGGGACCCTTTGAAATTCGGAAAGGCGCCCCGGCTTTTGGCCAGCGCACGGGACGCGGCACGCGCCTGTTCATTGATGAACTCCATGACTTTGTGGGCCAGGTCAATCGCCTCCTCAGTGTTGTAGGGAACGCCGAGCGCGATCAGCATGTCCGCCCAGCCCATGACGCCCAGTCCTATTTTGCGGTTGCCCATGGTCATTTCGTGGATTTTCGGCAGGGGATAGTTGTTGACTTCCACGACGTTGTCCAGGAAATGAACGGCCAGGTGAGCCACCCGGCCCAGTCGTTTCCAGTTGATCTTGCCGTTTAGAACCATTTTGCCCAGGTTGATGGAGCCCAGGTTGCACGATTCGTAGGGCAGCAGGGGCTGCTCTCCGCAGGGGTTTGTGGATTCGATTTGCCCGATATGGGGTGTCGGATTGTCCCTGTTGAGCCGGTCGAGGAAAACGATGCCCGGCTCCCCGTTTTCCCAGGCCTGCGTGACAATCCGGTTGAAAACCTTGCGGGCGTTGAGGGTTCCGGAAACCTGATTGTCGCGGGGATTGACCAGATCGTAGTTTTCGTCTTTTTCCACCGCTTTCATGAAGGCTTCGGTCAGCCCCACGGAAATGTTGAAATTGTTGAGCTGCTTTTTATCGGCCTTGCACATGATGAAGTCCATGATATCCGGATGATCGACGCGCAGGATGCCCATGTTGGCGCCGCGCCGCGTTCCGCCCTGCTTGATCGTTTCCGTTGCCACGTCGAAAACGCGCATGAAGGAGATCGGCCCGCTGGAAATACCGGTGGTGGTCAAAACAACGTCATTGGCCGGACGCAGGCGCGAGAAGGAAAACCCGGTTCCGCCGCCGGACTTGTGAATCAGCGCGGTGAACTTTACGGCGTCAAAAATCTCTTCCATGGAATCGCCCACCGGCAGGACAAAACAGGCGGACAACTGTCCCAGTTCGCGCCCGGCATTCATGAGCGTCGGGGAATTGGGCAGAAATTCCAGCTGGGTCATCATCCGGTAAAATTCTTCCGCGATCGCGGTCGTATCCTCTTTTTCATCAAACTTCCTGTCCGCGGCGGCGATGGTATCCGCCACGCGCCGAAACATTTGAACCGGCGCTTCCAGCACCTTTCCCTCTTTGTCGCGCCTCAGATAGCGCCGTTCCAGAACCGTAATGGCGTTTTTTGTCAATTCCGGGACGATCGGAGCGTAGGTCTTCTTCTCCATGAAAATAAACTCCTTTGTGTATGAAAATAAGACGGTTAATTAACAATTAAAAAACACTACATATTGTATGATAGCTTCCATTAACCACAACATCTAGACATTGTCAATAGAGAGGGAAAAATTATTTTGAATTTTTCAGAAAGGCAAAAAAAGGCGCATGGTTAGACGTGAAAAATTCCGGCGTGCGCCTGATGAGAGGCGCGACCGCCGGATGTTTTTTGAATTTTTTTTCAACAAAGCCGCGGACCTCCCCGCGCTGCCACCCGCCGGGATGATGAAAACTCCTGTATAGGGACAAATCGGCTTCATAAAATTCCTGCGTGGATAAATTTCCCGCATCCGTGCTGTTGGCCGGCAAGTTGAAGATGGCCAGATTCAGAAAACCGATGTCTTCGGAGTGCATGGCGACAAAATCCAGCGTTTGACAGGCGTCTGCCTCCGTTTCCGGCGGCGTGCCGAACAGGAAATAACCGTAAACGGCAATCCCTGCGCGACTGAGCGCCCGGAGCGCAGCCGAGGCTTCGGCAAGATCGATGCCTTTGGAGAGAGCATCCAGAACTGTCTGGCTCCCGGATTCCAGGCCGAGCTTCAGCATTACGCAGCCGCTTTTTTTCAGCGCCCGGCAAAAATCATTGTCCGCCAGATGTCTCGTCACGCGGGCAAAACCGTACCAAGGCGAACCGGGCGGATTTTCGATCAGCGCCTGCATGAAGGCGGGAGAAATAGAGCTGTCCAGAAGGTGAATCAGGGACGCCTGCGTCTTTCGCGCAAGCGCTGCCAATTCCGCCGCGGCGCGCGGGACCGGCAGGGGCCGGTAGGGGGCGTCTTCTGCTTTCTCCGGGCAGAACGAACATTTTCGCCACCAGCAGCCCCCGGCCGCGCTGTAGGGCAGGATAAAACCGGGAGAAAAATATCGGTTTTTTTCCAGCAGGTCATAATCGGCCGAGGGGCCTTCCCGGCGAGGGTTGATGCCCAGCAGCTCCGCCAGTTTTTCCTCCCCCGCTCCTTCCACCACTCGGTCAACCAGACCGGAGAACAGATCCGTTCGCCCCAAAAGACGAACCCAGGAAGTTGCGAGCGATCCGCCCAGAATGATTTTCTGCCGCGGGTGAATTTTTTTGACAAAGCCGATCATGGCCATGGTGCAGAGCGCCTGGCTTAAGAAATTCATGGAGAAACCGATAAAGTCCGGAGATTCCTCAAGCGCCTGACGCAGGCGCCCGGAAAAGTAGGAGTAAAAGGGATTGGCCTGGGGCTGTTCGGCCGCCTGAATCAAATCGACGCTTCTCACCGGGGAGCGTCGGCCGTCTTCGTAGTCGGAAAGAGACAGTTGAACGCCGAAAGGCTTCCCGGCCGTGCGCAGGACGCGGTGAATGTCCATCACGGCGCGGGAATACCGGCTCTTGTTTTTGAAAACGCCGGTGGTACCAAGCAGGTCCAGATTGGTCTTCAGGTTTTTTCGGGCGCGGATGTCCCACCGGCCGGAATCCTCGCTCTGTTGCGCGCCGCCGCGCAACAGATACAAAAGGCCTTCCACATTCGCGTCGATGACCCCGTGCCCGACGCCATTGGCCTTCAGACAGGCGGAAAGCCTCGCGATGCCTGCCGGCGGTTCTGAAGGCTTCACGACGGGAGGGTGAATAAGAATAATCTTCGTGGTTGTCATCGGTGAATGTTTAGTATTGAATGCACGCTTGCGCAAGCAATATTCCATGCCTATATTTGAGTTGACAGGATCGGGGCTTTACGCAATAGTTCCGGCCGCTAAGAAAAATCATACATTGAAGAGTCTTTAGTGAAAATTAACGAACCATACAATTTGCCGGCGCGGCTCCGAATCTTACCTGTCCTGTGTGTGTTTGTCCTGATTGCGCTGATTTCAGGCGCGGCAGATGCGGCAGACCGGTTCCCTGCGCATAAGGGAACGGCCGTCAATGATTTTGCCGGCGTGATCGATCCCGACAATGCCGCAAAAATGGAATCCCTGTCACGGGAAATTCTGGAGAAGACGGGCGCGGCGATCGTCGTGGTCACGCTGGCGGAACTGGGACCTGCCGAAGAAATCAATCTTTATGCGAGCGGACTTTACCAGTTCTGGGGGATCGGGAAAAAAGGTGAGGACAAAGGTGTCCTGATTCTGCTGGCCGTCAAGGAACGGAAAATCCGCGTAGAGACCGGCTACGGTGTTGAAGGCGTCCTGCCGGACGGCCGGGTGGGCGAGATCCTCGATCAGGTCGTGGTGTCGCATCTCAAGGCGGGTGAAACCGGCAAGGCGCTTTACAACGCGGTGCTGGCCTGCGGCGCCTATCTTGCCAAAGACGCGAAGGTTCAGTTGACCGGCGGCTCCGGCTTTTATCGGACCAGCGCCCGCCCGGAAAAGAAGGACGTCAATATTTTGGGAATCCTGTTTTTTCTGATTGCCGCGGCCGTTCTTCTGGGAACGAGGACAGGACGGGAGACACTGCCCTGGATTCTCCTGATGGTGCTTTCCGGCGGCGGCCGGGGAGGCGGCTCCGGAGGATTCGGCGGCGGGTTTGGCGGTTTCGGAGACGGCATGAGCGGCGGCGGAGGCGCGGGCCGCAGTTTTTAAAACAAAGGATGGAAAACATGGCAAGAATACCCAATCAGCCTCAAGACATTTTTGTTCCCCTGACCGAGGATTATCTCGATGCCTTCGGCAGGGATTTGGTTTCCCTGATGCTTTACGGCAGCGCGGCGGGCGGTTCCTACGTAAAGGGAAAATCGGACATCAATCTTCTGGTCGTCCTGACGCCGGAAGGCATGAACCGCCTGGAAGACGCCTTTGCCCCGGTGAAAAAATGGAGAAAGCGCAATGTCGCCGTGCCGCTGGTCCTGACGCAGGAATTCATTTCTTCCTCGCTCGACGCTTATCCGATTGAATTTCTCAACATGCAGAACCATTGCGTTTTGATTTACGGGGAAAATGTCCTGACGCCGCTGGTGTTCAAACCGGAGGAGCTCCGCCTGCAGATCGAACGGGAACTCAAATCGAAGATCATTTTGCTTCGGGAAGGGTATCTGGAATCCGAGGGGTCGGCACGACGTTTGAGAGGACTGATCGGCCGGTCGCTCGTCGCTCTGGTTTCCATTTTTAACGCCATGCTGTATTTAAAGCAATCCGGCGTGCCCCGGCACAAGAAGGAAACCATTGAGGAAGCGGGCAGGGTTTTTGGCGTCGATGCAAACGTCTTTGCGCGCTGTTTCGACATCAAGGCCAGAGAGGACCATCTTTCCGGCAAAGAAGTGGTCGGGTTGTTCAAAGAATATTTACGGGAAGTGGAGAAAGTCAGCTCCATGATCGATGGGTTCAAATAATTTAACGCGATGGAGGAGGAAAAAATGTCGGCAGGAAAGAAATTTGTCATTGTGTTGGCGGTCATTGCCGTTTTGGGGATTTCTCTGTATTCCCTTTTCGCGGGCAACTACAACAAATTCGTCAGAATGGACGTCGCCATCAAGGCCGCCTGGGCACAGGTGGAAAATCAGCTGCAGCGCCGCTTCGACCTGATTCCCAATCTGGTGGAAACGGTGAAAGGCTACGCCAAACAGGAAAGGGACGTTCTGGTGGAAGTGACCAACGCGCGCTCCAGAGTCGGCGGGGCCGGAACGGTTCCCGACAAGATTGCGGCCAACAATGAACTCTCCGGCGCCCTGAGCCGCCTGATGGTGGTTGTCGAGCGCTACCCGGATTTGAAATCGAACCAGAATTTCATGAAGCTGCAGGATGAACTGGCCGGTACGGAAAACCGCATTGCCGTGGAAAGAATGAGATACAACGATGCGGTGAAAATTTACAATCAGGCCATCCGGACGTTCCCGGCCAATTTCATCGCCTCTATGTTCGGGTTTAAGGAAGCCGCTTTCTTTGAAGTGCCCGGGGAAGCCAAAGCTGCGCCTCAGGTGAAATTCTGATCCGTATTGTCAGGATTTTCTGGCTTGCGGTCCGGTTCTTTCGTGATCGAAACCCGTCTGCCAGATGCCGTCGTTCATGATGATGCGGGAGGGCTCTCCGGGGCGCACCGGTTGTTTGTATCTTTCGATGCCGTATTCCGGGTCATGAGGCAGTTTGATCATTTTTTCCCCCGGCTCGGGCAGGATGGGGTAAATGGCGCGGTCCCGGGTTCCGTTAAAAAGGTCGTCTAGGCAGGCGTATCCGGCCAGCTCCTCCAGCGTCTTCAGCGTCGGCGGCATCAGCACTATTTCCCGGCCGCGATATCTGTGTAAAAACTCTTCGGGTTTTGCCCAGAGGCTGTCCGTCAGTTCACCCTGATCGGTGGCGGCCGACTGGCCTTCCGGCAGCGCGGCCAGGAAGAAGCGGGTGCTGAAGCGCTTCGGCAGGAATTCCGGCGTGATCCAGTGGGCGTAAGGAATTAGCGCATCGAGGGGAAAAAGCAGATTTTCCCGCCGGGCTATCTCACCCAGAGTCGTCCGGCCTTCGTTCAGTTCCCCGCGATAAGCGGCAAAGCGGGCGTTTTGCTCCTTCGAAGTCAGCTTCAGGAGGCTTCCGTCCCGTATCCGCGCAATGAGGACACCCGTTTCTTCAAAGGTTTCCCGGATGGCGCAGACAAACAGGCTCTGCGCCGTTTCCGGGGAAAGGGAATCGTCCTTCAGGAGCGCTCGCGGATCAAAGCCCGCCGGCAGGGAAATAAAGTTTTGCAGCTCTTCGTCCCGGTCGGCGTCTGCGATCTGACCGCCCGGAAAAACATACGCCTCCGCCATAAAAGATGAACGGCTGTGGCGGCGGGCCAGAAAAACGTTCCAGGCGTCCGAAGGATGGCTTCGGACCAGAATGACCGTCGCCGACTCTTTGGGCACGGAAGGCTGTCCGGATGCGGGCACGCTTTCTCCTCTCATTATTTCGCGATCTGCCCGCCGTCCACGACCATGACATGGCCGGTGATGAACTGCGCTGCTTCGGAGGCCAAAAATACCGCCACGCCCTTCATATCGTCGATTTCACCGACGCGGCGCAGAGGAATCTCGTTGATGATGGCGTCGCGGACGGGTTTGAATTCCGGCTTGTCGATATAGGCCATCATGTCCGTATGGAAAAAGCCGGGCGCGATGGCGTTGACCCGGATTTTATAGGGCGCCAGCTTCACCGCGAGATTCATGGTCAGCAGATTGATGGCCGCCTTGGTGGAGTTGTAGGGAACGGCCGGGTGGGCTTCTTCAATGGAGCCGCGGAAAGCCATGACCGATGAAATATTGATAATGTTGCCGCCCCCCTGCTCTTTCATGATGCGGGCGACTTTCTGCGTCAGCACCCAGACGCCCCGTACGTTTACGTTGAACAACTGGTCCCATTTTTCCAGGGGGAAATCCAGCGTGGGAGCGCCCCAGGTGGCCCCGGCGTTGTTGACCAGAATATCGATGCGGCCGAATTTGGCCACGGCTTCTTTCAGCATGGCCTCCACGGTGTCTTCCTTGGCCATGTCGCAGACAATCGCCAGGGCCTTCACTTTCTGGCTGGCTTCCAATTCGGCGGCGGTTGCCTCGAGATTTTTTATTTTGCGCGAGGTCAGAATAATATCGGCGCCGGCTTCCGCAAGTCCCGTAGCGATAAACTTGCCGATGCCTCTGCCGCCGCCTGTTACCAGCGCCACTTTGCCTTTCAGTGAAAACATGTCTGTCAGTTTCATAGTTTCCTCCTTCGTAAAATAGGGTCCACCGGATTTTCTCCGGAGATGTTTGAATTTGACCGCTGTTGCTCAAAGAGATTGCTTCGGGCAACAGCTCGTTGAGAAAGAACCTTATCATAAACCGTCAGGAGGAGTAACCAAAATGTGAAAAAAGGATCCAAAACGGGGTCCGGCGACATAGGCTTTGAGGATAAAGGATATTTATGTTATGCGGTTAACCATGATGGACGACCGGCTGAAAAATATAACCCTGCAGCAGATGGAAGCGCTGATTTACCTGGTGGAAGAGCGGAGTTTCAGCCGCGCCGCCGCGCGGATGCTGCTGACACAGCCCGCTTTGACCAAGCAGATCCGCCATGTGGAGGACTGTCTGGGCGTGAAGGCGGTCAACCGCAGCCGGGCCGGTGTTTCCCTGACGCCGGAGGGCAAAATTCTTTACGATGCCGTCCGGCGGATCGTCCGTCTGCGACGGGACGCGGCGGACAAAATTGATCAGCTTCGAAAACAGCCGGGCGGCGACGTCTATCTGAGCGCGAGCACGATTCCGGCCACCTACATTTTGCCGCGCGCCGCCAGCGAGTTCAAAAAGAAGCATCCCGACATTCGGATTTTTCTCAAGACGGAAGACAGCGAAGAAGTGATCAACCAGGTGCTGGATCGGGAGGTGGAAATCGGCTGCATCGGGAAAAGCCCGCAAAACGTAAAACTGATTGCCGAACCCGTCTGGCACGACCGGTTGATTCTTGTGGTTCCCGCGGGTCATCGCTGGACAAAAAAAAGGACCGTTTCCGTTTCCGAACTGATGAAGGAGCCTTTTGTCCTGCGGGAAAAAGGATCGGCGACGCGCGATGTTTTTGAATTGTATATGAAAGAACAAAAGGCCGTTCGCCTTGCGGACTTCAACGTCTGCGGCGAACTGGGCAGCTCCGAGGCCATTAAGGAGGCGATTCTGGCTGGTCTGGGCGTCTCCGTTTTGTCCGCGCACGCCGTGACAAGAGAACTCTCTTCCGGAATGCTGTTTGAGATTCCGTTAGTGTCCTGCCGCATCGAACGCCGGTTTTATCTGATTTACCTGAAGTCGTTTGAGCCCCGTGCGCACCATAAAACATTTTTCGAGTTTTTGAAAATTTACAAGGCAGCTCCCGCGGGGTTGAAAAAGCAATGAAGGACACAGTGGGGGGCATCGAAGAAGGCCGTCCAAACTCTGCCGCCTTCATATGTGAAAGCCATCACGACGCGCGGCGGCGAAGGCACGAAAATAGTTTTTACCGGCGACTTTTCCCACGATCAGATTGACGTCCCGCGGGCAGAACTTTCATGGACCAAAAAATCGGTCATTCTCTCCCGTTGACCAACGCCCGCAGAACATCAGACACAGCGTCCTTGTGCTCGACCAGAATCACTTTAATGCCGGCGCTTCCGGCGCCGAGCAATTTTCCCAGCGCTTTGCTGTCCGTGTCCAGCCTGCAACCCAGAAGGCGACGCCGGTGCTCCATCATGATCTGCTCGATATGGCGATACAGGCGGTCCGCCCCGTCACCGGAAAACAACAGCAGACGGGAAATCCTGTCCTGCTGCTGCGATGCCGTCTTTTGCCGCAGTTCATCGATGCCCTTCTTTTCCGCCGCGAGCCGGCCTGCGACATCTTCAAAACCAAAGCGGATGCGCCGCTGCAGTCTGGCCCTTTGCAGCGCTTCGACCAGCGTCGCGCTGATGTGCAGCAGGGGCACTTTCAGCCGTCCCTGCTGCCAAAGCAGGATTGTGGAGGCCGCAAGAGCCTCCCGGATTTTTTCCGCGCTGCCGTCCGTCTCCAGCGGACGGGGCAGACGAAGGGTTGACAGGTTCATGAAAGTCTCCTTGTCTTACCAATAAACTCCGCGTAATTTTGTTTCGTGTTGTAGCATATTCCACCAGGTTATAACAGCCGTCCTGATATTCCCATTATGAATTGGAAAATAAGGGATGCTTCTGCTAGAAACTTCGCATCTTACAAAGGAGGTTTCGTAATGAGAAACATTTTTTCAGCCCGCGCAGGAATTATTATTGTCGGCGCGGTCATCGGCATCGGCGCGGCACTGCTGCAGTATTTAGGCAATCCGCCCAACATGGGGATTTGCGTTGCCTGCTTTGAGCGCGACATCGCCGGCGCCCTGGGACTACACCGCGCGGATATCGTCCAATATCTGCGGCCGGAAATCATGGGATTTGTTCTGGGTGCTTTTGTCGCCGCGCTGCTCGCCGGTGAATACAAACCCCGGGGCGGCTCATCGCCGCTCATCCGGTTTTTCCTCGGTATTTTTGCCATGATGGGCGCATTGGTGTTTTTGGGCTGCCCCTGGCGAACGCTGCTGCGGCTGGCCGGCGGCGACGGCAACGCCATCCTGGGGCTCGCGGGACTGATTGCCGGCATTTTTATCGGTGTCGGGTTCTTGAAAAGCGGCTACAGCTTGGGGAGATCCTATGCGCAAAAAAAAGCAGCCGGCTGGGTATTTCCGGCTTTGATGATCGGCTTGTTGCTGCTGTTGGTGTTTCAGGTTTCCTTTGCGCCTGGCGGCCCGATTTTCTTCAGCGCAAAAGGGCCCGGTTCGCAGTATGCTCCCCTCCTCATCAGCCTGATCGCCGGACTTGTCATCGGCGGCCTTGCGCAGCGCAGCCGGTTTTGTACCATGGGAGCGTTTCGCGACGTGATTCTGATTCGTGATTTTCATCTCATCAGCGGCGTGGCGGCGCTTCTGGTTTTTGCGTTTGCGGCCAATATGCTTTTGGGGCAGTTCAATCCAGGTTTTGAGGGCCAGCCCGTGGCCCATACCGATCACCTGTGGAATTTTCTCGGCATGGCGCTGGCCGGACTGGCGTTTGTTCTGGCCGGCGGCTGTCCCGGACGTCAGCTTTTTCTGTCCGGAGAGGGCGATATGGACGCCGCGATTTTTGCAACGGGAATGATTGTAGGAGCGGCAATTGCCCATAACTTTGCCATGCCCTCATCCCCCAAAGGCGTCGGCGCCTTCGGTCCGGCCGCCGTCGTCATCGGGTTATTGTTTTGTCTGGTCATCGGCTTTACGCAGCGGGATAAAGTATCCGCTTGATTTTCGGGAAGGAGAACAGGTATGAGCACAATCAAAGTTGACGCCCGGGGATTGTCCTGCCCGCAGCCGGTTGTTCTGGTTGACCGGATGATTGCAGACGGCCATACGGATTTGGAAATTCTGGTGGACAACGAGGTCGCGAGAGAGAACGTTTCCCGTCTTCTCGGCCGGCGCGGTTTGAAGGCGGATATCCGGCAGGATAGTTCGGACATCATCATCCAAACGGCCAAGGGATAAAATCACCGTCTGACGGAATGTTTAATGAAAACCATTTATCTGGACAACGCCGCAACATCGTTTCCGAAACCGGAAGCGATGCTTGCGGCGATGACGGCTTTTCAGCAGAACGCCGGCGCCAATCCGGGACGCTCCGGCCACGGCCGTTCCATCGAGGCGGGGCGCATTGTTTTTGAAGCCCGGGAGGCTCTGGCGCGTCTCTTCCATATTGAAGACCCTCTGCGGATCGCGCTGACCAAAAACGCGACGGAATCTCTCAATATCACCCTTCAGGGCGGGCTCAGGCCGGGCGATCACGTGATCACGTCCGGCATGGAGCACAATTCCGTCATGCGGCCGCTGCGGTTTCTGGAAACAAGCGGCGTGGAATTGTCGGTGGTTTCCTGTTCGCCCCGCGGCGAACTCGAACCGGACGATGTGCGAAAAGCCCTGCGGAAAAACACGCGCCTGGTCGTGCTGACGCACGCCTCGAATGTGACGGGAACGATTCTGCCGGTCGAGGAAATCGGCGCGCTTCTGCGGGACAGACCGGATGTGCTGTTTTGCGTGGATGCAGCCCAGACGGCCGGAGCCCTGCCGGTCGACGTTGAAAAAATGCGCATCGATCTGCTGGCCTTCACCGGGCATAAATCTCTTTCCGGCCCCCAGGGCACGGGCGGGCTCTACATCCGCGAAGGACTGGAAAATAAAATATCACCTTTGATGATGGGCGGAACGGGAAGCCGATCCGAATTTGAACAGCAGCCGGCTTTCATGCCGGACCGGTATGAAAGCGGCACGCCCAACACGATCGGAATCGCCGGTCTGAGCGCGGGCGTTTCCTTTGTCCTGGAACAAACCGTCAGGAAGGTTCGTGATCGGGAAGAGCGCCTGACCTCCCGCTTTCTTGACGGACTCCGGGACCTGCGGGACGATGTGATCGTTTACGGCCCGCAAGACGCCTCCCGGCAAACCGCCGTCGTATCGTTTAACATCAAAGGTCTCACCGCTTCGGAGGCCGCTTCCTGGTTGGAGGAAAGCCGGGGCATTCTCTGCCGGCCCGGACTTCACTGCGCGCCGTCGGCCCACCGCACGATCGGCACGTTTCCGCGGGGAACGATCCGCTTCAGTTTCGGGTTTTTCAATACACAGCAGGACGTGGATGACGCCTGCGCGGCGCTGCGGGAACTTGTCCGGCGAAAGGGGCATCACCGGTCATGACAACGCACAACGACTGCGTTGTTCTTGTCGAATCCGTGAGCCACGCGCTCGGCGCGGAAAAAATAATCAAAGACGCCGGCATCGGCTGCAAACTGATCCACGTGCCGCGCCATCTCAGCTCCGACTGCGGCATCTGCCTGCGCTTCCGCGCGGAAGACCGGCAGCGGGTGGAGACGCTCCTGCGGGGGAAACTCCATTTTTTCGAAATCAAACTTCTCTGAAACGGCAAAGGCCATCTCTTCCGAATTATAAACCTGGCGGTTGCTTCTCCGAACAACAAGCGGTTCGGAGAAGCAGTGTTTCATGGTTTTTTCAGAATGATTAAACAACTCCCTGATCGATCATCGCGTTGGCAACATTTACGAATCCGGCGATATTCGCGCCGGCGACGTAATCCCCGGCAAAGTTGTACGTTTTGGCTGCGTTTAAACAGTTTTCATGAATATCCGACATAATCTGCTTAAGGGTTTCGTCAACTTTTTCCGGCGGCCAATACAGTCCCAAACGGTTTTGCGACATTTCCAGCCCCGAAACCGACACTCCTCCCGCGTTGGCGGCCTTGCCGGGGGCAAAGAGAATTTTTGCGTTTCTGAATATATTGATCGCTTCAAGAGTAGAAGGCATATTGGCGCCTTCCACGACGCACTTGCAGTTGTTCTTGATCAGCGTGGCCGCGTCCGATTCATCAAGCTCGTTTTGAATAGCACAAGGGATCGCCACATCGCACGGCACCACCCACGGTCGTTTTCCCTCAAAAAATTCCGCTTTGAAACGTTCGGCGTACGGTTTGACCTGATCCAATCCGCTGTTTCTCAATTCCAGCATGTATTCGTTTTTTTCGTAATCCAGCCCGTTGGCGTCATAAATGTAACCATCGGGCCCGGACAGCGTCACGACCTTACCGCCCAGTTCGATCACTTTTTTTACCACTCCCCAGGCAACCTGACCGAACCCGGAAACAGCCACGGTCTTTCCTTTGATGCTGTCCTTGTTGGAATTGAGTATGTTTTCTGTAAAATACACAATGCCAAACCCTGTGGCTTCCGGACGAAGCTTGGATCCTCCCCACCCGACCGTCTTTCCGGTAATGACCCCGTTGAACTCATGGGTAAGGCTTTTATATTGGCCAAAAAGGTATCCAATCTCCCTTTTGCCGACTCCGATATCGCCGGCCGGAACGTCAATATCCGGACCGATATATTCCTGAAGTTTCAGCATATAGCTCTGGCAGAAGCGCATCATTTCCCGATCCGATAAGCCCCTCGTGAGCAGGTCCGCGCCTCCCTTGCCTCCTCCCAGCGGCAGCCCGGTGAGGGCGTTTTTGAACATTTGCTCAAATCCCAGAAACTTCATCGAGTCCATGTCAACGGAGGCGTGAAACCTCAACCCTCCTTTATAGGGCCCCAACGCGTTGTTGAACTGCACACGATATCCGTTATGCACCTGTATTTCATTTTTGTCATTGAGCCATTCCACCTTGAAGCTGATCGCCCGGTTGGGCACGGTAATTCTTTCCAGGATCCGCTCGGCCTGATATATTGGTGCCTGCTCCAGCACGGGCGAGATCGTATAAAAAAGCTCTTTTACCGCCTGATGAAATTGTTTTTCCCATGGCGCCCGGGCTTCCAGTTTACTTAAAACCTCCGCGGCGTACCCATTCATTTTTTCCATGTTCTCCTCCTCTGATGTATATCAATCGGCAATCTTGTTCATATTTTTCACAACGCCCTTCGACACAGCTTCGCGTTTCGGGCGGCACCCCCATTCCGGCTGGCGCCGTTGCCGCGCAATCCTTTAAGGAGATGGAAGATCGGATATCGTCATTTTCAAAGAAGCGGTTTCCACCTGCTTCTTTTCCATCATCGTCCGCCTGCCGGGAGTTGAGCCCATGTTATCCAATTCGTCACCATTCCATACCGGATACTTTGCTCCCGCACTGTATAATTAGCCGTCCCTGAAAAAGTCATTTTTCCCAAAAAGTGTCAGTCGGAATCATTTCAAAGATTGTTCCGCTTGTGTTCGAACCGATAAATCCAGTCGAATAATCAAAATATCTCCAAAACAGCCTCTGGAAAAAAGGCAAAAAGAAAGCTCTGAGGAACTTTCTCAGGTTAAAACCACAACCGGACAGAATCGCGTTCATGCGATCGCCGTTTTTCCCCTGGAGATGATTCCGTTCCAACCGATGATCGGTTTTCAAATGACCAAAGATCGGCTCAATGGCTGAGCGCCGTGCAAACCATTTCCAAAGACTGGCCTTCATGCTCTTTTTCTTCTTCCCGGATAAATGGACTTCTGTGTTGGGGATATCCTTGGCCGCCCCTCGGTAGCCTTGGTCGCAATAGGCATGTAATGGCTGCCAGCCGGTGTGTTTTTTTACCTGTTGCAGAGCCTTCTTCTTCAGCGTATGTCCGTCAAACGGATTGCCGTGAAGGGCGTCCATGGCTAATATCCAGTTGTCACTGGAACTGCTGACCATCGACACCTTGCAGCCAAACTCATATTTCTTGCTTGTGACCTTTAGGTTATGAACCTTCCCTTTGGCGATACATTTCACTTCCGGGACATGAACACTGTAAACTTTATTCTTGTCGTTTCTTTTCTGGGTGAAAATAGCTCTGGCAAGGGGTAAAACCTTCGCCAAGTGCCCCTTCGGATTGGAACACTTTCTCTCCAGATCCCGAATGACTCGCCCCAGCAGGGTCTTCAGTTTTTTGGTTTCTTGCCCAGCCCGATTGCACTGTCCGGCGACGACATAGCGCCCCTGTTTCAGAAAGACTTTCTTCCCGGCGCGTTTGCAGCTCTGTCGTAAATCAATGTGCATCGTCTTCGCTATTCTGACAAGGACGCGACGGGCCTTATGGTAAAGTCTTATCCCGATACATCGGGATGGGGAAGGCAATGGCTTTTTCCTGTACGGGCGTATCCACATTCACTCTTTCCACGTGTTTCTCGGTTAAAAGTTTTTCTTCTTTGGCCGTATGGATGGTCACGGTCAGCAGTTCTGCAATCTTTTCCGGTCCCAAACGCTTGCGCCAGCGGAGGTCATTTCTTCACCCTGGTTTTCCTGTTTCTGGCGACGGGCGGAAAAGACGTCAGGCAATTCGTCCAACAGTCGTTGCCGCCACCGGCGGATCTGGTTGGGATGGACGCCATATTCGCTCGAAAGCCGGGCCATGGTTTTCTCCCCTTTTACGGCTTCGAGGGCGACTCTGGCTTTGAAGGCACCATCGTGGTTTCTTTGCATGCTCTTTGCCATTTCTCTCTCCTTCTCAAGTATGGCAGACTAACATGCACCTTATTCACCTGTCCAGCTTCTGGGGAGTATTATACTTTATTGTTTCGACGGAAAAAACGCTTGCCAAATTTTTCAGCTAATCCCCAAATCCCACCACGCGCAAATAAAACAAATATAATACATATTATACCTAGGATCAAAGGCCATCTATCCCAGTATGAACTTGCAACATCAGATGCGGTTATAATTAAGAAGGCACCAACTATTGGGCCAAATAGTGTCCCCATTCCTCCAATAATTTCCATTACGATTATATTTGCCGAAGTTTCTATGGAAACATTTTGTATATGAGCAAAATTTATAAACATAGCGTATAAGCTACCCGCAATCCCCATAAAAATGCCACTAATAACAAAAACAGCTATTTTAAAACGACGTGTATTAAAACCAATTGACTGCATTCTAACCTCATTTTCCCTGATGCCTTGTATAATCTTTCCAAAAGGTGAATTAACAATCCTAGTGATAATAAAAAATGAAACTATAAAAAAGATAAATGCGAAGTAATAGTAATTTATTGAATTACTTAAGTCAATTTGTAACATTCCTAGAATATCAATATCTGGTCTCGGAACTCCTCTCAGACCATCATCCCCTCCTGTGACATCCTTCCATTGATAAGCAATAAAATAGATTAGTTCATTAAAAGCGTAAGTTAAAAGAACCATGTAGGCACCAGACCTAAGTGAAGCCATGTAGCCAAAAACAAACGCCATAAACGCTACGCAGAGAACTCCTAAAAACATAGCCACAAAGACATTCTGCACTAAATGAATAAGCGTTAAAGCAGTAATGTAAACGCTCGTCCCAAACAGAGCACCTTGACAAAAAATTAATATTCCTGTGTAACCCATCAACAAATCAAAAGCGACAACAGCTAAAGCAAATATTATAACCTCTGTTGCCAAAGCAGTGTATGGAACAATAAAAGGAAATATTAAAAAAATACCTGCAACAAAAGGAATCTTCCAATATTCTTTAAGTCGTGAATTTATCCATTGTATTTCATTTCCACCCGTCATAAACCAACTCCTAAATAATTAGAGAAGAGATTTTAATTATGATTAATTTCTAATGCCCATAAGACCTTGTGGCCTGATAAGAAGAATGAAAGCCATTACTAAGTAAACCGATATAATGGCTGCACTAGGCAAAATCATTGAGACTAAGCATTGGGCCAATCCTATAATCAATCCCCCAATAATAGCACCCATAAAACTTCCCATCCCTCCAACTACGACCACCGCAAAGCAAATCCCGAGAATCATCTCGCCCATATAAGGTTCAATGCCTCGGATTGGAGCCGCCACAACACCACTTAATCCTGCAATTGCTACGGCTAAACCAAAAGTTACAAGGAAAACTTTAGATATGTTGATGCCTAAACAGTTTACCATTTCGGAATTCTCTGTACCCGCTCTAACGATGGATCCGTACCGAGTCTTCTCAATGAAAAGCCACAATCCAAAAACTAGTATTATTGTAACAACAAAAATAAAAATTCGATACCATGGGAAAATCATTCCTCCTATTACTAATACTCCCGATAACAAATCCGGCGGGTAAAATGTTTTTCCAATTGGACCATAAATAAGAATTATGATCTCCCGACCTATTAAAGAAAGGCCAAAGGTTAATAATATTTGATAAAATATATTAAGCCCATAAAGCCGCCTTAAAAGAGTATACTCTAAAAGCATTCCAATTAGTCCCATGAGCAAAGGAACTGCGATGAGGCAATACCAAAAACTACCTGTGACAGAGGCTATTGAATATGCCAAATACGCGCTCAATGCAAAAAAAAGCCCATGAGCAAAATTAATGATGTCCATCATGCCCCAAATGATGGTGAGACCCATTGCTAAAAGAACATAAATCATTCCTAAAACAAGACCGTTAAACAGTTGTGCTATAAACAGCTCTGTCATTGTAGTCAACCTATTTAGTTGGGGCTTCAACTGTGCCGTTGAGGAAGCCCTTATGTTGATTGAATCTAGTTAATAAGTACCCTCTGGCAGAACCAGAGGCAATACAATCGTCTATCTTTCAAAGGAACATTACCACTTTAGATTAAAGTCAAAACTATAATATTTCTGACAGATAATGCATCCTCATAAGGTAGCCGTCATAGAGAAAAGACCCTCTAACCTTATGAAGCAAGTTTTTGAGAACATATTCCAAAAAACTGTTCAACTCTGCAAGTAAACCTAAGATAACATCTTAGGTTTACTTGCAGATAAATAAATTAAGACCTTTTGCATCCCATCTCTGCGCTACTTTGAGCCCTATTAGAAGATCCAATAATATCAGCAAAATCGTATTCATTTTTCATTGTAGATGGCCCTTTGCAAACCAGGGTAAAATACGGCTTGTGACATTGATTGTTACCAGGATTCCATTTTTCTTTTCCCGAGAGCCCATTAGTCTCATATCCCTGCCAGGCTTTTATGACTTTTTGGGTATCTGTTGTTTTCGCGAGCGTAATAACTTCTAAGAGCGTAGATACACTGGCATAAGCCCCGGCAGCCAAGTAAGGAGGAACCTCGTCATATTCTTTCAGAAAATCTTGGACGAACCTTTTGTTCCGAGCTGTATCAATTTTCCAATAATACTGGATTCCCCATATAGTGTTTTCCAAGTTTTTGGCACCAATCGCCCTGAATTGCGTATCTCCCGTGGCCCATGCAACGGCAATTCTGGATACTTTACCCAAACCATAATTAATGGCTTGTTTTACAAAATTAACTGTATCTCCGCTAAAATTACAAAGAAGTACACAATCTGCCTTTGCGGCCATGGCCTTTGTAATGTGGACACTAAAGTCAGTCTCTCCCAATGCATGAAATGAATGTCCAATAAGTTTTTTCTTATATTGAATAATTGTATCCTTAGCGGCTTTAGACATTTCCTCGCCAAAAACGTCTTGCGGTGCTAAAGTGTAAAAAGTTTCAGCTTTAAATTTTTCAATGATTCTAGGAACCACTTCCTGTGCCGCCGACCAAGCCGGAACATTCCATCTAAAAAGATATGGTGCGCAGGCCTTGCCTGTTACGCTATCGGCTGCGGCAGCAGCTATAACAATAACACCTTTTTTTGCTGCATAGTCTGAGACTGCGAGCACGGTTGAACTGGTAGGTGATATTATGAGGAACTTTGCACCAAATCTTTCCACTGCTTCTTGGGCTTTACGAACACCCTGAGCTGCATTAGGTACATCCCGTTCAATGATTTCTATAGGCCTTCCCAATACCTTACCGCCAAAATGCTTGAGCGCAATTTTAGTACCCCTGCTCCAATACATGCCTGTTTCTGCGTAGGAGCCACTATAAGTACAGCCATTCATGATTCTCACCGGTTCTGCTGCCTCAGCAGAATTTGGAAATATTAGGTTTGTCCCATTTAAACCAGCCAATAAGCCAAATCCAGCTGCTCCAGATACTTTCAAAAATCCTCGGCGGTCCATTTTCATCGTTTTTTCCCTCACTTTCTTTTGATGTAGATAGTGCTCATTTCGTCAATCTCTTAATTTTTCTTACACTCCCAAATATTTTTCTCTTATATCATAATTTCCCCTGAACTCATCCCCACTCCCGTGATATACAATTCTCCCCTGTTCAAGAATATAAAATCTATCAGTGATATCTAGAATTGCATCCACGTTCTGTTCCACTAGTAAAATTGTAATACCTTTTTCTTTGATACGCTCGATTATTTGTAAAACTACCTTGACAATTAGTGGTGACAGCCCTTCAGTAGGTTCATCCAAGAGTAAAAACTCTGGATTTGTCATTAAAGACCTACCTATTGCCAACATCTGTTGCTCCCCACCACTGAGTTCATTCCCGCGGTGATTTTTTCTTTTTTCAAGTGATGGGAAAAAATCAAATATTTTTTCAATATCCCAGTTTCTTCGCACATTTTTCTTTTGGACACTGAGCATAAGATTTTCCATCACCGTTAAAGAAGAAAATATCTGACGATTCTCGGGGACATAAGCTATGCCGCCACGTACAATCTCGAACGGCTTTTTGCCAGTTATGTCACTCTCTTTATAAATTATTTTTCCTTCACGTGGTGCGTTCAATCCCATTATGCTTCGTAAGGTTGTTGATTTCCCAGCGCCATTTCGGCCTAGGTAGGAGACACATTCCTTTTCTTGGACATCTAATGAAACCCCTTGGATAATGTGGCTTTCCCCGTAAAAAGTATGTATGTTATCTAATTTAAGCATTCGAAACCTTCAATCTTTGTTAGAATTAGCTCCTCCCAAATAAGCCTTTTGTACTTGTTCATCCTTTTGAACAAACTCCGGAGTACCTTCAGAAATAATTTTTCCATAGTGTAGGACGCTGATTTTATCAGAAATAGCCATAACTAAATTCATATGATGTTCAATTAGAATAATGGTTCTGTTTTCGGCGATCTTTTTGATAAGGTCTATCATTTTATGCGTGTCTTCCGGGGTCATGCCACTTGTAGGCTCATCCAGCATCAATAATATCGGATTAGTAGCTAAGGCAATGGCTACATCAAGGGTTCTCTGCCTTCCATAGGGTATCGTCCCTGCTTTTTGCTTTGCCAGATCATTCAATTTCATTTCCTGCAGAATGTTATCCGTTTCCTTCTCGACTTCCTTTAAATTTGATGCCTTTCGTAATATGTTGAAATTTCTCTTTCCCTTGGACTGTGCAGCCAATCTGATATTTTCTCTTACGGTTAATTCAGGAAAGATACTCGTTATCTGGTAAGACCTCCCTAAACCCACTTTTGATCTCTCAAACAGTTTTAAAGAGGTAATGTCTTGCCCTCTAAATATTATAATACCTGAGGTTGGTATATAAACTCCTGATAATAGATTAAATAGAGTTGTCTTACCTGCTCCATTAGGTCCAATAATCGAATGAATGGTTTTTTCTTTCACAGTCAAGTTCACGTTTTCCACCGCTCTTAGCGCTCCGAACGATTTACCTAACATATTAGTCTGCAACAATGGCATTTGCGACGCCTTTCTCTACTTAATCTTCATTACAACACCAATTTTCGCGGATGTTGCATAGCGCATATCTTATAGGAATGAGATTCACCAAAATCTTTTTTAAATATTAATTTACAACTCAATAAGCTATTAACCCTCTAAAGATGCGATGCTAAAACCAATACCCAAAAGACTCTTCATTTAAGTTAATTGCTGATTTATCTCCCCGCATAATTGACTCACATCTTGTTTTTACAGTTGGGAGAACATTACTTATAAAAAACATTGCTGAAGCTACTTTTCCCTGATAGAATGCAACATCTGTTCTTTCTTTAGCCAGCTCCATTTGCTTCATTTCCGCCTTTTCCACTCCCGCCTCTGCATAAATTACATTTAATTTGTTGATCGCAATTTCGGCTGCTTGCATTAATAGCCATCCGACAATTAAGTCGCCAAAAATTGTAAGATATGGTTTCGCATATAAAATGGGAATAATATAATCATTCTCATTTTTCCATTTTCTCATCTGTTCGGTCAGTTGAGTGAATTCTAGAGTGGCATCTTGAAGATATGAACCAAATGCCTTCAGCTTTTCAATATTCTTGGAAGTCTTAATTGTGTCCTCTATAAAGCCTAAAAGGATTCTCATGTATTCGCCTTCATTTCGATCCATTTTCCTCCACACGAGATCAAAGGCTTGAATACCATTCGTGCCTTCATAAATACATGCAATCTTGGCATCTCTTAAATATTGTTCAATTGGATATTCGCTCATGTAACCATAACCTCCATGAATATCCATTGCAGCTGAACATATCTCCATCGCTCGGTCCGAGGAAAAGGCTTTACAAACCGGTGTCAGCAAGTCCAAAAGGCCATTCCATTTTGCACGTTCTTTTTCTTGCTTTGACACAGCCGTCATGTCCGTACAAAGAGCAGTTAAATATGTTAATGCTCGAATGCCTTCGAGATATGATTTCATCCAGGTAAGCGTATATCTCACATCTGGATGTTGAATAATTGGAACAGGTTTTGGGTTAGGGATGGGTTTTTTTGAAACAAGAGCGCTTTGAATACGTTCTTTTGCATATTTTACGGACTGCTCGTACGCACCAGATGCATGTGACAAACCATGCAGCGCAGAATATAGCCTTTGCTCGTTTATTAAGCCAAACATAATTTTTATTCCAGCGCGCTCCTCCCCCAGAAGCTCTCCTATACAATTACCTTCCTCACCGAAGCTTAATATGCATGTCCCATTTCCATGGAAGCCCATCTTTTCTTCAACCTTTAAAGGTTTGACGTCATTGGGCTCTCCCAAACTCCCATCTTCATTTACTCGTATTTTAGGAACAATGAACATTGAAAGCCCCTTTGTTCCCTGCGGATCACCTTCTATTCTCGCGAGTACTGTATGAATTATGTTTGGAGTAAGATTGTGGTCTCCTTCAGATATAAATATTTTGGTACCACTGATGCTGAATTTTCCATCGGGCAGCCTTTTTGCTGTTGTACTGAGTGCACCAACATCACTGCCGGCATTTGATTCTGTCATACATTGAGTACCACCCCATTTGTATGACCGCATATTATACATATACTTCACCTTTTGAGTTTCAGTACCATAGTTCTCAATCAGATTTGCTGCTCCTGACGAGGCAAATTGATATAGTGAAAAGGCATAGTGGGCTGATCCAAAAAGTTCACAACAAGCTTTATGTAAGACATTTGGCATGCCTTGCCCTCCCGCTTCAGGATCTGCACAGGCAGAAGACCATCCAGCCTCGCTAAACTTTTTGCTAGCATCATGATAACAATCAGGCACAAATACTTGTCCATCTTTTAGCGTGCATCCTTCCTTGTCTCCTGCTTTACGGGTTGGGGCAATAACTCTCACAGCCATTTTTTCTGCTTCATTGAATACATTATCCATCACTTCCTTGGAATATTCCTCAAACTTACTCTCCTTAAAAAGCGACTCGATGTTAAATTGTTCATAAAGTAGAAACTTCTGATCTCTAATATTGACTAACAAATTACCCATGGTTTACCTCCCTTAACATTGTAAATCTGCATATTATAGTCCTTTGAGATTAATTTCATTCAATCAAACCACACCACCGGCTTAAAAAAAGGGCATAAGTTTCTGCCACGTTTATGATACTTTCCAGATTGACACGTTCATTCGCGGCATGAATATTTTCCGCTATCGGACCGTAACAAGTAGCCTGCCCTTTGCCAAACAAATGAAAGACCCTTAGATCTGTAGTGCAAGTCGAAATATACTCCTTGGCATCTTCACCAGTAAGTTCTTTATGGCAATCGTTTAGTGTTTGTAAGGCTGGAATATCTCTGCTAATTGAATGGCCAGGTGATCGAAATCCATAAAATTCTATTTTTGGTGGGATTTTATGCAGCCAAGTATCTTTTTCAGCAATCTTCTGGATTGTCTGAATAATCTTTTGCCGCATATCATCAAAAGATACACCTGGGAAAAAGGAAATTCGACAATGAAATTCAGCGCTCGCTGGGACAGTCGATGGCCAGTCTCCACCTTTAATAACACCTATATTCAGGTTTAACGGGTGCGGGATAGTAGAATATGCTTTTGGAATTCCTTCCGGCTTATTTAATTCGTCTTCAAAACCCCTCAAGGCTGAAATAATTAGAAAACATTTTTCAATGGCATTTGCTCCACTAGAAGTGGACTGGACATGGCTGGCAGCTCCCTGCACCAATACTTTGAACCATAACACTCCAACCTGGTTCGTAAGAATAGTGGGCCCCCAAGGCTCTGGAATAAGTATTGCATCTGCATCATATCCGGCATTTAAACAGGCAAGGGCTCCATTCCCAGTACACTCTTCCTCGATAACACCTTGAATAGTTACTGGCGCCTTTAAACCGAATCCGCTTTTTTCGATTGCATACGCAGCATAGGTCATAGCAGCAACACCCGACTTCATATCCCCAGCGCCTCTTCCGTATAACCAACCATCAAATATTACAGGATTGAAGGGATCTCGTGCCCAAAAGCTGGAAGGTTCCGCACTTACCACATCTAAATGTCCATTAAAAAGAGCGCTTCGTCCACCGTGTCCACTCGCTTTTCTTGTTGCAACAACATTCTCTTTGTTATTATACTCCCATTCAACAGGAGCATAACCGGGATGTTTTGACAATTCAGTCGCATCAATGGGAATTTTTACTGGTTCAAATGAAAGTTTTCTTAATTCCTCTTCCATAACACAAACAGCTTCAGTTTCATTTCCCAATGTGCTGGCTTTTGATACGAGCCTACTTGTGAAATCAAAAATATCATCTTTTAGTGTGTTTACTACTTCTATGATTCGCTTTTCTTTGATATCCATATTTTGACCTATTGAGTTAAGCTTGAAACATGATACCGTTATTAAGAATAAACTACCCCGCCGCAAGCAGCGGGGTATTAGAAAAGCGTCAGCTGTCGATCCTCATGTAATATTTGGTAATCAGTTCCCTGACGTTTGACAT
>JAAZHX010000255.1 GCA_012510495.1 Smithella sp.
GAGCCGCACCACGCATGTCGGAGTTGTATCCGACGTGGTAAACACCGGCCGCTTCAGCCGCTGTCGCGGGAGCCGTCGAGTCGCAGTGTTGTCCAAGAACATCGCAGCCTTCGTCAATGAGTGCTGCTGCCAGCTGGGCCTCAAGCGTCGGGTCATGCCATGAGCCCGTGTATTTCACGACCATGGTGACGTCGGGGTTAACGCTCTTGGCACCGAGATAGAACCCCGTGAATCCTGAAATGACTTCGGGGAAGTGGAACGCGCCGACGTAGCCGATTTTGTTCGTCTTGGTCTTAAGACCGGCGGCGATACCGGAAAGGTAGCGAGCCTGGTAGATGTTGCCGAAATAGTTGTGCACGTTTTTCTGACCTTCGTCCCAAGCTCCTTTGGCTCTGAAGCCTGTGGCGTGGCAGAACTCGATGTCGGGGTAATCCTTGGCGACTTTAATCACGTGAGGCTCAAAACCGAAGCTTGTCGCAAAGATGATATGGCATCCCTGCTGGGCGAGTTCGCGAAGAGCGTTCTCACACGCCTGGTCTTCCGATGTATTGAACTTATTGATGATCTGGTCGTCTTTCAGTCCAAGTTCTTTTGCCATCTTCTGTGTCCCGAGGTCATGGTTATACGTATAACCCATGTCGATCGGGTCCGTTACGTGGACAAAGCCGATCTTAATGTTAGCAAGGGTGATTTTGCCGGGGTCGACAGGACCTTCTGACTTTGACGGATCAACCGGCTCGGTCTTGTCCGGATCTTTTGGGCCACACGCTACGACTGTAAAGACAAACAGTGCGCAGAGCAGAATGACCAACAGTTTTTTGAAATGTTGCATAGTTTTTCCTCCAATTAGGCATTCTATACTATGGATGATACCATAAGTCGCGCGTTAATAACAAGTAAACCGTTGTTAAAGTGAAACGATCATTAGTCCCTGTTATGGTAAGCTGTACACAAATAATGGCGCTTTACGCCACGAAGGAGATTATCTGATGACCACTATCCCGAGAAAGAAAAAAGCGAATATTCCTCACCTTATTGGATATACATGCACTATCTGTCATCGTCATTACCCGTACGAAGAAGAGTTGTTGACGTGTCCCGATTGCGGAGATACGGCGATCCTCGATATTGATTACGATTACGACGTCATTTCACAGCATGTGAGCCGTGAAAGTCTCCGAAAGGATTACACGAACAGCATGTGGCGATACAAGGCTTTTCTACCGTTGGAAGAGAGAGACTACTCCGCGTCACTCCGTGTCGGTTGGACGCCTCTTTACCGTTCGCTGAGGCTCGGCGATGAGCTCGGTCTGAAAGCACTTTATGTCAAGGACGACGGTCTCAATCCGACAGCGTCACTGAAGGATCGCGCGAGCGCGGTCGCCGTCGCGAAGGCGCTTGAACTCGGTTATGACACGATCTCCTGCTCGTCGACGGGGAACGCGGCATCCTCATGTGCCGGCAATGCCGCCCGCGTGGGTCTTAAAACCGTCATTTTCGTACCGGAGCGCGCCCCGCAAGGCAAGCTGGCACAGATGCTCGTGTTTGGCGCTCAAGTCGTCTCCGTCATCGGCGATTATCGCGAGACGTTCAACTTGTCGAAAGCTGCGATCGATAAGTACGGATGGTACAACAGAAACGCCGGCATCAATCCCGTTATGGCTGAAGGTAAAAAAACCGTCTCATTTGAGATCGCCGAA
>JAAZHX010000238.1 GCA_012510495.1 Smithella sp.
CGGCGTTAGATGCACTAAGCACATAATTGCTCACAGCCAAACTATCAGGTCAAGTCTGCTTTTATTATTTTTAAGCGTGCATAATAAGCCCTACACAAATTGGGAGATATATCATGAAAGGCTGGCTTTTTCTTGTTATCGCAATAGTTGGCGAAGTAATCGCAACATCCGCATTAAAATCTAGCGAGGGCTTTACTAAGCTTGCCCCTTCCGCCGTTGTCATAATCGGTTATGGCATCGCATTTTATTTTCTTTCTCTGGTTCTGAAATCCATCCCTGTCGGTGTTGCTTATGCAGTCTGGTCGGGACTCGGCGTCGTCATAATTACAGCCATTGCCTGGTTGCTTCATGGGCAAAAGCTTGATGCGTGGGGCTTTGTAGGTATGGGGCTCATAATTGCTGCCTTTTTGCTCGCCCGATCCCCATCGTGGAAGTCGCTGCGGAGGCCGACGCCATGGTGACGGTGTTCGGCATTCTGAATCTCACCGAGGACTCCTTCTTCGATGAGAGCCGGCGGCTAGACCCCGCCGGCGCTGTCACCGCGGCGATCGAAATGCTGCGAGTCGGATCAGACGTCGTGGATGTCGGACCGGCCGCCAGCCATCCGGACGCGAGGCCTGTATCGCCGGCCGATGAGATCAGACGTATTGCGCCGCTCTTAGACGCCCTGTCCGATCAGATGCACCGTGTTTCAATCGACAGCTTCCAACCGGAAACCCAGCGCTATGCGCTCAAGCGCGGCGTGGGCTACCTGAACGATATCCAAGGATTTCCTGACCCTGCGCTCTATCCCGATATTGCTGAGGCGGACTGCAGGCTGGTGGTTATGCACTCAGCGCAGCGGGATGGCATCGCCACCCGCACCGGTCACCTTCGACCCGAAGACGCGCTCGACGAGATTGTGCGGTTCTTCGAGGCGCGGGTTTCCGCCTTGCGACGGAGCGGGGTCGCTGCCGACCGGCTCATCCTCGATCCGGGGATGGGATTTTTCTTGAGCCCCGCACCGGAAACATCGCTGCACGTGCTGTCGAACCTTCAAAAGCTGAAGTCGGCGTTGGGGCTTCCGCTATTGGTCTCGGTGTCGCGGAAATCCTTCTTGGGCGCCACCGTTGGCCTTCCTGTAAAGGATCTGGGTCCAGCGAGCCTTGCGGCGGAACTTCACGCGATCGGCAATGGCGCTGACTACGTCCGCACCCACGCGCCTGGAGATCTGCGAAGCGCAATCACCTTCTCGGAAACCCTCGCGAAATTTCGCAGTCGCGACGCCAGAGACCGAGGGTTAGATCATGCCTAGCATTCACCTTCCGGCCGCCCGCTAGCGGACCCTGGTCAGGTTCCGCGAAGGTGGGCGCAGACATGCTGGGCTCGTCAGGATCAAACTGCACTATGAGGCGGCGGTTCATACCGCGCCAGGGGAGCGAATGGACAGCGAGGAGCCTCCGAACGTTCGGGTCGCCTGCTCGGGTGATATCGACGAGGTTGTGCGGCTGATGCACGACGCTGCGGCGTGGATGTCCGCCAAGGGAACGCCCGCCTGGGACGTCGCGCGGATCGACCGGACATTCGCGGAGACCTTCGTCCTGAGATCCGAGCTCCTAGTCGCGAGTTGCAGCGACGGCATCGTCGGCTGTTGCACCTTGTCGGCCGAGGATCCCGAGTTCTGGCCCGACGCCCTCAAGGGGGAGGCCGCATATCTGCACAAGCTCGCGGTGCGACGGACACATGCGGGCCGGGGTGTCAGCTCCGCGCTGATCGAGGCTTGCCGCCATGCCGCGCGAACGCAGGGGTGCGCCAAGCTGCGGCTCGACTGCCACCCGAACCTGCGTGGCCTATACGAGCGGCTCGGATTCACCCACGTCGACACTTTCAATCCCGGCTGGGATCCAACCTTCATCGCAGAACGCCTAGA
>JAAZHX010000165.1 GCA_012510495.1 Smithella sp.
GTCGCGCCCTGGAACCGCTCGTTGGGCATCCGCGGCACGTGGATGTCGTGCGTGGCGAAGAAGAGGAAGAACGGCTCTTTTTGGTGTTTCTCGATGAGAGTGCCAAGATAAGCTGATGTGGATCAGCTGGACAATCCAGCCTGGCCAAAGGCTAACCACCAGGCCAGAACGGAACTTTGCATGCAGGGAGGTAACGAACTGCGTGGGGCCAAAGGGAAGGCGAGTTGTCAGCCACAACGCAAGTGAAGGTATTGAGCCCCGTAATGATCATCGTCGCCGCTGGGCCAAGGGTTTCATCGTCTGGAAGCCAGCAGCACGGCACGCGTCAAGGTGAGGGTGCCGGGCCGGGCCGGGGTCTGAGTCCGTGGCAGGTAACTCAACGGTTCACATCGGAACTTGGGAGGGCCATGTCGTTCCCAAAGAAGCCCCCGACAAGCTGAAGAGGCAAGGAGGGGGTATGGCGGCATGGCATTCGGACCAACTCATAGTAGAGGAGTAGCCGGGGTAATGCCCGGTGCGGACACGGAGTCCACTCGAAGGGGTTGGCGGTAAAGCGACGAGGATGGGCAGTAGCGGATGCCGAACACAGAGCCGGAGTTATCGACGCTGCGGAAGCTGATCCTCATATCGGAACGGGCGCGACAGGACCCGAAATGTCAGTTTACGAGCCTGGCTCATTTACTGAATGAACAGTACCTGGAGCACTGCTACCACCGTCTCGGCAGGGACCGAGCGAGTGGCATCGACGGAGTGACTTGGCAGGAATACGGAGAAAATTTGGAGGAGAACCTGAGGGAACTGGTAGCACGACTGAAAGCGAAGCGGTACCGACCGCTACCGGCCAGACGCGTGTACATTCCCAAGGACGAACACTCGACGCGACCTTTGGGACTGCCCGCTCTTGAAGACAAGATCGTGCAGAAGGGCATTGCCCTGATCCTGGAAGCGATCTACGAGGAAGACTTCTTGGACTGCTCCTACGGTTTTCGTCCCGGTCGGAATTGCCATCAGGCAATTGACGCGGTGGACAAGACGATCATGAAGAACCCGATCAACCACGTGATCGACGCGGACATCAAAGGTTTCTTTGACAACGTGTCGCATGACTGGATGCTTGAGTTCCTCCACGTTCGGATTGCGGACCCCAGCTTTCTGCTGCTGATACGGCGGTTTCTGAAAGCGGGCTACATGGATTCGGGCATGCTTGTCCACACGGAGCGAGGTACGCCGCAAGGCGGTAACCTCAGTCCGGTGCTCTCCAATATATTCCTGCACTACGTGTTGGATCTGTGGTTTGACAAGCGTGTCAAACGCCAGGTCCGCGGAGCCTGCTTCCTGGTGCGGTACGCAGACGACTTCGTCTGTCTGATCCAGTACCAAGGGGATGCCCAGCACGTAGCCGCGGAGTTGCGGGAACGATTCGCGCAGTTCGGCCTCCAATTGCATCCGGAGAAAACTCGCGTGATCAGCTTCGGCCGCTACGAACGAGAGAATGCGCAACGCCAGAAACGACGGGCGAACACGTTCGACTTCTTGGGCTTTACCCACTTCTGTGATCGAAGCCGACGTGGCAAGTTCATCGTAGGTCATCGGACCAGCCGGAAGAAGTTCCGCAAGAAGTGCCAAGAGCTGAATCAGTGGCTCAAGCGCGTCCGGAACTGCCAACCGGTCAAGGAATGGTGGCCGATCCTGGCGGCCAAACTGCGAGGTCACTACCAATACTACGGGGTCAGCGGCAACATGCCGAGACTGAAACGCTACTATGGAGTGGCAACTCGGCTGGCCCTGAAGTGGTTGAACCGTCGCAGTCAGCGCCGCTCGTTCAATTGGGACCGCTTCAAACAATACCTGGAGCGCTACCCGCTGCCGACACCCCGTATCGTCCACGACCTGTACACCCTGTCACCCGTGAAGTGAGCTTTGCCGAAGAGCCGGATGTGGGAAATCTACAAGTCCGGTTCTGTGAGGGGCGTTGAAGTCGCCTTCCACGGTTGAATATTGTGA
>JAAZHX010000228.1 GCA_012510495.1 Smithella sp.
ATCGAGCCATAGATTTGGCCGCCATGAGCAAACCCATCGCAGCATATTGTCCCATCGCAGCAAACAAGACAGTGATTAAGCGTTCAAGCGCGCCAACCCAGGCTCCGGCTCCCTCGGCTTCCTCTGGTCGTTTTTCCATATCCTTTGATGGATTCTCAGTATCTGCTGTCTTTCCTGTGGAAAAATTTTGCACGGATTGCTGCTCTTGCCTCCTGGTCTCCTCTTCGGCGGCTGACTTGTATCTTTCGAAGAGTATATCGATGCTTACATTAACCGGTTTCACGATCAGTAAAATTAATGCGATCCACGCCCAGAATGCTTGCGGTAGGGCGAAGGACGCCAGCCAGGGTCGCAATGCTGCTTCGGGCGAGACCAAAACAAGAGCAATTAACACCATTAAATGCAATAACTGGTCAATCAAAAAAAGCCAGATTTTGGGAAAAGACGTTTTTCGCAGACTCCATTTAACACTGTCTATAACCCAATGCATGCCAGCAGCTAACGCAAAAACCCACCAAGGCGCGTTCACGAACCCAAACGCCAAGGCGATGGCGACTGCGTAGATAAGCGAGTGAATTACAAGTGCAGGATAGCTATTCTCTTTTTTGTCAGCCAGTTTTTGATTTTGAAAATAATAATCGCCTAAAAGATGGGCAATCAATAATGTTAGAAAGAGCGTTGAGTTAACCATACCTCTGGTTAATCCTTTCCAGAGCCAACTCTGCATCTTTACGAGCGATCATGTAGCGTTTGATGCCGCTGGATTCAAATCTGCGTGTCAAGGAAGACGCCTCTATTTCCAACAGGTCTGCGATTCTCTGGTGGTTGATATCATCAGGATCTAAAATTCCTTCTTGCAAAATCACCTCATATAGGTCGATTTGAGTGCCTCGCCAACCACTCACCTGGAGCGCGGTCAGTTTTAGAACTTGATTGATCAAATCAGGCAAAATATCGTGATCCTGCGCACAGAGGTGGATGTTGGCGCGACCGTAATCATTATTTGTATGTGCGATTTCGATAGCTTCCCGGGCTTTCCAATAGGCGGGACCGTCTGCGCCAATGCTCGTATTTGGGTCGAGTTGGGTAGAGAGCGTGCCCACTCCTATGCCAAAACGCAGGTTTATCGGCTTCAACGGGAAGCTGATTTCATCAAGAATGCGCAACAGTCCATTTGCGTTTGTCAGGACGCCTTGAAATTCGTCGCCTAATGTGACCGTGAATTTGGATGCCAAAACTTCGGCGTATCGCTGGTTGATTTGCTGGAGTACTCCATACAGGCTTTCCTGAGTTTTCCGTCGATCAGCAAGGGCTTTAGACTTTATGATATCTCCGATAATTGCGATCATGTTGTCACCTGTCCCGAGTATACAATATTGCAGTTGTAATTGCAAATATACGTTTTTGCGGTTGTAACTGCAATTGCACTTATAAGCGCAATATGGGAATTTTGCTGTTGTAACTGCAAATATCTACTCTATTCAGGCAACCCCGAAGGTCACGAGGAGGGGGAGAGGTCTTTGTCGCCCAAGGTTGCGAAATGGAACAAGCGACGGTCTTACTGAGACCAGGAC
>JAAZHX010000083.1 GCA_012510495.1 Smithella sp.
CGTTTACATGGGTGGCTCTGGCTGGGCAACCAATCTGGACCAGACCCGGATCTATAACACGCGCAATTTTGGTGAGCATTGGTTTGATGTCACGCCGGAGGGCTTGATCCCTGTTGATGTTGCCGGCAATGTGACAATGGCTTTCCCTAATGGCGACCTCGGCTGGATTTGTCAGTCACAGATCGAAGCGTCTTCGGTTTTATATGCCACCCATGACGCCGGTCAAACCTGGAACGCTTATCCTCAAGATTTTTCCTGCGGCAACATGTCATTCACCAGCGCAACCGACGGTATGATAGTTTCTGACCTGGGTGTTGGCGCTGGCTCACAATACGTCAGCATCTACACAACCTCGGATGGCGGCGTGGAATGGACGAAGGTTTTTGAGCATGATGCCTCCAACCCCGACAACCATGGGCTCCCCGCTTCGGGCATCAAAAGCTCCCTGTTGCTTTTGAACAATGGCGTTGCACTAATCGGCGGAAGTCGTCCAATGCCGGGGTCGCTTTACTTGTTTCGATCCACCGATGGAGGCGCTTCGTGGGACCAGGTTGAATGTGCTGGTATCCCTGGCGCCGAGGATGCGGAGTTAGATCCAATCGACATTCTTCGAATCAGCCCGCAAAACGTGGTTGTTCCGGTCAGGTCTTATAGCCCGGAAGGGACCTCCACCCATTTTTGTGCCTCAAATGATGCCGGAGAAACCTTCCAATATCGCTCCACGATTGGCTTCGTTGAGTTTACCGATTTTGGAAGCCTGGACCAGGGGCTTGCATATGGCGATGGGAAAATGTATCAGACCATGGATGGTGTAACCTGGCAGGATGTCACCTCGGCTCTACCGCCAGGCATGACCCCGGTGGCGCTGCACATGCTGAATGCTGATGTCGGCTATCTTACAGCAACAATTACACCAGAGACACTGCTCGAGAACCGCATCTTCATGACAGCCAACAATGGAAAAAGTTGGCAGTCCATGTCTGGTACGATCATTCAGTAAAACCAGGTTGTAACATGTTCTTAAGGTTTATTCGCGGATATCAGCGCTAATTTCTTAGGAATCAGCCATGGTTTATATTAACATTTTATTAAATAATGTGCGTTTATTGTGTATATCGCATGATTTTTATCTAGAATTCGAAAAAAGGGCTTGATTCCAGTGTGTAATACTGTATACTATAAATTGTTAGTCGCTTGGGTGCCCCCCTCACCCAGGCGACTAACAATTTAACCGCATTATCGAGATACAATTCCTGTTATGGCAGCCCGTTTTAGTTTCGTCGAATGTTGCAACCCAAACTGCGGTTTTCGCTTCCCATTGGATCTTTGTGAGTACCAGGGCAAGTTCTGCCCGCGATGTGCCAGCAGGCTGGGCATCGCCGTTTCCCAAATCGATCAGCACCAGCCCGCTCCACTTTCCACAACTAGGACATGTTTTGAGGTCGTGCTGGATAATATCCGCTCTGTCCATAATGTTGGTTCGATCTTCCGAACAGCCGAGTCC
>JAAZHX010000091.1 GCA_012510495.1 Smithella sp.
ACACAATATCGATACAGTTGCCCGATGAATTCTTGAAACGAAACGTTTTTTCAATCCCCGTGTTTTGACAATGTTTCCGTTTGCCGTGCAGCATCGTATAGTCGTCGCGTACCTGTGTCTCAGGCGATTCGCTGACCAGCGTCAGCTTCGAAAAATCCTGCTTATCGGTTTTCAAGCCCAGCAGTGAATTCTGTAAGACCTCAACGGTTTTTTCACCGCCTGAATAATGAATCTTAAATTGCGGCTGGGCGTTGTCCTGGAGTTCGAGGACGACTTTGATTTTTTTATTCGGCGACACCAGTTCCGTGGCGCCAAGAGACGGAAGCCACAAACTCAACATCAGTGCGAATAACCCGGCTTTTTTCATAACTTTACTCCATATTTCCATAACTTTGTTGTCAAGGCAACCCTTTAAAAATCCGTGGCACGGGCATCTTGCCCGTGCACTATTCAATGTTAAAAGGTTGACACAAAATATACAAGTTTCCCCCAATACCCTCAATAAATATTTTTCCCCCGATCACCGTCTCCAATTTCGTGGATGGCGTTTCTTAATGAAATCAAAGCCTCTCGATTGAGTCTGAAAATATTGAAACCACGGCTATAAAGTCTTTTCCCTTTACGCCTGCGATTGCGCCAATGGACCCATCGCAACGCTGTACAGAGGCAGTAACTATTCCGTATCCAGCCGGCGGTTTTGGCCAAATACAAGGAAGCTTTATTGATATCATCAGGGTCCTCTTCTGAAGGGATGGCAACCAGTGGATCGGAAATCCATAAGATTTTTCGGCTGAGCAGGCGCAGGAAAATGCGAACATCGCGCTCTGACTTTTGTTTTATGTCCACTTTATTGCCCCATTCCCACATCGTTTCTCTGTCCAGAATGTCGTCGATGGCAAAACGCAGATTCTTCAGTGTTTGCCGGTAATCAAGGGTCGAGAACTCAAACTTAAATAAACTATCGGCGCGGCGAAACTCTATCGTCCCTTGTAGATCACAAACAGACTTCTTCAGATAATGTATCTCGTATTGCTTTCGGCCTCTTGTAAACGTCCCAAGACGTTCGACCACTTCATGCCGGGAATGATGAACCCTATGAATATATGCAATAAGCTTGTTTGCCAAAACAGACCTTCCAAATTGTGTTGAGGATACATTCGTTATTGCACTATCTTCCACTCATCGGATATTAACGCGAAATACAAGGGGATTTCAAGGGAGCGGTTATTCGCTGGCCCCGATTGCAATATGTTTGTTTCGAAAAGTTCACTTCCATTGAGTCGCTCAACCTTGATGATTTTGCTGTTGACATTGAAATATTTGAAATCCTCGCGGCTGATCGCTTTCATTCCCCAATTGGAATCGGCCAAGAGAGACTCAAAAAATGACAGTTGGTTTTGTTCCATTTCTGCATTAGACACATACATGGCACTCGCGTAATCCAATGTCTTCTTTGTGAAAAGCGGTAATAGTTCATTAGGGTCTGTCGCATTGTTCATTGTTGAATGGATTGAGACAATCGCGTCCCACAACTCGTCTTCCTGAGGTTGAGAAATAGTACTGATGTCGGCGGCATTCTGCCATGACCAAGTCGGCACAGTGCCTGTCC
>JAAZHX010000067.1 GCA_012510495.1 Smithella sp.
GTGTAGGTCATTGCACACCCTCCCATCTGGACCTTGTCCCGACTAACCTGCCTGCCGAAGCCCCTTCCCGTACCATGCCCGGCCTGACACATAGGTTGTCGTAGACAGACCCAGTATTTGCAATATTCTTCATCTATCGCCCCTCATGCTTAAAATAAATCAGCCCAAATGGGAACATGTCCGGTTTGTGTCCTGTTTCTACGCGGGCGGCACTCATGTCCTGTTTGCCCTCTTTACGTCCTGTTTATAAAATGCCTGTCGTAAATCCTTTGAGCGATTTATGATCCCTTTAGTTACCCGACTCATTCGGCATTACCCTCTTTATTACCCCTTTTTGAGGGTATTACCTCTTTTCCCTTTTACGCCATAGAGCACCGGGGCCTCGCCCGATACATTCGACGTCACCCTTGGCCTGGAGATTCCGAAGGACTCTGCGGATCATATCCCGGCTTACACCCGGACAAGCTCTCTCCAAATCATTAACCGAAAACTCCGCAGAAAAATCCCTCACGGCCTTTTCGATCAATTCCGTTTTAGCGCCTCGTGGAGCCTTGGTCCAGCCCAAACGATCCTCAAATTCCCTGTAGGCCGCTTTCAAAATCGACAAGAGATAATTGATATATGGCCACGGGTTGTGCTTGCCCTCATGCCAGCCCTGGGAGCTTTGCTGAAGGGTTTCGTAGTATCGTTCCTTGTGCTGTTCAATAAGGCGCTCCAGGCTGATATATCGCCCGACCTCAATCCCGAGATGGTAACATTGCAGGAGCATAAGGAGCCGGGACACCCGGCCGTTGCCGTCACGAAACGGGTGGATGCACAGGAAATCCAGGTTAAAGACGGCTAAAAGGACAAGAGGCGGGATTTTGTGATCCTTAACAGCATCGTCGTACAGCTCGACAAGATCCCGCATGCAGGTCGGCGCGCTTTTAGCCGGAACCGTCTTGAAGCGGACCATAGACCTGCCATCCGGAAACTTTTCTATAATGTCGCCGTCTTTTTCTTTGTATTTTCCGGCATCCCAGATTTCCCCGCGTGTCATACGGTGGAGTTGTAAAATGGTTTCTTCCGATATCGCAATTTTCTCGCCCTGCTCATGAATCCATGTCAGGGCCTGCCGGTACCCCCGCACTTCCTCCTCGTCACGGTCCCGCAGCAGAGGCCGGCCGAAAACGATGGTGGCGATTCTGGATTGATCGACTTCCACGCCCTCGATCCGGTTTGACGAAACAGCGCTTTCAATGAGCGCGTGCTCCCGGAGAACCTTTAGACGTTGCGGCGATTGGCGGGTGAACAATTCCTGTTTTCCACGCGCCTCGCCGAGATCAGCAAGGTACCAGGAAGTGGCGGCCGGAACGGATTCGAACTCGTGGGAAAAAAGTCGAAGGGTTATCATGGCGTTTTCCTTCCATATGGCTCACTATCCTCCCTGAGCGTCATTGGTTTCGTCATGGTATTCACTTCGAGCCAGTAGTGGGCGACCTTGGTCACTTCCCGCCAGGAGAATCTGGCCGGGTCTTTGATCGGCTCCTGCATGATCGGATGGGTGACGCCTGTCTGCGGATCAGGCAGGCAGTTAGTGACAACGTAAAGCCAATAGCAATCCCGGCGGTCCTCGGCCACGCGCCTTTCATTTGGCGTGAGGAGGATTGTGCCTGTGGGTGCGGCCAGACCCTTGATTTCAATCAGGCGCAGCTCTCCGGAATTCAAATCCAGACTGGTAATGTCGTAACCCAGGTTCTTTTCATGAACGTCGTAAACCTGGCGGCCCTGGGCTTGCTCATGTTCCATCACCACCTGCATGGCAATGGACTCGGTTTCCAGGTTCGGTCGCATGCGGCGCACATCCGGGGCCTCTCGCTCGGGATGAGGAAGGACAAGGACGCTCGCTATCCGTTCCACTGCTTGCAGGGACAGCGAGCGCTGACGTTCCAGTTCCTGCCGGCGCAGCTCTCGTCGAGCCAGGAGTTCAGCGTGTCGGTTTTCGGCCTGAGCCAAACGCCCGTCCGCGCCGGCAATGCCACTTTCCTTATCTTCATTGGCTTTTCCTATTTCTTCATCCGCACGCTGCAGCAACTCGGTCAAAGACAGCTCGACATGTTCGACAATGCGTTGCACCTCTGCCAGGCGCTCTTCTCGTGTTTCCTCGAGAAACGGCTGGAGCGCGCTCTTATGCAAACATTCAGATGCCTCGGGCTCCGCAGCAATAGCGGGTATATGCTCTGGAGGCTCCGCGGGAGAAAAATTTCCCAGCATGTTAGGTTCGCGAAGCCTTGGCTCACCGTCGCCGATAAGTTCCACAGCAAAAAGACGCTCGTGAACGATATGGCCGAGGCCGTCCACTACACGGGCACGATAGAAGTCGATACGTGAAGGCTTCTCGTGTTCCAGCGAATAGAAGCATGATCCCTTTCCGAGCACTTCGGCCGCTTTGTTATAGGCATGCCTGCGGAGGGCCTCGAAGAGCGGATGACCGGGGGTGACCCATTCAAGGTTGTGGGTTTCAGCGGCTTCACGGTCGGTGGAACAACGTGTATACTTCGACGCCAGGCCGGGAAGTTTCCAGTCCAGATCACGTTCGTGCCGTTGAAGCGCCGGCGGCGTCCGGGCAGGCTCGAAGGTATGAGCCATGCCTTCTATGATTTTTAACTTAAGCGGAACGTATTCGGCTGCCTCGCGAATAAAACGAGCGATGGTTTCCGGCACTACGCGGCGTTCCTGTGCTCGGGCACGTCGCTCGATCAGCATCTCCAGATTCAGTTTCTTGGCCGCCAGGCCTTCGAGCGCGTTTTGGCATATTGCCCGGAAACGTCTTTCGTCAACGTTCTCCAGGAGACGTTCTTCAAGGTCGGCATCGCCAAGTTTACCTGAGTAGTAGTCCCGAAGAACACGCTCCACATGTGCGGCCGGGAGTACTTCTCCGACAACGTTGAAGACTGCGTCGTCGTCCAGTGCATCACGAATTTCCTGGAGCTTTTCCAATAGTCGCTGAAGAACCCGTCCCTCGATGGTGTTTGTAGCCACGAAATTGAAGATGAGACAGTCCTTCCGCTGGCCGTAACGATGGATGCGCCCCATACGCTGCTCAAGGCGATTCGGGTTCCAGGGGATGTCGTAATTGAAAAGAATATTACAGACCTGCAGATTGATGCCTTCTCCTGCCGCCTCGGTTGCCACGAGCACTTGTATTGCACCTTCACGAAATTGCTGCTCCGAGTAAAGACGCGTGCCCGGCTCATCGCGGGATCCCGGCTTCATACTGCCATGGATGCAACCTACCTTGAAACCCCAGGTCTTCAGATTTTGGATGAGATAATCAAGGGTGTCCTTGAACTCAGTAAAGAGCAGCAACCGCTGTTCAGGATGATCAAAAAAACCTTCTTTATGTAACAAGTCTTTAAGTTTGGCGAGCTTTGCTTCCGCACCATCGTCTTCAACGGCTTGGGCCTGTTTGGCAAGTCCGCGAAGTTCTGCGATCTCCTCGCGGATTTGTTCGGCGTTTCCTGCGAGCGTGATGGCTTCAAGCATCTCTTCCAGCCGCTCGCGCTCATTTTCCTCCATTTCCTCGATCTCTTCCGGATCGGGAAGGTCGGGTGGGGCCGTCTTTACCAGTTCCTGCGCTCTTTTGATGCCTTCTTCCAGTCTGCGCGCCCGGTTTTCCAGGCTGCGCCGCATGGCGTAGGTGCTGGAGGCCAGCCTGCGCTGATAGAGAGACATCAAAAAACCAACCGCGCGGGCACGGGGATCGTCACCCTGGGCGGCGGCTTTCGCACTTTGGCGTTTTACGAAACGGGTAATCTCTTTGTAAAGATCAAACTCCGGACCATCGATCTGAAAATCGACCGTGTGTGTAATACGCTTTGTGAAGATCTTCTCTGCCGCCCAGGTTCCGTCCGTTTGCCGTTCGGGGAAATAGACCATCGCCTCCTTCGTGCGGCGAAGATAAAACGGAGCACGGCGGCGTTCCATGGCCTCGTGGATGGAGCGGACATCAGCATAGGCATCCGCATCGAGTAATTGTAAGAATAGTGAAAAATTGGCCGGATCACCCTTGTGCGGTGTTGCCGTCAGCAAAAGAATGTGGTCCGATGTGTCCCGCAAGAGTTCACCAAGGGCGTAGCGAGCCGTTTTCCGGGAGGGGGGGGTCCAGGACATGCGGTGGGCTTCGTCCACGATAATGAGATCCCAGCGGACCTGTTTCAATCCCGGCAGAATTTCTGTCCGCTTGGCTAGGTCAAGCGAAGTGATAACCTTTTTTTGTTCCAGCCATTGGTTGACACCGAACTGGTCACGAATGTCTCCGCCTTTCAGGACGAGGAATTTCTCATCGAACTTTTCTTTCAGCTCCCGCTGCCACTGGAACGACAGGTTGGCAGGGCAGACGATCAGAATCCGCTCGGCAAGTCCGCGCAGTTGGAGTTCACGGATGAGGAGGCCGGCCATGATGGTTTTTCCGGCGCCGGCGTCGTCGGCGAGCAGGAAACGGACACGCGCCAGTTTCAGAAGATAGTCGTAGATGGCCTCGAGCTGATGAGGCAGCGGGTCGACCCTTGAAATCGAAAGACCGAAATAGGGGTCGAATTCCCAGGCGATGCCGAGCGAATATGCTTGAAGACCCAAACGAAGGAGATGGCCGTCGCCATCGAAAGTAAAACCGGAGTCGAGGACGGTCAGCCCTTTAATGTCCTGTTTTGTCAGCGTAACCTTTCGGAAACGTTCGGTGTGCGTGCCAACAAGACCTACAGTCCAAGTACCGTCATTGCTGGTATGCGCCGTCTCTACACGCATCGGTTCGCTAAAGAGCGAGCCGGTAAAAATACACCCTTCATGTATTGAATCGCTTGAAGCTGTCATATCTTTTCAGCCTTCCTGCTATCGTCAATACGGCTATTATCCGCCCCCCCTGTCTTTACCCACTTGTCCACCTCTTCCTTGCGGAATTTCCAGAGGCGTCCCATCCGGTGCGCCGGCATCTGCCGTTCAGATATCCACTTATAGACCGTATCCCGCTTAATGCCGAGATAAGCCGCAATTTCATCTACGGAAAGCCATCGATCTTCCATCACTTACTCCAGTCGCACAGGGTCCCGTCCCATTTCTGAACGGCTTCAATCTTTCGGTTTAGAGAATCGAATCCGTCCTGGATAGCCCCATCGGCTTCCACCCGGTCCGATCACACCAAACTGGCATGTATTATACGGAGTCATGCGGGCCTGTCAAAGGGTTTTTCCGATTTTCTCCGGATTTGACCGAACGGAGTCTATCGCGGCCAGCGGAAACCGCCGAGAGGGGTGAGTCTGTCCGAAATCGGATTCTCCACCACGTAGAGCCACGCGGGAAAGATACTTCCGTTTACCTGGGCAGGAACCAGGACGCGGCGGTGGAGGCAGGGACCGCGAGGTGGAACCCCTCCAGCCGCTCAACCTGCCTACCGGCAGGCAGGTGGCCGGGAGGCGATTCTCGGGGTCGTCGAACAGTTCCAGGCGTTGGGAGTCAAGCGTCTCACCGCGGGTGCTGTCCTCTATGACGGAGAGCAAAGGTTCAATGTCCGGGGAGTGCGCATATTCAATCCCCTCCTCGTCGATAACCTCTGGGATACTCTGACCGGGCATTAGAAGCAGGGTAAATCCTGACGCGCGATTTCAATCGGACAGTCTCATCAGAACGTGTTCCGCTATCATCTTGCGACTTTTCCATGCTTTGATCTGTTTTTCCCGTGCCATTGCGTCTGAACGGTTTTGATGTTTTTCAGAATAAACAACTTTGACGGTCTCGTGAAAAGTAATTCAAGTCGTCACCCCGGCGAATACCCTGAAGGGCACAAGTGCCGGGGTCCATAACCCACTGTAATTACTGGACCCCGGCTTTCGCCGGTATGAGTGCGCCCGGGAGCGGGTGCGAACTGGGAGGTGAAAGTCCTCCTTCGGGACAATGCCCAATCCCGATAGCTGAAGGAAACTGCGTCGCCGTGAGGCGGGGTGGAGAGCAACCGGAAGCAAACAAGTAGCCCGTAGGGTAACGAACGCGATTCGGCCTAGTGCAGCGGCGAGCCTCCTCATACAAGGTGAAGCCTGACTGATCGTGGATAAAGGATCGGCGTCTGACGCGCTGGAGGGGCAGCAGCAAAGCAACGTCAGAGCGCACTGGGTGGTTGGCGACGGGATGCCTGGAAGGTCGCGCCGGGTGAACCGGGGAGACCTGTCCGGTGTAAGACGGGCGTTCAATGTTCCCGATAAGGACACGAAGAACCCGCCGGACAGGAGTCAGAGCGTCCATAGTAGCGAGGAAGCGGCGTAATGGCTGTGGAGCAAAGGGACGCAGGAAAGTGGATGCAAGATGTTGATAGAGAACGAAAACAAAACCGTGGAA
>JAAZHX010000021.1 GCA_012510495.1 Smithella sp.
AGGGAGTACAGGATGCTTTGGTGGAACTTTACACCCTCTCGCACACTCAAAAAATAGTGGGTTCCACGTGAAGAGGATAGGCCAGGTCCCCTTGTATGGCCTTATGTAAATATTTATTTTTCAGGGGCTTATATGAATATGTATGGATTGTGGCACAGTTTTACGGTTATATTTTTATGATATTTGTAAATACTGTTGAATATTTAGCGGTGACATGTTAGGATAGTGCAGGTGGCTGGAGGGATGCGGTTGGGTGATGTTGGCGGATGCGACTTCGGTTGTGAGTGGGAGATTCGTGAGAGGCGATGAGGATTGATGAACTGAAACGTAGATTCGGACGCTTTTCGGCGGCGACTGGACCGGAAGGCCGTTGTTCGATGTTCGGTGGTGTGGGTCGGCATAAAAGGCGACTCAATTCGGTCTTGGTATGGCTTGAAATTCTATTCAATATCCTCAATATCCCTAATGCGGCAAATGCCACGGCATTTTGTTTTGGAAGTCGAGTGTTGCCCACACGATTTCCGGCATGTTTCTCGCCGGGCACAAATGAACGTTTACTTGAATGCTGTTTAGTCAGGCCGCCCCGAGTCGGGCACATGACCTTGATTTTTACATCGTGATTTTGACATTGACTGCAAGAGAATGGCTTTTGCAGAAAATAGGTTCAGAAATTAATTTTGTGGAGGTTGGAATGATGAGTACTCTAAAAATTTTGGTGAGTGTAGTGTTGGTGGTGGGTGTCGTTGGCGTCGTTAATGCGGCGACGGATAGTTTTGATACGTATGCAGATGGGGCTCTTGCGGACAACGCCTATTGGTACTCCGCCAATGGCCCTGTCGTCCAGTCGGGTATCGGCGTTGGCGGCTCCAAGGGGGTAGCGGGAGCTAATGATATCGCCACGATGTCGGGCGGCGACATGCTGACGGCGAATAAGGTTAAATGGACAGAGCTTGAAGTTGGAGATTACATTAAGCTTTCGATGGATTTTCAGGCATCGGATGTCGGTACTTTCGACGATGACCGCTTGGGCATGATGTACGACTACGACTCTGTTACGTCCGACAAAATCTTTGGCGCCCAGTTGGATGGGAATCGGATGCAGACTTATTTTGACAGAGTCAACAGTATCAGTGGTGCCCAATATCAGGTGGGAGCGGGTAATCTCAACATCACCCCGGATGAGTGGTATTCATTTACTGTGACCCTCACCAAGATGGGTGATTTCCGGGTGCTGATTGGCGCCACCCTGACAACGCTGGGTGGTACTTTAGTGGACTCTGGAAGCTTCGATACTGATTCGTTAGAAGAGTCACTCCGGCCGAATCTGAAATATTTCACTGATCTTGAGAACGATGGTTTGTGGCCGGCGTTCAAGAACTATCACGTCGTAAGCGGCGCGGCGGACAACTTCTCTTTCACGGTGGTTCCTGAGCCGATGACGTTGGGGCTTCTGGGTCTTGGTGGTTTGGCTCTGCTTCGCAGACGTCGGGCGTAAGGTGTCTGGTCGCAATCAGCGAGATGCAACATAAACGTTGCTGATCTTTTGAATCTGAATGGTAAGTGGTCCGACTTCCCGTCTGTTGCGGGGAGTCGGACTTTTTGAGCGGTTGGCGACATCGACAATTATTTTCGAATTCATAGCCTTTCGACGGCGCCCCCTGCGCTATATCCGCCACGAAACCGGCGTCCGCACCTCACAAGGCGACTGGCCCTTCACGTTTAAACACTGAATTTGAAAAGGGACTTAGTATGACACTATCACGCTATGTCACAATCGCTCTGCTGTCACTGGGCGCTGCCGTTATGGCGGCAGAGGGTTTCGGCAAGGCCGTCGAGGGCGGATTTGTAAGCGTTCGTCAATTTGACGTGCTGCCTTCCAACAGCCCCTCGGTCAATCGGAAGAATCTGCAAACCGCAATCGATTGGGCGTCGCCGCGCGGTGCGGCCCTTTATCTTGAGCCGTCTGACGAGCCGTATCGGGTTGACGGGGGGTTGGTGCTGAAAGCCAATGTGTCGCTGATCGGCGCTCATGGTCCGGTCGGCCGCGGCACGCGACACCCGGACAAGCCCCGGCCCGTCGGCAGCGTCTTTGCCATCGAAGACCGTCAAAATCCCTTCATTACAGTCGAGCATGCCACACAGATTCGCGGCATCCAATTCTGGTATCCTCAACAGACGCTTGGCGACCCGGAAAAGATTATCGAATATCCGGCCACGATCCAATGCAGTAAACGCCAAGGCGCTCAAGGCGTAACGTTGTCCGCATTGACCTTTTACGGGGAATTTTTCGCCATGGATTTTGCCGGTCGCCGCAATGCCGTTGTCGAGCAGATTCTTATCGAACATTGCTACGGCTATCCCCTCAGCGGACGATTCATCCACATCGACTATTGCTATGACATCCCCCGCATTCTTCACTGCCATGTCAATCCCGCCAATCGTCGATTCATTGACGGCCAATACAGCCGTGCGGTGGTCGATTCGGTGCTCGCCCGCAAAACCTACACCTACTGGATTGACCACACCGACAACGCCCAGTTGATAGACCTGTTTACATTTGGCGTTTACGGCGGGATCTACTTGGGGCCGGCGACATACGGCCAGTTGACCAATTTCAATCTTGACTGCGTGACGGTGGGGCTTCACAAACGAGGCGACAGCGCCTTCAATCGCAACTGGCAGATTGCCCAAGGCTCCATCATTGCCAATGCCGGCTCCCGGATCGAAGACATCCACCCCATTATCATCGAAGGCAAAGGGCATACCTCTCTGGTCAACGTAGAAGCCTTTTCCGGCCCAAACGGGGCGTTGACCACCCTGGACACCTCACAGGAT
>JAAZHX010000227.1 GCA_012510495.1 Smithella sp.
GCGCCGCCCGCCGAATCGATTGGGCAACGCATCATCGAAAGCGTGCTGAGTCTCGTGCCGCGTCTGGACGAACGCCTGGTGCCCAAGGCCCTGAGCGCCATGCTGATGCTCCAGCCGGTCATGGCCACGGCCGCGCCACCCCCACAACCGATGAACGGCACCGTGCAGACCGTCGCGGCGGCCGTCGAGCCGGTAAGTAAGAGCTACATCCAGCCGTTTGCGGTGGAACCGGCACCGGAAATCGGAAGTGCCTCTCCGGCTCCGGCCGGGATTGAACGGTCCAAGACGGCCGCGCCGACTCCGATAGCGAAGCCCCTGCAATCCGGACTCGCCGAGACGGTGCCCTCCGAGCGTTTGATCGCTTCGGCCCGAACCGCTCCCGCGACACCCCTGCGCGGAGAGGACGCCGGTCCGGGGCTGCGCGAACTGCTGGAATCGCTGCTCTCGCGCCTCGATGGTCTGGCCGACCGCCCGGTGGAACTGAGCGTGACCACCAACATCGATGGCCGGAAGGTGGCCGAGGCCGTCTACAAGGATCTTCGGGAGCGGAAGATCAGAAACTACGAAACCTTGTGAGGAATACATGGCCTGGGATCAACAGCCCATCAAGGGATATCTGGTGGACGCCGACACGGGGGAGCGGCTCGAATTCCAGTACAACCCCAACTCCATCAGCGACGAGAAGTCGACCGACTACGCGACGATCAAGATCCCCGGCATGAGCCACCCGCGCTACCAGTACGTCGCCGGGGAGCCGCGCCGGATCGCCTTCAAAGTCGAGCTGTTTAAGGGGCCGGTCAAACAGAAGGTCGACTGGCTCCGCTCGCTGCAATATCCGGAACACGCCGGAACCATGCTCAAGAACGCGCCGCACCGTGTGCTGCTCATCTTCGGCGATCTCTACCCCGGCGTGACCTGCATCGTCCGGCAGGTGAAGGCGCGGTTCTTCGGCCTGTTCGACCGGGACAACCTGCTGCCGCAACGGGCCGAGGTGGACATCGTCCTCGAGGAATATGTGGACCGTTCCATCAACTGGTCGGAGGTACGTTCATGATCGGCCGTGATTCCCGCTACGCCCGCTGCGTTCTCTACCGGGACAGTGACGGCACCTCCCTCGGCATGCGCCAGCGCATCGACACCACCCCCAGACACGACGACCGCCTGCACACCGTGGTCGAGGGCGACCGTCTGGATCTGCTCGCGCACCGTTATCTGGGTGACGCCCGGCTCTGGTGGATCATCTGCGACTACAACGACCTCTTTTTTCCATTGGCGCTCGAGCCCGGCCTGGCCCTGCGCATTCCCTCTCGCGAACACGTCCAAATGCGCCTGCTCGACTGAAGCGTTCAAAAATCCAACGGACTGCGAGGCTCTTTCTTTGTCGAACTTTTGACCGTATGCGTATAGATCATTGTTGTCTGCACATCACTATGCCCCAGTAATTCCTGTATCGTCCGGATATCGTAATTTGCCTGAAGAAGATGACTGGCGAAGCTGTGGCGGAAAGTGTGCGCCGTCACGCGCTTTGTCAGCGTTGTGGAATCGGATGCCGCTTTGATGGCCTTGTTCACATGCGACACATGCAAATGATAGCGTCTGAACTCATTTGCGCCTGAAACTTTTGTCAGCAATATGGCCGGGAAAAACCACTGCCAGATAAATTCTGTCGGAGCTTTTGGATATTTGCGTTCCAGTGCGTGTGGCAGAAACGTCCCGGCGAAGCTTTCCGTAGACAAATCCTGATCAAGAATGGAGCGAACCACCTCCAGTTGAGAACGAATAGCCGGAACCAAGGTTTCGGGCAAAGGCACCGTTCTGTCCTTTCCGCCTTTGCCGTCATGAATTGTCAGCACACCCATCTCAAGGTTGAATGCGTTCACTCGAAGATCCAGACACTCCGATATCCGGAGCCCACAGCCATAAAGCAGTTTTACAACAAGGTCAAAAGGAGGCTCAAGTTTACTTAGAACTATGTCGATCTCCTCCCGGGACAGGACCACCGGCACGTATTTACGCCGCTTGGCGCGTACAACGCCATCAACTTTTCCGAATTCTTTGCCCAGAACGTGTCGATAAAAAAACAACAGCGCATTGAATGACTGATTCTGTGTTGAGGCCGCAACATCCCTTTCCACCGCCAGCCACGTCAAATACCGTTTGACATCGTCGGTATCAAGCAATGTGGGGGACTTGCTCCGGACAAAAGCCTGGAACTTTCTGGCCCAGCCATAATAACTCGATAGCGTTTTGGCAGAATAATGACGAATCCGGATTTCTTCCCTGAGCCTTGTCAGTTCACCCACCCAGGACGCACCTTCAGATTTCATGGTGGCCGGAGGCAGTTTTGAGATTCTTTCAGGTTCGCAGGCAGGTGTCGGCAGGGCATCTTTCGTTTCCCCGGCCATTCGGTAATACAAACGAACGGCACGTGACGCTTCCTCGATCTGGAAAGGGTGCTGACCTTTGTCTTGCAGCTTTTCGGCGAATAGACCAAGGCTCAGTTCGTCAAGGTATCCATTCCCGTATTTGTGGCAGAAATCCAGATAATAGCGTAGCCATTTCCGGTGCTCGCCATGACGGTTGGCATCAACCGCCTCCCGTTCCAGCCAATCGTCATATTTGTCCAAAAGCGCCTTCGGCAACGTGATCATATGGGATATCCTCTTCACATTTATTATGAAAATAATATGATATCCATAAAGAAAAATTTCAAGTATTTTCTTGAAATTGCCAATTGTTAAGTGTAATCTAGCATTTTTTGAGTGGAGTTGTCTGATCGGGCACTCATGATCGGCACCACCTAAGACGAGATATAAAGAAACGAATTAATAATTTGTTA
>JAAZHX010000265.1 GCA_012510495.1 Smithella sp.
CCTTCAGGCGTTGCCACGCTGTCGTAATTGGCAACCGCTTTTCCGCCGGAGTTTTTTATTTCGGTAACCACCGCATCGGCGGCGTTTTTTGTTGATCCCGATCCGTCGCGGGCAACGCCCAGGTCGTTAACGACAACCGAAGCGCCCCTTCTGGCAAATTCCAGTGCATATTCGCGGCCAAGACCGGATCCGGCGCCGGTCACAATAACGACTTTACCTTCAAAACTTATGTTACTCATTGCATTCTCCTTTTTATTTTTTCTAAACTCTTTTGGGTAACTTATGCTTCAGGATTATATACTGTTTTGTGTAATTTGACCGGTTTCATTTGCTTATTGCGCATGCGCAGATTGAGCATTTCCACGCCCACGGAAAACGCCATGGCAAAGTAAATATACCCTTTGGGCACATGGACGTCAAATCCTTCCGCCACCAGGGTCACGCCGATCAGAAGCAGGAAAGATAAAGCCAGAATTTTGATGGTCGGGTGGGCGTCCACAAATTTGCTGATCGGTTTGGCGGCAAAGAGCATGACGCCGACCGCACAAATGATGGCGATGGCCATGATGGAAACGTCCTTTGCCAGACCGACCGCCGTGATGACGGAATCGAGAGAAAAGACAATATCCAGCAGGGCAATCTGAATCAGAACCGCTGCCACACTGGATGAAATAAGTCTGGGAGTCTCCTCCTGAGCGCCCTCCAGGCTTGTGTGAATTTCATGCGTGGCCTTGGCCAGCAGAAAGAGTCCTCCGCCGATCAGAATCATGTCCCGTCCGGAAATTTCCTGGCCGAATACCGTAAACCAGGGCGCGGTCAGTTTGATAACCCAGAAGATGGAAAACAGAAGCGCCAGTCGTGTCAACATGGCCAGCATCAGCCCTGTGTTTCTTGCAAAATTCTGTTTGTTTTTCGGCAGCCGGCTGACCAGAATAGAAATAAAGATGATATTGTCGATGCCCAGAACAATTTCCAATGCCGTCAGCGTCGCCAGAGCGATCCACGCTTCCGGACTGGTTAGCCATGCAAACATATTTGTCCTCCGTTAATTTTAAAGATGAGGTGTTTAATATTCTATTCCCGCGCGGTCTTTGATACCGGCATTGTAGTGATGCTTGATTTCCTGAACGTCGCTGACGGTATCGGCGAGCTTGATGATTTCCTTCGGTGCGTAGCGGCCCGTTAAAATCAGATCCACATGAGCGGGCTTGTTTTTTATAAGTTTCATCACGTCTTTTAAATCGACAAGTTTAAAATCCAGCGCCACATTGATTTCGTCGAGAATGACCATGTCGTATTTACCGCTCATAATGGCCTTGCGGGCGATATCCAGTCCTTTTCGGGCCATGTCAATATCGATGGCCGCGGGATGATCGCGCATGACAAAACTGTCCAGGCCGGACATTTTGATCGTGATGTTCGATAAATATTTTTCCGCGGCAATAAATTCGCCGTATTTTCTCCCCTTCATAAATTGCAGAACAAAAACCTTATAGCCCTGGCCGATGGCC
>JAAZHX010000309.1 GCA_012510495.1 Smithella sp.
CGACTGGGACCTTGGTGGGCTGCCGAGGTCGCCGGTCCCGGTCGATGCCATCCCCGACATCGGGGAGAACCAGCAGATCGTCTTCACCGAGTGGATGGGGCGCTCGCCGCAGGACGTGGAAGACCAGGTCACCTACCCGCTGACGGTTTCGCTGCTGGGCCTGCCCGGCGTCAAGACGGTCCGCAGTTACTCGTTCTTCGGCTTCTCGAGCATCTACGTGATCTTCGACGAGGGCGTCGAGTTCTTTCAAAGCATCCCGAAAATCCATAAAAAACTGCTGGTCTTGCAAGAGGTCGGTTTGGGCTACATCAAGCTCGGCCAGCCGGCGACCACGCTCTCCGGCGGCGAGGCGCAGCGCGTCAAGCTCTCGGCGGAGCTTTCGCGCCGCTCGACCGGAAAGACGGTCTATCTGCTCGACGAGCCGACCACCGGCCTGCACACCGCCGACGTCCACAAGCTGGTCGAGGTGCTGCAAAAACTGGTCGCGGGCGGCAACACGATTATCGTGATCGAGCATAACCTCGACGTGATCAAAATCGCCGACCACCTGATTGACCTCGGCCCCGAGGGCGGCGACAAGGGCGGCGAGATCGTCGCCGTCGGCACCCCCGAGCAGGTGATGAAGTGCGAAAAATCCTATACGGGGCACTATTTGAAACGGGTGTTGAAGAAGTAAAAACCTCCGATAAACATCGAACATTCCCGCTCCCTGTGGCGGCGTGCGTATTCGGCCGCACAACGGGGGGATTCTTCCCTTGTAAAAATGCAGAATGCATCCTATTTGGAACCCTCCGCCAAAAATGAAAACAGAGCCGTTGTGTCTGCGTTTGCAGCCGCTTCGGCTCTGTTTTGTTGCGCGGTCTTATTCCTGTTCGTCCTGCCCTGTGCGGTTTCCCTGAAAGCGCTCGGGTACGGGGCGTCCGTTCTTTTCCCGCTGGCGGACACAAGCGGTCAGCAGATATTCGATCTGCCCGTTGAGGGAGCGGAAGTCGTCCTCGGCCCAGGCGGCGATTTTTTCAAACAGCTGCGGGGAAACCCTCAGGGGGATCTGTTTTTTCTCGCTTGCCATGGGTGGATCAATACAAGCTGCCGCTGTTCACCACGGGCTGTGCCTCCCGGTTTCCGCAGAGGATCACCAACAGGTTGCTGACCATGGCGGCCTTGCGCTCTTGATCCAGCTCGACGATGTCGTTTTCTTTCAGCTTGTTCAGCGCCATCTCCACCATGCTCACCGCCCCGTCCACGATCATGGTGCGGGCGTCGATGATGGCGCTTGCCTGCTGGCGCTGGAGCATCACGGAGGCGATCTCGGTGGCATAGGCCAGATAGGTGATCCGGGCTTCCAAAATTTCTATGCCCGCCAAAGTGACCTTATCTTGGATCTCTTTGCGAATCCGCTCGGCGACCACTTCGCTCGAACCCCGCAAGCTGCCCTCGTCCGCCTGACCGTCGCCGGTCGTGTCGATGTTCGGCGCCACGTCATAAGGATAGATGCGGACGATGTTGCGGACCGCCGAATCGCATTGCAAAGAGAGATACTCCTTGTAATTATCGACGTTGAAAACGGCCATCGCCGTATTTACCACCCTCCAGATGACGACTATGCCGATTTCAATCGGGTTTCCGAGCTGATCGTTTATCTTCTGCTTGCTGTTGTTGAGCGTCATCGCCTTCAGCGATATTTTCCTGCTTTGAGACGGGACTGGCGCGCTCTTTTCAGAGCCACCGCCGCCGCGCTGAACGCTGTCGGTCGCAATCACCGTGCCGCTCGAAAG
>JAAZHX010000158.1 GCA_012510495.1 Smithella sp.
ATATTAAACTGGCATCCCAGGAAGGCGTTGAGGTTACATCCACCGGCAGAACAGAAACTTCGGTGGAACAGCGTTTGCAGAGGGTGTTTTGGAGTGTTGAAACCATCGCCAGGTATCCATTCTTTGGCTCATCGAAAAACACCAATCCGGAAGCTTTTCATCTTTTCTGGTTATATTTCCTGGCTTCTTTCGGTTTTTTGGGATTTCTCCCCTTTTTCTTGTCGTGGTTGGCGCATATTCGGAGAAACAAAAGGGTTTTCGATCAAGATTTTTGGTTCTACTATGCCTTGTCCTTGTTGGCGTTCTTTGTGTCGGGATTGATGAAAAGCATCACCGGATGGTTCATGTATCTGGCTCCCTTGTTCATCGTCCCCGCCATGTATTATCTCACCTATGAGGTCCCGGGACCTGGCTTGGAGGCACCGGGCGAATCGGCTGCTCAAAGCTCCCACGGAGCCTTGGGATGAGCCTGCTTTTTTTGAGCGACCTGCTCAGCGGCAAAACGGTCGGCAAGCATTACCGGCTCTACACACAAACCCAATGGTATTCTTCGGAGCAAATGCAAAGCTTTCAAAAGGCCAAACTTGTGCGCCTATTGAAACACTGCCGGCAAAACATACCTTATTATGCCAATGTTATGAAAAACCTGGGCTTGGAACCGGAAGATATCAAAGAGCCCCAGGATATTGTTTGTTTTCCTGTGTTGACCAAAGAGCTTATCCTCGAGCGCAAGGATGAATTTGTGCCCCATAACCTTAAAGATATCAAAGGCGTGAAAAGCGGTTTCACCGGTGGAACCACCGGAGGCGCGCTTCCCAAGCGTAACGATGCTGTCACCCGCAGTTCCAGTTGGGGTGCCTATCAACGTTTTTACGATTGGATGGGAATTGGTCCCATAGATGAGAAAGTTGATCTGATGGGCGGATATGCCCAAAGCAAGAAATTGCTCGTCCGCCTGAAGGGACAGGTGTTGGACAGACTTCATCACAGCCATTCCTTTGATACCTACGAGACCTTTGAACGCAATTTAGCGCGGCTTGTGCAACTGTTGCAAACGCGGGATATCAAACTGATCAGAGCTTATACACAATATCTGCACAACATGGCAGTTGAGATGAGAAACCGTGGCTTGAAGTTTCAGCTTAAAGCCATCATGACCACCGCGGAGCCACTGTTTGAAGAACACCGTGCCCTGTTCAGGGAAGTGTTTGCGTGTGAAACATTCGATCAATACGGTTGCGGTGAAATTGGCGGCATAGCTTTTGAATGTGACCACCACAATGGTCTGCATGTTACGCAGGAGCGGGTTTTCCTGGAAGTGGGAAAAAATCAGGAATTGATTCTTACGGATTTGGATAATTTTTCCATGTCCCTCATCCGCTACATGAATGGTGACGAGGCGGAGCTGGATGAAAAAGCCTGCAGTTGCGGACGAAAGAGCCCGCTGATAAAATGGATCAAAGGACGGACCATTGATTATCTGACTGGTCCGGAAGGTCAATCGCTTCATAGCTCCTATCTTTGGAAGATCATATATGAGTCCGGTATCGCTCCGCGACGTAATCTGCAAAAATTCCAAGCCCTGCAAACCAGCAGCGAACACATCAAGTTTAGATATGTGGGCCAAAAATTCGACGCGAATGAGGAAGCTTTGTTAGAAAAGTTGATCCGGGAAAAACTGGGCATGGTAACCCTTGTTTTTTCCCAGGAGAGCCACATTGAAAATTCGTCCTCAGGAAAATACAGACCGGTGGTGAACCAAACCCTGCATGCATCTTTCAAGTCTGAGCCTGATACAGATATTGGCAATAAATCGGAGCTGTGAATGAATCGCACTGATCTTACATTTTTCCTGATGGGGAAAAAGTATGGCTTCGATCTGAAAAAAATGGTGGATTTCACCATGCAAAGCCAGTATTGGTCTGCCGATGAGATCCACAAGTATCAGCTTGAAAAGCTGCAAAAGATGATCCACCACGCCTATGCCAAGGTTCCATATTATACCAAGCTGATGCGGGAAATGGGCATGGAACCCGGCGATTTTAAAGCCATTGATGATCTTGCCGCTTTTCCCATTTTGCGCAAAGAGACCATCCAGGCAAACCCTGAAAGCTTTCTGGCTTCAGACTGGAAGCGCTAC
>JAAZHX010000035.1 GCA_012510495.1 Smithella sp.
ATCAAGGGCAGTTTGGTGGCACAATTGGGATAGACATAAATGCACCTGAAGCTTGGAGTATTACCACCGGCTCTTGTCCGGTCCGGGTTGCAGTAGTTGACGATGGTATTGAGGATCATGAAGATTTGAATGGAAGGGTACTGGAAGGGTTTACACCCCAATTCTCTCAGGAAAATCCCGATACACATGGAGCTCCGAATGAAAATGATCCCCCATCCACCCCCTACTTTCCGTTTGACCCAGATGACCATTTGGGTCATGGACAATGTTGTGCAGGAATAATTGCCGCAAGTCATAATTCAATAGGCATAAGAGGAATTGCACCCAATGTGGATATTGTTCCAATTAATGTATTCAATGATTGGCATTTGATTCCGACTTTTTACAACGGAAATTTGGTTGATCGTGTCCTTTTCACTGAAGATGCTCATGATGTAGCCGAAGCAGTTGATTTTGCATGGGATGATGCAGGGGCTGATATTATTAGCAATTCTTGGGGATATCCTACTTCAAATCCTAATGATATACCAGATGCAGACGCAATAATATATGCTATTAATAGGGCAAGAACCCAAGGCAGAAATGGAATGGGGAGTATAGTGGTATTTGCTTCTGGCAACTCAAACTTAATCTTTTCAGGTGTGACATTCCCTGCAAACGTTAATGGAGTAATCACTGTTGGTGCGATAGATAAAAATGGTAACATTTGGAATTATAGCTCCTGTGGAACTGAAATGGATTTTGTTGCTCCATCAGGCGGAGATCCTGGTGACATAAGGACTGTTGATAGAGAAGATGATGACGGTTTTTCTGATGGTAATTATTACGATAACTTTAATGGCACTTCAGCCGCGTGCCCTCAAGTTTCAGGTGTTGTTGCATTGATGTTATCAGTAAATCCAAATTTAACAGAAGCACAAGTTAGAACTCTATTACAACAAACAGCAACGGATATGGGAACAGCCGGATTTGATAATACTTTCGGGTATGGTCTTGTAAATGCATACGCTGCCGTTCTGAAAGCCTCTGGGGGGCAAATCTCAGGTCCCTCTCTAATATGTAACTCCAACACAACTTTTTCACTTTTGGGTATAACTTCAGGATTAACTATTAATTGGGATTGCAGTATTTCGGTTTTAACTCAGGTTGGGAGCAATCACGAAAGTAACTACATCGTTAAACCCAAATATTCCACAACCAGCGGTGAAGGCTGGGTACGCGTCAGAATCATCACTAGTTGCGGGGATACTCTAATCCGACAGGAAAGCGTTTGGGTTGGGAGTCCTTCACCTGAAATGATTGATATAACTAACATTGGCCCTTATTATCCGGGAGGTAATCAGATTTGTGCCAACCGGCCTAACGATGGCATTATCAACTGGAATCCATTAGGAGGAATTTTGGAGTATGACTGGCAGGCCGGGAATTGGCAGGTGGTTCAACACCCGATGGATCCTTTTCCTGATATTCCGAAACAAAATGTCCAGCTCACAGCCCCATATTATGGGTATGATAACCCGGTGTCGGTTACCATCAGGGCCCGCAACCAGTGCGGATGGGGAAATTACCTGGCTCCGGCGATTGTTCTTAATGGCGTTTCGTGCGGTGGATATTACCTGGTGGCTTCACCCAACCCCGCCGGTAGTTACGTCGAGCTTACCCTGATTCCGGAAGCAGATGTTTCGGAGGTGGCCGGAAAAACAAAAATTGGACAAACGGGTTCTAACAACGGTTTTGGAAATTATCAGATACAACTGTGGAGTGAACAGGGAGGCTTGTTGAAAACGGCGCAGTCCGACCAGTTGAAATTGAGCCTTCCGGTCCGCGATTTACCGGAGGGTAAATATTATCTTCACTTGCTGAAGGATGGGAATATCTATAAACAGCAATTGCTGATTCAGCGCTGATTACGGAGTAACAACTAAAACTATAATACCTATGAGCAACCACGAAGTAGTTTCGTTATGGCCCGAACTGGAGTGGATCGCCGATCCTGACCTCCGCGAAAAAACTGCCCGCGTGTGGACACTGGCTTTCGAAAAGAGTGTGCTTGCCCCGGATGACCTGAACCGGATCCCTTTCACCCTCCTGGCC
>JAAZHX010000208.1 GCA_012510495.1 Smithella sp.
GCGGTTTATTATCCAGCGTCCAGCATTGTGCCGCCCCACCGCGAATCGCTTCGATCACTTTTTGAGGGTCAGCACCAGCTTTTTGCGCGAAAATCAACAGCTCTGCCTCCGCCACCATCTGCGCGGCTACCATGATCTGGTTGGCAGCTTTTGCGACCTGCCCGGCGCCAGGACCGCCAATATGGGTAACCGTCTTACCAACTACCTGCAGCAGTGGCATAACCTTTTCAAGCGCGCTTGCATCCCCACCCACCATGATTGAGAGCGTGCCATTCATAGCACCAATATCGCCTCCGCTAACCGGAGCATCCAACGAATCAACTCCCCGCTCCTTCAAGGCTTCATACATCTGCCGCGTGGCAGCGGCGCTTATCGTAGAATGGTCCACCACGACCATACCCGGATGCGTGCCGTCGATGATGCCATTTTTGCCCAGCACTACTTCCAAAACATCGGGTGTGTCCGAGACATTCACAAATACCACCTCAGAGCGGCGCGCTACTTCTGCTGGGTCTTCAGCAAGCCTCGCGCCCATGGCTATGAATTTTTCTGTCTTGCTGACAGTACGGTTAAAAACGGTCAGAGGGTAACCGGCTTTGATCAAATTTTCAGCCATGGCACCGCCCATCGTGCCCAACCCAATGTAGCCTATTCTCATTTTCGTCATAGGGAATCTCCTTTTTGATAATTATAGCCAGTTAATTAGCTGATAGCTGTCAGCTGATGACCGATTTTTATTTCCACCCAGGTTGATGTACCGGATTGTTGCCATCCAGTTCCAGGCTGTTTACCTGCACGTAATCGGTTCAGCACTTCCGGAAACTATTCTTATTCTCCTTTTTTAACCCTACGAAATCCTTGACAACTCAAAAATGTGGTATATTTGGAACATGTAATTGGTAGTTTGCTTTTCAAAGTGCTCGTCATTCGGATCCAAACCCCCAGTAATACAAACCAAATTTTTTGATAGATCAGAGGAGATCAATAAATCATGACAGAACGTCAAGTCGGAACCGTCAAATGGTTCAATAGTGAAAAGGGTTTTGGTTTCATAGCCCCGGATTCTGGTGCAAAGGATGTGTTTGTGCACTTCAGCGCAATCACAGCCGACGGATTCAGAACCTTACAGGAAAATCAGAAGGTCGAATTCACCGTCACCGCCAGCGCCAAAGGTCCCCAAGCCCAGGACGTCACCCCTCTTTAGTTATTACTAGAGGAATTATTGAAAAGCTGCTCCGCTTAGGAACAGCTTTTTTGTTTAATTGCTTGTCGCACATCCGGAGGGAACCTTGCCTGTTCAGTTCCTTTTATGGCGCTGACGACGCGCAACGGATGCCACTCACCATGCTGGCAAATGGATCGTAGTTGCTGCGATACGTTCACGTAATACAAGGTCTTATTGTTTAGGACGGGAAATCCGTTTTGAGGTCAGGACACGTAGGGCGAGATTGGAGGTGCCCTGAATTTCATTCGAGGGAAATTTGAGCACCTCCAGACTGAACTTTGCACGGTCATAGTCCCATGCTCCCCCCCCCCCCGAGAACGATCGTCATTACGGTGGCGCAATCAGCATGACCTGCCCTGAGCCCTGCGCACAAC
>JAAZHX010000111.1 GCA_012510495.1 Smithella sp.
ACTCAGGACTGTTATGAAAAACATCATTTCCATTCTGTTGCTGTGCATGGCGCTGACCTTAACCGCCTGCAGAACCCCCCATCCAAACCCCGTACTGAATATCGACGGCGGCAAGATCATCGGCGTTGAAACACCCACCCAGGGAATCATCGCCTACAAGGGCATTCCCTTCGCCGCCCCGCCCGTCGGCGACCTGCGTTGGCGCCAGCCCCAGCCAGTCATCCCGTGGCAAGGCGTCAAAGTCGCCGATAAGTACGGCGCCGCCGCCATGCAGGTCACGTGGAATCCCGACAGCTTTTACGGCAGGGAATGGCGCGCCAGCGGCTCCGTCCCCTTCAGCGAGGATTGCCTCTATCTCAACGTCTGGACCCCCACCGCCGGCCGCATCGACAAAAAACTGCCCGTCGCCATGTGGATTCACGGCGGAGGATACCGCGAAGGATTCGGCTTTGAACCCGAAATGGACGGCGGCGAGGATTGGGCCTCGCGCGGCGTCATCCTGGTCACAGTCACCTACCGCCTCGGCGTCATGGGATTCTTCTCCCACCCGCTGCTGTCGGCCGAAAGCCCCGACGGCGTCTCCGGCAATTACGGCCTCATGGACCAGGCCGCCGCACTGAAATGGATTCGCGAAAATATCATGCAGTTCGGCGGGGACCCCGAAAATATCACCATCTTCGGCCAAAGTGCAGGCGCCGGAAGCGTCCAGGCCCTCTGTGCCTCGCCCAAGTCCAAACAGTTTATCAGCAAGGCCATCAGCATGAGCGGCGGCGGCCTCAGCGAGATGAGACCGATGAGTGTGCTCGAAACCGCCCAAACCGCCAACAAGGCCATGATGGACCATTTCCAAAAGACCACCCTCCAGGCCATGCGGGCCCTGTCGTTTGACGAACTTCTTAAAATGTCCTCCGACTACACCGCCGCCACCGGCAGCCGTGTCAATTGGGGACCCGTCAAGGATAACTTCTTCCTGACCGGTTCATTCTCGGAAACGGCAAGAGCCAACGCCATCCCCAACATCCCCTATATGTTCGGTTACACCGCCAACGATATGAATGACATGGCAAAGCCCATTCGGGATTTTGCCGCCCTCCGCGCCGAACAGAGCGATAAGCCGGTCTATACCTATTTGTTCACGCGGCAGCTCCCCGGCGATAACAGCGGCGCCTTCCATTCCTCCGACCTCTGGTACATCTTCCATTCCTTCAGGCATAGCTGGAGGCCTTTCACCGCCGGCGACAATGCGTTAAGCCTCCAGATGATGGATTACTGGACCAACTTCGCCAAATACGGAAACCCCAACGGCGACGCCCCCGGCCTCTGGACCCCCTGCACCCCGCAGACCCCCGAATTTATGATTCTCGATGCCAATGAAACCAGCGCCCTCTGCACCATGAGCGCTTCGCCCCAGTTCAAAGGCCCGGCCTCACTCAGGTAGCAACAGCTTCTGCAACCATATCCGGCAGGGATGTGCCATAACCGCGCATCCCTGCCATTTTTTTGCGCTTGAGCCAACCTCTAAAAATACTGGGCATTCGTCGTTTCATATTTGCTCATTTCGCCATTAAAGCCCTCATGGCCGGAAAAACCGGGGTCGTTGATAGAGACCCATGTTATGTCCGGTTCCGGGATGCCCTCGGTCAGCCACTGTGATGCCAATATCACCAGATCCGCCAGATCCACACGACAATCCCCCGTCGCATCCATCGAGGGACACACCGCAAAACAAAAGAAAGCAAACCTGCATACGACAAGAAAAGCAAAAGAAGTTTTTTTTACATTCCT